>NZ_BAAGWA010000011.1:0-145163 GCF_054780595.1 Noviherbaspirillum agri
CGCCAGCTTGACCGCGACCGCCTTGTTCTCCGCTCCGCCGGCACATTCCAGAACGATGCGCGAACGCAGGGCCAGCGCTTGCGCAGTCTTGCGCCGTCGCGCCCACCCATGCAATTGTTCTTGTTCCGTTGCGCTCAATACCAACTCGGCTTTCGGTCTGCCTGCCATGCCGTCCTCGCTATGAAAACCAATATGCATCGGACAACTGACACGCAGAATAATTCAATGAACTTCTAACTCGGGACACTAGGTGCCCTCCTTTGTCGTCTGCATGGCGGAATGCTTTTCCTCCCTGTCGATATCCAGCGCGAATGCAAGCGCCGTATCCATCGTGGACAAGTGAAAGGCGAACCATTGCGGCAACAGCACAACCGCCTCGCGTCCGAGCGCGATGTCCCCCTCCATCACGCGCGATGCCACCTGGTGCAAGGTGCCGAGGATGCGAGCGTGCTGCTCTTGATGGCCGGCGATTCCCGGATAATCAAGTTCTTCCATCAGGTCCTCTTCCTCACGGAAGTCGTGCTCCATGCGCGCAACCTGGGCCAGGAATGCAGGCCCGAACTGTTCGTCGGAGACGGTCAGCAATGTCGCCAACTTTTCGAGGAAGTCCTTGTGTGCCTGATCCATTTCGGGCACGCCAAGGGACATGTCCTGTGACCAATTACTCGTTTGCATGAACACGCTCCAAATAATCTAGCGAAACACCATGACCGGTATCGTCGAATTGGCCAATACCTTCTGCGTCTCGCTGCCTACAAATAACTTGCTCAGGCCCTTGCGCCCGTGCGACGCCATGAAAATCGCATCGCAGTTGTGCTCCCGGGCTGCAGTGATGATGTCTTCAAAGGGACTGAACGATTGGGTGACCACCGCTTCGCAGGGTACGTTCATCGCATTGGCTGCGGCCTGCACTTTTTGCACGTGCTGTTCGGCCACCTCGCGCGCCTTGTCCTCATAGACACGGCGCTCATCGGTAAAGGCGACTTCAGATAGCGGGGAGAAAGGATATGGTTCTGCGACCGACAGGACGACGATTCTGGCCTCCTGCGATTTCGCGAACTCCATTGCAGCATTGACGGCCTTGTCGGACAAGGGTGAACCGTCGGTCGGTACCAGGATGCACTTGAACATTTTTCGCCTCACCTTCTATGCGCCTCGCCGGCACATTTCAGATACGTTTTGCCTAGGCTTCAGGGCCGTGTCGGGCATGCAGCGCCCGGCGAAAACCTTGTCAACCACAAAATCATTGTAGGTAAAACCAATAACCGATCAAGCCTGTCCCGGCCATGGTGGTCGCATCGCGATGCGAACCGATTGACCTGAATCAATGAATCAGGAAATGAGCCGAAAGGCGCTGACAAGGCTGGATGCGAGCGACCTGCGGCCCCGACGATTTCATTGGATATACTTGGCCGATTCGCCCGGGGAAACCAGCGAAAACCCAGGCTGTACATCAAGATCAGGATCACACCAAGAAGAGCACCGGCTCCGGTAAATCATTGCGAGAGGAAATACCCATGTTCAAGAAAATACTAGTGGCAACAGACGGCTCCGCCCATTCCGAAAAGGCCGCGCAGGCAGCGGTGGAACTTGCAGGGCAGACAGGCGGCAAGCTCGTCGCCATCTCTGTCTCGGAGCCCTATCCCTTTCCTCCGATCTCGGAGAGCCCGTACAGCGGCGGTTCGGTGGCATACGAACGCCATTCGCTCGCACTCGCAGAAGAGCATGCGGAAAAGGTTGCCGCGCTTGCGGCTGCAGCCAACATACCGTGCGAAACCGCCGTCGTCAGCGGCATCAATCCGCATGACGAGATCCTCGGCGCATGCGAGCGCCTGCAATGCGACAGCATCGTGATGGCCACGCATGGCCGCAAGGGACTGAACAAGCTGTTTGCCGGCAGCGAGACGCAAAAGGTGATTGCAAGCTCGCACGTGCCGGTGCTGGTGATCCGATAGGAATCCAGGAGAGAATCCGATATCTGCGCTGCGGTCAGGGAGTGTGATCGAAATCCCTTATCCGGCGCGCAATGGATGCTGCCGACTCGTCATAACGCACCTTTTCCGTATCAACGGGAATTACCCGCACCAGTTCTTCATGCGCCAGCGGATCGTGATTCCCGAGCTGCCGCAACAAGACATCCATTCCGGCATCCGACGCGTCATGCTCCAGCTGCTGCCGCCGCGCAATACGCTCACGTAGTGTCGGTTCGCTCGCTTGCACGTCGATGATGAACAACGGCACCCCGAGTTCGTATGCCAGCTGCCGGAAATGTGCGCGTTCGTCGGCTTTCAGGAAGGTTGCGTCGACGATTACAGTCCACCCGGCCCGCACGATCTCCCCTGCCAGATCATGCAGCCGATGATAGGTGTCGCTGATCGCCGAAGCCGCGTACAGGCCGGTGTCGGCTGACGGATGTTCGGTAGCGGCGATGCCGCGCATACGCTTGCGTTCCACATCGGAGCGAATCCGTACCGCGTCGAGCGTTTCGGCCAGATGCGCGGACAGGCTCGATTTTCCGCACCCGGAGAACCCGTGCATCAACAATATCGAAGGACGGCTCCGTTGCGCGCGCCGTTGCGCAAAGTCGAGATAGGCATGCGCCTGCTGCCTGCATCGTTGTGCTTCGCCCCCTTGTTCCTGCTCCGCGCGCAGCAGTGCAACCTTGCAACGGATCAGCGCACGATGCACCTCGTAGTAATGCAGCACCTGCAGGCCCGCATAGTCGCCGGATGACTCAAGGTAATGGTTCAGGAACCGCGCTGCAAGTTCGGGGCGCTGCAGGAAGCGCAGATCCATGCAGGCAAAGGCGATGTCGTTCATCACATCGATCCAGCGCAAATTGTCATTGAACTCGATGCAATCGAAAGCTTCCACCTTGCCGTCGATGGTCAGGATATTGCCGCTATGCAGATCGCCATGGCATTCGCGGATCGCACCGCTTGCCTTGCGTTGCGCAAATACTGCGGCGAGCCTGCCCCGCTGTGCCGCCTCCCAGGCCTGCAGCGCCGCTGCCATCCGTCTGTCTTCTTCGCTGCGCGAGAGCGATGCAACCACGTTCATTGTTTCATCGGCGATGTCCTGAAGTGCGGACAGTGTGCACCAGGGACTGTCGGCAAAAGCAATCGCGGTCGTGCGATGAAAGCCTGCGATGGCATCTGCCAGTCGATCCACTTCGACCGGCTCCAGCAGCCCGTGCGCGAGGCGATACGACCACAGCGCCTGCTGCCTGAAGGAGCGCATCTTCACCGCGTATTCGATTGGCGCGCCTGTGCCTTCGAGAGTCGGCCCGTCGGGCGGGCCATAGAGCCCAACGACACCAAGATAGATGTCAGGCGCAAGCCGGCCATTGAGCCGCATTTCCTCCTCGCAGTAATGGCGACGTGCATCCAGTGTGGAGAAATCGACGAAGTCGAAATGCACCGGCTTCTTGAACTTGTACGCGTAGGCCTCGGCGACCACCACGCAAGAGATATGCGTCTCGAAGACCTGTACCGGCTGGCCATCGAGCGTGGCCGCAAAGGCATCGATGAGGCTGCGCTGCCGCAGAAGGAGGCGTTCCTGGTCCGCCATGACTGAGCTCATTGTCTTGACGCTATTCCAGCGCCGCGTACACGAGGTTGCGGAACAACTGGCGGTAATGGCTGCGCTGCTCCGGCGCCTGCATCAGGAAGATGCCTGCTAGATTCTCCTTCGGATCGATCCAGAAATAGGTGCCGGCCAGCCCGCTCCAGGTAAAGTCGCCCACCGAACCGGGCATCGGCGCGGCGCCTTCATCGGTGCGCACCGCGAATCCAAGGCCGAAGCCGTACCCGGGGCCCGGCAGGTAGCTCTGGCCGTCCCTGGCGTAGGGCATTCCGGCAAGGTGATCGCTCGTCATGAAACGCAGGGTCTTGCGGCCGAGGATGCGCACGCCGTCCAGCTCGCCCTCATTGGCCAGCATCTGCACGAAGCGCAGGTAGTCGTGCGCGGTGGACATGAGCCCGCTGCCGCCACCGAGGAAAGTCGGACGCCGGCGCGGCTGCAGCAGCTTTACTTCCGTTCCGGTGACTGGATCGACCGGATATGGCTCGGCGATGCGGTGCTGGTTCTGCGGTTCTACCCAGAACCCGGTCTCGTGCATGCCGAGCGGACGCAGGATGCGCTCCGCGAGGAATTCGTCGAGTGCCATGCCGGACAGCCGCTCCAGCAAGACGCCGAGCACGTCGGTTGACATGCCGTACTCCCATACCGTCCCCGGCTGATACATCAAGGGCAGCTGCGCCAATGTGCGGATGAACTCGTCGCTGCTGGCGCGATAGTTTCCCACGCCCGCCTTGCGGTATTCGGCCTTGACCAGCGAATCACCAAACAGGCCGTAGGTAAACCCGGAGGTGTGACGCAGCAAATCCTGCACCGTGATCGGCCGTTCTGTGTCCTCCAGTTCCAGCACATGGTCGCCACCCGATCCGACCGTTTCCACGCCCACCTTCAGGTGTCGCAACTCGGGAAAGAATTTCGACACCGGATCGCTCAGCAACAAACGGCCCTGCTCGACCAGCATCATGACGCCAACCGATACGACGGGCTTGGTCATCGAGTAGATGCGGAAAATGCTGTCCATTGCCATCGGCGCGCCGGTCGCCGGATCCTGCGCGCCGACCGCGCTTTCATAGGCAATCTTGCCCTCACGTGCGATGAGCATGACTGCGCCGGGAATCAGCCGGGCATCAGCATCCATCTGTATCCGCCGCGTCAGCGCCTGCAGCCGGTCGGCGGAAAATCCCTGTCCTGTCGTATGTCTGGTCATTGTTTGTGCACTCGTAGGTAATGTTGTCTCCGCCGGCAAGCTTACCCGATAAACACCAGCCGCGACGGTGACTCGCGCGTCCTTCAGCGGCGCGCGCGCATGAAATAAAGCTTCACCGCCTCAAACCAGAGTATTGCCATCCCCACCGCGAGTGCAACCGCCCCCAGGCTCCCGGCATGGACAGGCGCGAAGTGAAACATGTCCTGCAATATCGGCATGTACAGCACCGCCGCCAGTGCCGCCACGGCGCCGGCGAGCACCCACCACTGCGCGCGATTCGGAATGAGCAGCAGCTGGACGATGGCATGCCGGGCAGAACGGTTGGAGACAATCAGCACGAGGTTGCCGAGTACAACGCAGGCGAAGGCCGCCGCACGCGCCTCGGGCGCGGACAATCCGCCCCGCAGACCCAGGAAGAACACCGCCGCAACAGCAGCGAGCAAACCTGTTCCCTCGAGTAGTGCAAGCGCGACGCTGCGGGCGCCGAATAGCCGCTCATCCAACGCGCGTGGCGGGCGATGCATCACGTCATCCTCTGCCCGCTCCATCTCGAACACGATGGAGCATGCCGGGTTGATGATCATTTCCAGGAAGACGATGTGCACCGGCGCAAACGCCAGCGGCGTGCCGAAGAACAGCGGCAGGATCGTCATCCCTGCGATCGGCACGTGCACCGCCACCACGTAGGTCAGCGCCTTGCGCAGGTTGTCGTAGATGCGGCGGCCGAGGCGGATCGCCTGCACGATGGCGCTGAAATCGTCATTGAGCAGCACCAGCGAGGACGCTTCGCGCGCCACGTCGGTGCCGCGTTCTCCCATGCTGATGCCGATGTGCGCAGCCTTCAGTGCAGGCGCATCGTTGACGCCGTCGCCGGTCATCGCGACGATCTCGCCGTTGTCCTTCAGTGCATTCACCAGCCGCAGCTTCTGCTCGGGCCGGATGCGCGCAAACACGCGCAGGTCGCGCAGCGTTTCACGCAAGGCCGCGTCATTCAGGGCATCGAGTTCCGCACCGGTCATTACCTTGTCTGCACGCAGCCCTGCCTCACGGGCAATCGCCTGAGCCGTGGCCGGATAATCCCCGGTAATCATGATGACCTTCACGCCGGCATCGCGGCATTCGCGCACCGCCTGCGGCACCGCAGGCCGAATCGGATCGGCAAGGCCAACCAATCCCAGCCAGGTAAAGCCGAGTGCATGCGGCTCCGCCGGCCACGCGCCGGAATTCTCGGCACGGGCCACGGCCAGCACCCGCAACCCCTGCTCCGCCATGTGCTGCACACGACACAGCTCCGCAGCCATTTCCGCTGCAGACAGGCGGCACAGGCGCGCGATCGCTTCCGGCGCACCTTTGGTGGCGACAATCTTTGCGCCGTCCGGCGAGCACCATCCGTGCGTCATCGCCATCAGCGCGTCGCTGAGCGGATACTCCTGCACCAGTGACCAGTCGCGATACAGCGCTTCCTCTTCCGGCACGCGCTCGGCGAAGGCACGATGGAAGGCCTTGTCCATCGGGTCGAAGGGATTGATCTCGCTTGCCAGCACGGCATACTGCAGGATCTCCACGATGTCCTGCGGCAGCAAGGCGTTTCTTTCGTCAAAGAGATAGGGAGCACCGCCTGTATCGCTCGCGCAGGCGGCGCCGGCGATCACCGCTTTTACAGACATTCTGTTTTGCGTCAGCGTACCGGTCTTGTCCACGCACAGCACGGTCGCCGAGCCGAGTGTTTCGATGACGGGCGTGCGCCGCGTCAGCACCTGGCAGCGGGAAATGCGCCATGCACCGAGCGCCATGAAAATCGCGAGGATCAGGGTGAACTCCTCCGGCAGCACCGACATCGCAAGGCTGATGCCAACCAGAAGGCCCCGAAGCCATTCGCCGCGGGTCAGCCCGTGCAGTGCGACGACAAAGAGTGACATCGCTGCGCCAATGATGGAAAAGCGCGTCACCAGCTTCCCGATCTCGCGCTGCAGCGGGCTCCTCTCGCTCTCCAGCTCCTGCAGGGATTTCCCGATCTTGCCGAGTTCGGTTGCGGTGCCGGTCTGCGTCACCCGGGCCAGTCCGCCGCCCTGCACCACCATGGAGCCGGAAAAGACACGTTGCAGCTCCGGTTCGACATTCTTTTGACCGTCTGCTTTCGCCACCGGGGCCGATTCGCCGGTCAGCAGCGACTCGTCGACGAGAAGGTCATGGCATTCAAGCAGTACGCCATCTGCGGGAATCCGGTCGCCTTCCTCCAGCACAAGCAGGTCGCCGACGACGACTTCGCGTCCCGGGATGCGATCATGCTCGCCACCACGGATGACAAGTGCACGCGGACTCGACAGGTCCCGCAGCGCTTCCAGCACCCGCTCGGTCTTGCGTTCCTGATAGATGGTGATCGACATCGCCAGCAACACGAAGGCCAGCAGGAGCATTGCGTCGGTGTCGGAACCGAGAATGAAATACACGAGTCCGGCGGCAAGCAGCAGCAGGAACATCGGCTCGCGCACAACTTCCAGCACGATATGTCCGAGCGTTCGGCGCGGCCCGGACGGGAGCTCGTTGTAGCCGTCACGGCGCAGGCGCTCCGCTGCCTGTGCGGGAGACAAGCCTGCCGGAGACTGCCCCGAAGAAGCAAGCTGTGAAGCGTCGGACTTCATGTTCTGAACAGTATCTCGCTGGATACCCGCGAAGAGGACCGTACGGAAAATTGATGTGCGCGCATGAAGTCCATTTATTGTTGTTGGACGAATTTGGAACTAGGCCATGATATGGTACCCCGCGTCAATGTATTCCACATTCCCGGTCAGGGTGCGTGCGCCGTCACTTGCCAGGAAAACGGCGACGTTGCCGACATCTTCGATGCTGGCCAGCATTCGTTTCGGCGCTCGTTCGCGCGCCCGATCGAGCAATTCATCGAAACGGTCGATACCGGACGCGGCACGCGTTTTCAGCGGTCCCGGCGACAAGGCATGCACGCGTATGCCCTTCTCCCCCAGTTCCGCCGCCATGTAGCGCACGGTCGATTCCAGCGCCGCCTTTACCGGCCCCATCATGTTGTAGTGCTCGACCACCCGTTCCGAGCCATAAAACGTCACTGTCTGCAGGCAGCCGCCCTCCTTCATCAGCGGCTCGGCCAGGCGTGCCATCCGGATGAAGGAATGGCAGGACACATCCATCGCCATCGCGAAGCCTTCGCGCGAGCAATCGACAACACGGCCCTGCAGGTCCTCCTTCGGCGCAAAGGCGATCGAATGCAGCACAAAATCCAGTCGTCCCCACTCGTTTGCGATGCGCTCGAACACCGCCTCCAGCTGCCCCGCTTCGCGCACGTCGCAGGGGACGATGATCGGGCTGTCGACCGACTCTGCAAGCGGCCGCACATGCGGCTCGGCCTTGGCATTCAGGTAGGTGACAGCGAGCTCGGCACCGGCCGCATGGAAGGCTCGCGCACAGCCGTACGCAATGCTGTTGTCATTGGCAATACCGACAACCAGCCCTTTCTTATTTTGCAACATCATTAATTGATTCCTCCAGGACAAAGCAGCCGCCATGACGGCGGCTGCGGACAGATTTGCCTGCCGCATGGCGTGACGCGGTGCACATGCGGCGCGAGACAGTACGTCCTTTGACAGGATTTGGTTTGCATTGACCAGCCATCGGGGCTTCCTTTGATGCACAACAAACCATGCCTGACTTGTCGGAGAACACTCGTCCTGCAGAAGGCTGCGCGAAGCTGCAGAATCCGCGGAGAAGTGTGTCAAATTGGAACAATTCCGGCCCAGCCCCGGTGGTACACTGGCCTGCAGAATTCCTTACAAGACCACGGCAGCGTGGCCCCCACAGTACAGTCCGCAACGAGCGGCGGTGGAGACGACATGAACCGGTTTGCAGACGAACAGCGGCTGCAGGCGCAACGCACACCTGTGTTCGTTGCAACGCCAGGCTTGCCGCATAAGCAAGACTCACTGGATGGCACGGATCCTGCCTTGCGGGCTTCAGCGATGATTGAAAAATCGCACCAGCGTTCCGCCGCTTACGGTCTCGCAAGGAGCGAGACACCGGACTTCAGCAGGATCGCCCGCGCGGACATGGCACAACTCGTGGAACAGAACCGCGCGCTCTACACCCATGCGCTGCCGGTCATGGAAACGCTGTACGAGCAGATCGTCAACACACACAACATGGTGATCCTGACGGACGCCAGCGGCCTGATCGTGCACTCCGTCGGCGACGCCGACTTCCTCGAGAAAGCCGACCAGGTCGCACTGCAGCCCGGCGTCGCATGGTCCGAGCAAAGCAAGGGCACCAACGCCATCGGCACCGCCATCGCCGAGCGTGCGCCGGCACTGGTGCACGCGGACCAGCATTTCCTCGCCGCCAACCATTTCCTCACCTGCTCCGCCGCGCCGATCTTCGACCACGACGGCAAGGTGATCGGCGTGCTCGATGTCAGCGGCGACCGGCACAGCTTCCACAAGCATACGATGGCGCTGGTGCGCATGTCGGCGCAGATGATCGAGAACCAGCTCTTTGCCGCCGCCTTCCAGGATGCGATCACCCTGCATTTCCACAGCCGGCCGGAATTCATCGGCACGCTGATGGAAGGCATCGCCTCCTTCACCCCCGGCGGCCGATTTCTCTCGGCCAACCGCAGCGGCCTGTTCCAGCTCGGCGTGCCGCTGGCCGCCCTGAAGGCGCATACCTTCAGCTCGCTGTTCGGCCTGCCGGTGTCCGCATTGTTCGACCACTACCGCACCGCTGCGCCCGGCCTGCTCAACATGTGCCTGCACAGCGGCGTGCGCGTTTATGCCCGTGCCGAACTGCGCCTGTCCAACCGGGTATTCCAGAGCGCGGCCGAGACGCTGCAATCCGCGTCGGACGGCGCCCGTCCGCATACGCGCCGTGCAACCGACCAGCCGCCCGCGCGTCGGCTGTCCAGCCTGCGTTACCTGAACACTGGCGACCCGCAGATCGCCTCCGTCATCGACAAGGTCGGCAAGGTGATCGGCCGCGATATCCCCATCCTCATCATGGGAGAAACCGGCACCGGCAAAGAGCTGCTCGCGCAAGCCATCCACAACGACTCGCCGCGTGCCGCCGGTCCTTTCGTCGCCGTCAACTGCGCGTCGATTCCGGAGACGCTGATCGAATCAGAACTGTTCGGCTACGAAGACGGCGCCTTCACCGGCGCGCGCCGAAAAGGCAGCATCGGCAAGATCCTGCAGGCCAACGGCGGCTCGCTCTTCCTCGACGAGATCGGCGACATGCCGCTCAGCCTGCAGGCACGCCTGCTGCGCGTGCTGCAGGAACGCATGGTCACGCCGCTCGGCAGCACCAAGTCCATTCCTGTCAACGTCGCTCTGATCTGCGCCACCAACCGCAACCTGCGCGACATGATCGCCAAAGGCGCATTCCGCGAAGACCTCTACTACCGCCTCAACGGCCTCGTCATCAAACTGCCGCCGCTGCGCGACCGCACCGACCTCGAAGTCGTCATCCACAAGCTGCTTGCCGTGGAATCGCACGGAGAACAGTTCACCGTCGCACCCGACGTGATGGAACTCTTCACCCGCCATAACTGGCCGGGCAACTTCCGCCAACTCACCAACCTGCTGCGCACGGCCATCGTGATGGCCGGCGATGACAGGGAGATCCGGCTCGAGCACATGCCGGATGATTTTATGGACGATGTAGCGGAGATGCCTGCCGCTTCAACGGCAGAATCCCGTCACAGTTCTGCCGAACGCACACGCCTGGCCGATATGGAAGCTTCTGCGATCCGCAAGGCGCTGGAGCAGCATGGCGGCAACGTGTCCGCCGCAGCCCGGGTGCTTGGCGTGTCGCGCAATACGATTTATCGCAAGCTCAATCTCCGGCCAAGGGCTTGAAACAATCGCAGGCAAATGACTGCCAGCCTTGTTACGGTATCGAGTGGTCTGTGTTGAATGGCACGCTATCGCATATTGCAACAGCGTTTGCATTGCAATATGGACAAAAATAATGCCGATCAATACACTGCTCCGCTGAAAAACCGCATCAGTCAAAGCACGCGCATATAACTTCGTTTGCGCGAATTTTGCGCTGCATCCTTGCGCGATAAAGCCAACTGAATTCACGCGGCAATAAACCGAAAATAAGTTTCATGGAAATCATTCTGAGAAATCCGATCCCCGGGGATATCGGTTGGCTGATATCTCTGCACGGGAAGCTCTACGCGGAGCAGTTCCACTTTGATTCAAGCTTTGAAAGGGATATCGCCAAAAAGGTTGTTGAGTTTTTGGAAAAACAGAATCCGTTTAACAATATCTGGTTAGCCACAATAAACAACGAACCTATTGGTTCTATCGCGGTGTCGTTAAAACCCGACCAATCCGCATTCATTAATTTCTTGCTGGTCAAAGCCGAATACCGGGGCCGCGGCATCTCCCGAATCCTGATGGATAAGGTAATGGCGCATTGCAAAGCGCACGGCATTGGCTTATTGCGGCTTGAAACATATAGCTGCCTGGAGGCTGCGCGCAAACTGTACAAACAATACGGTTTTTCGCTCTCAACCAAAAACGAAGCCGTTCAAAAGTATGGCCAGTCGTTTGATCAAGAGTTTTGGGAAAGAAAACTATAAGAGTCCACGCAACCAGGACCAAGACTTCATAGACAATAAATAATGCGAAAAGAATACGGCCAGGCACTACGATCCCTGTTTGAAAAGGCGATGTCGCAGCATCTGCCGGACTTCATCCCGACCAAGGTCGCGTCGGACTATGTGTTTCCCGGCGAGCGGACTTTCCGCAAACGTGTCGAGGGCATTGCCGATTTATGGATTGTCTTGTCGCCGAGCCAGAGGATGGAAGAGTTTTCGATCGAGCTGGGATGGTCCCGTCTTGCGCGATTTCCGGAACTGGTCATGAGACCTTCATTACAGCAGCCGTACGAAGCGTTCGACGAAACGGAATACATGTGCCGGCTGGGTGAGCTGGCGTTCGGCAAGGACCATTGGTGGGTCGTCGAAAAATTCCAGGCGCCCAGCAACATGGAAGACCTTGCGGCGTCGCTGGAAAAGCTGAGCGGTCCCCTGGCTATAGAACGCGTAAAACCAAGGGTTGATGAAGCAGTCGGTACGCTTATCGAGAAAGGCATCCCTTATCTCGAGGGCGCAATAGCAAAACTATCCTCGGCCGACACCAATCGCGCGGCGTCTTCCTGACTCACCCGACGATTGATGCCAGCCAGTTCGGTAGGTTGGACTGTTAAGCCCAACATTCAGCGAGAAATGCGTCGTGGAAGAACAAAGACCGCGTCTGTGAAGGGAGCCGTTGGGCTTCCTTCGTCAACCCAACCTACGGATTAAACTTATCTAAGATCCATATGCTCGAGGCTGCGATCCAGATCATCGTCGAGTTCATTATTGAAGTCGTTTTTTACCGGGTCTTTTACTGGCCCGGATGGCTGGCCCTTCGGGTGGTGACTATTGGCCGCTATCCACCGGATCAATCGGTGGAACATCAGCGAATCGCAGTTGCGTGCCTGGGATTCAGTGTCGTAGTAATTGTTGTTTCCGCCCTCTTCTATTTGTAGTAACGCGATTACATTTCTTTACTTGAAAACTCGGTAGAAAACTTGCTGCATTCAGCAAAAAGCTGAAACAAAACGCCATGAACACAAAATCAGCCCATTACCAACCACCACAAAACGAGCGCGAACTGGTTCTCGCCTGGATCCGCCGCGCGCGCGAATCGCAGATGGCGCATTACGAGATGGCCAACATCTTTTCCGCGCGGGAGCGCTGGCTTGGCGTGCCAGTGATTCTGATCAGCACCATTATCGGCACGACGGTCTTTGCGTCCGTCAGCACGCAGGCGATCGCGCCGGAGACGAAAATCGCCGTGGGCATGCTCAGCGTGCTTGCGGCTGTCCTGTCCAGCCTTCAGACCTTCTTCAAGTATTCCGAACGTTCGGAAAAGCACCGGTCCGCTGGCGCACGGTACAGCGCCGCGCGCAGGAAGCTCGAAGTGATCTATGCAGAGAACACCGAGTCGCAGGAAAAGCACTACATCGCTACGCTGCGGGAAGAGCTTGACCGGTTAGGCGAGGAATCGCCGCATGTACCGGTTTCCGTATTCGAGAAGGTCCAAAAGAACATCTACTACGCCGGTGGCGCGAGTCATTCGTTACAGGGAACCTAGCATGTTGAAGGCACACTGCGTTGTCGGACTCAGGCGCCGATCTATTGTAGAGGGCCTCCGCACGCGTTATTAGCGCAAGCAACGACCCAATCTTCTCCCTCACACGAACCACCCGAACCGGACGCGAGTCAAATCTGCGCCCCTATCGCACCCAAAGATGATCCAGGCACTCGCTGTTACTTTTTCTTCCTTGCTGTTTATCGCAAGCTTCATTGCCCTTGTGCGCAAGCTGTCAGGATGGGCTCGGCTTGAGGGCCACTACGCTTGCTCCGAGAGCGAAGCCCGTGACGAGTCATCCGTCGCTGCATACCACGGCGTGTCAGCCTCCGCACGATTTGCGCGGATGTCGCTGTCTGTTGAACTCAACCGGTGCGGGATGCGGCTGGCGCCATCATTCCCGTTCAGCGACGCAATGAAAGCCGTCGATATTCCATGGAGTGCCGTTGATGAGGTTTGGGTCAGGCGTGGACTGTTTGGGGAACGCACCGTGATCAGGATCCGGCATGCCGACGTGCCGATATCGGTCAAAGGACGCGCCGGGAAACGCATCTTGGAGTTTTTATCGGCGCAACAAGGCATGGCGCACACAGCTTCCTCCCCGGAGTCACCGGCCGGCCACGCCAAGGACTGAGAGCCTGTTTGAATTCACACGGCATTGCTTCCCTGCGCCATCGCCTCGTTCTCTTCGTCGGTAAACAATCGCGACCGCGTCAGGAACCGCTTTCCCGTCCCGTTATCCAGCGAGAACATGCCGCCGTTGCCATCCACGACGTCGATGATCAGCTGCGTATGCTTCCAGTATTCGAACTGGTCGCTGTTCATGTAGAACGGCACGCCGTCGATATTGCCGAGATAGACGTCCTGGTCGCCAACCTGCAAATCGCCCTGCTTGTAGCACATCGGTGCGCTGCCGTCGCAGCAGCCGCCGGATTGGAAGAACATGAGCGGGCCGTGCTTTTCTCTCAGGGTTTTGATGAAGGTGGTGGCGGCTTGGGTGGCGATGACACGGGGGATGGGGGCCTGGTTCATATGGTTCTCGCGGGGCAAAGAGTGCGCCTGGTAGAGCTTGGGAGGTTTTCCAGGGTTGGGGCTCGCACATGCGCCCTCTCCCCTGTCCCTCTCCCGCCTGCGGGAGAGGGAATGCCGGCGTTCAGTGCAAGCTGATTCAGAAGAAGCCCAGCGCCTTCGGGCTGTAGCTCACCAGCAGGTTCTTGGTTTGCTGGTAGTGCTCCAGCATCATCTTGTGGTTTTCCCGCCCGATGCCGGACTGCTTGTAGCCGCCAAAGGCTGCATGTGCGGGATACAGGTGATAGCAGTTGGTCCACACGCGACCGGCCTGGATGCTTCGCCCCATGCGGAAGGCGCGCGTGCCGTCGCGGGTCCAGACGCCTGCGCCGAGGCCGTACAGAGTGTCGTTGGCGATCTCCAGCGCGTCTTCCTCGTCCTTGAACTTCGTCACCGATACGACCGGCCCGAAGATCTCTTCCTGGAAGATGCGCATCTTGTTGTGGCCTTCGAAGATCGTCGGCTTCACGTAGTAGCCGCCGGCGAGGTCTCCGGGCAGCTGGTTCTGCTCGCCGCCGATCAGCACTTTTGCGCCTTCCTGCTTGCCGATGTCGAGGTAGGACAGGATTTTCTCAAGCTGTTCCTGCGAGGCCTGCGCGCCGACCATGGTGCCGCTGTCGAGCGGATTACCCTGCCGGATGGCGGCAACGCGCTTGACGGCGCGCTCCATGAACTGGTCGTAGATCGACTCTTGCACCAGCACGCGCGACGGGCAGGTGCAAACTTCGCCCTGGTTCAGTGCAAACATTGCAAAGCCTTCGAGGCATTTGTCGAAGTAGTCGTCGTCGCGGTCCATCACGTCGGCGAAGAAGATGTTGGGCGACTTGCCGCCGAGTTCCAGCGTGACCGGGATGATGTTTTGCGCCGCATATTGCATGATCAGACGGCCGGTGGTGGTCTCGCCGGTGAAGGCGATCTTGGCGATGCGCTTGCTGGACGCGAGCGGCTTGCCGGCTTCCAGGCCGAAGCCGTTGACGACGTTGAGCACGCCGGGCGGCAGCAGGTCCTGGATCAGTTCGATCAGCACCATGATCGACGACGGCGTCTGCTCCGCCGGCTTGAGTACGACGCAGTTACCGGCAGCCAATGCAGGAGCGAGCTTCCATACCGCCATCAGCACCGGGAAGTTCCACGGGATGATCTGGCCGACGACGCCGAGCGGCTCATGGAAATGGTAGGCGTAGGTATCGGCATCGATCGGCGCAATGCTGCCTTCCTGCGCGCGGATGCAGCCGGCGAAGTAGCGGAAATGGTCGATCGCGAGCGGAATGTCGGCTGCCATGGTTTCGCGGATCGGCTTGCCGTTGTCGATGGTTTCCGCCAACGCCAGCGGCTCGAGGTTGGCTTCCATCCGGTCCGCGATCTTGTTCAGGATGTTGGCGCGCTCGGCCGGCGAGGTCTTGCCCCAGCTGGCCTTGGCGGCGTGGGCGGCGTCGAGCGCCAGCTCGACGTCTTCGGCGGTGGAGCGGGCGACTTCGCAGAACGGCTTGCCGATGACAGGGCTGATGTTTTCGAAGTAATTGCCGCCGACGGGAGGGACGAACTTGCCTCCGATGTAGTTGTCGTAGCGTTGCTTGAACGGGTTCTTGATACCGAGCTTGCTGATGTCTGCCAGATTCATGTCGTCCTCTATCGATTGGTGTGATTAGCGTTTTGTAGTAACTCGTGCTGCGCGCACCGTTCACATAGCGCAATCGCCATGCCATGCCATAAACAGGCGGATTTTCGTGTGTGCACGCCAGTAATGCCGCAAAACTGTCACCGAATGACACATTCCCCATCGTTGCAACTGCTCAAAAACGAGACACTGCTTCTCATGTAACCGGCCGCTTGGATATCGTTGACATGGATCAATCAAAATCTTTGTCATAAAAGCTACGGTGGGCGCTCTGACACCTTCCGTCTTACGCCATGGAATCGTCCTTCGACACCACGCGCGAGCTCATTGCAGCAGCCGACCGCCCGGCAGTGTTCACGCTGCGCGGCGTCGGCAAGACCTACACGATGGGCGAGGTGCAGGTTGTCGCATTACGGGACGTCGACCTGGAGCTGTACCAGGGCGAATTCGTGGTGCTGCTCGGCGCCTCCGGCAGCGGCAAGTCCACCCTGCTAAATATTCTTGGCGGCCTCGACACGCCCACCATGGGCACGCTCAATTACCTCGACCACGACCTGACCGATGCCGGCGATGCGGCGCTCACCTCCTTCCGCCGCGAGCATGTCGGCTTCGTTTTCCAGTTCTATAACCTGATCCCGAGCCTGACCGCGCTGGAAAACGTGCAGCTGGTCACCGAGATCAGCGACAACCCGATGGATCCGCTGGAAGCGCTGAAAATGGTCGGCCTCGGCGACCGTGTCAACCATTTCCCGGCGCAGCTCTCCGGCGGCGAACAGCAACGCGTCGCCATCGCGCGGGCGATTGCGAAGCAGCCGGATATGTTGCTATGTGACGAGCCGACCGGCGCGCTCGACTTCCGCACCGGCAAGCTGGTGCTGGAGGTGCTGGAGCGCATCAACCGCGAGCTTGGCACGACGACGGCGGTGATCACGCATAACGCGGCGATTGCCGGTATGGCGCACCGCGTGGTGTACATCAGCAGCGGACGCATCACCCATATCGATACAAACGCAAAGCGCCTGTCCCCGGAGGAAATCCAGTGGTAAGCCGGCTGCACCCGCTCGACCTGAAGCTGCTGCGCGACATGTGGCGCATGCGCGGGCAGGCGATTGCGGTGGCGCTGGTGGCGATGTGCGGCATTGCGACGCTGGTGACGATGCGCGCCTCCTACGAGGCACTCGTGATTTCTCAGGCGGCCTATTACGAGCAGTACCGCTTTGCCGACGTGTTTGCGCATTTCAAGACCGCACCGCTGGCGCTGCTGCCGCAGGTCCGCGAGATTCCCGGCGTGAATGAAGTCGACGGCCGCGTGGTGTTCGACGCGTCGCTCGACGTGCCCGGGCTGGAAGAACCGGCGAGCGGTCGGCTGGTATCGCTCCCGCTACAGCCCGGGACCGGCCTCAATCGCGTGCACCTGCGCACCGGCCGCCTGCCGGAGCCGGGCAACCGGATGGAGGCGCTGGCGAGCGAGGCGTTTTCTGCTGCGAACAACCTGCACCCGGGCGACAGCATCGGCGCCATCATCAATGGCCGGCTGGAGCGCCTGCACATCACCGGGATTGCGATCTCGCCGGAATATGTAAATGAAATGTCGGGCAGCACCTTTCCCGACAACCGGCGCTTCGCCGTGCTGTGGATGCCGCGCGAGGCGCTGGCCGCCGCACTAGACATGCGCGACGGCTTCAACGACCTGTCGGTGATCCTCGCGCCGCACGCGAGCGAATCGCTGGTCATCGAAAAACTTGACCGCCTGCTGGCGCCGTACGGCGGGCTGGGCGCTTACGGCCGCAAGGACCAGCTGTCGCATGCCTTCCTCGACAACGAGCTGGTGTCCAATAAGGTCAGCGGCACCATCATCCCCGCCATCTTCCTTGCCGTGGCAGCTTTCCTCATCCACAACGTGCTGCTGCGCATCACCTCGCTGCAGCGTGCGCAGATCGCGCTGCTCAAGAGCTTTGGCTACAGCAGCATTGCGGTGGGCCTGCACTACCTGAAGTTCGCGCTGCTGACGGTGATGGTCGGCGGCGTGCTGGGCATCGGCCTCGGCGCATGGCTGGGCAAGGGGCTGGCGGACCTGTATGCGGAGTTCTACCATTTTCCGTATCTCCGCTTCTCCCTGTCGCCGTTTGCCATCTCCGTATCGATCGTGGTCGCTGCGGCGTCGGCAGTGCTTGGCGCGGTGCTGGCCGTGGCGCGCGTTCTGCGGCTGGCGCCGGCGGAGGCGATGCGCCCCGAGTCGCCCGCGCATTTCAAGCCCGGCCCGATGGAACGGCTCGGGATGCAACGTTTCATGCCGCTGTCGCTGCGCATGATCATGCGCAGCCTGGAACGCAACCCAGCCAAGTCGCTGCTCTCCATCCTCGGCCTGGCGATGGCCGTATCGCTGATGATCACCGGACAATACACCTTCGATGCGCTCAACGAGATCATCCGCATCCAGTTCCGCACCGCCCAGCGCGATGACGTGACGGTCGGCTTCAACGAAGTGCGCGACATCTCGGTCGCGTACAACCTCGCGTCGCTGCCCGGCGTGTTGCGCGTCGAGCCTTTCCAGAACATTGCTGTCGAAATGCGGCACGGCCATCGCACGAAGAAAAGCGTCATCATCGGCCTCGGCCGGTCGCGCGAGTTGCGCAACGTGCTCGATGACAAGGAACGGCCGGTCGACCTGCCGCAAGACGGCATCGTGATGACGAAGATGCTGGCCGATCTGCTCGGCGTTCGCACCGGCGAACTGCTGCAGGTGGAACTGCTGGAAGGCGAGCGCAGGAAGGTGGCCATTCCGGTATCCATGATTGTCGACGAACCGATCGGCACCCTCTCCTACATGGACAGCGCCGCCCTGTCACGCGCGGTGCAGCGCAGCGAGACCGCCGCCGGCGCCTTCCTGCGCGTCGACCCGAAGCACGCGGCGGAGCTGTACCGCACGCTCAAGACCATCCCCGCCATCCGGAACGTCACCTTGCGCGAAGCCACGTTGCAGAGTTTTCTCTCCACCGTTGCGGAAAACATGCGCATCAACACCATCGTGATCGTGGCATTTGCCTGCGTGATCGCCGTCGGCGTGGTGTACAACTCGGCACGCATCGCGCTGTCCGAACACGCGGTGGAGCTGGCCAGCCTGCGCATACTCGGCTTTACCAGGGCGGAAGTCGGGCGCATGCTGCTGGGCGAACAAAGCATCCTCACGATAGCAGCCATCCCCCTCGGTTGCCTGCTAGGCTATGCGCTCGCGGCGCTGCTGTCGGAGCTGCTCAGCCAGGAACTGTTCCGCATCCCGCTCGTCGTCAGCGCCCGCACCTTCTTGATGTCGATTGCGGTCGTAGCGCTGTCGGCGGCTGCGTCCGGCTTCCTGGTCTGGCGCAAGGTGCAGCGGCTGGATTTGATCGAAGTACTGAAGACACGTGAATAACAAGAGCTTGATGGATACCCGTACAGAAACGACGACACCCCGGACTTCCGGCGCAACCAAGCCGGCGGCCTCCCCTTCCGCTTCCTCGCGCCGCCCGAAATCGCGGCGAAGCTGGATCATCACGGCCCTTGCCGTCCTGGCTGTCATCCTGCTCGGCTGGTTCATGTTCGCGCCCGAGCCGATCCGGGTCGAACTGACCGAGGTGACGCAGGGGCCGCTGCAGGTCACCGTCAACAACCAGGGCCAGGTCCGGCTGCATGACAAGTATGTCGTCGCCGCCCCGGTCGCCGCGGGACTCGAGCGCATCACGCTGCGCGACGGCGACCCGATCCGGCGCGGCCAGCTGGTCGCCGTGCTCGATCCCTTGCCGATGGATACCCGCCAGCGGGACGAAGCACGCGCCCGCCTCGATGCGGCCCAAGCCCTCGCGCGCGAGGCGGCGTTGCGCACCGAGCGCGCCTATACCGACTTGCAGTTCGCCATCAATGAACGTGCGCGCGTCGAGCGGCTGATCAGGAACAACTTTGTCTCGCCACAAGCGGCCGAAAAGGCATTGACCGCAGAGAAGACCGCCCGGGCGGAGTGGGATGCGGCAAAGTCGCGCCAACAGGCGGCGCTGGCCGATGTCCGGGCTGCCGAAGCGGCGTTGAGCACAGGGCTCGGGAGCACTGGCAATAACGACAATGGCACGAGGCGCCAGATCATCCTGACCGCGCCGGTGGACGGCTATGTGCTGAAAATAAACGAGAAAAGCGAGCGCACCGTCACCGCAGGCACGCCGCTGGCCATCATCGGCGACCCCAATCGGTACGAAGTCGTGGTTGACGTACTGTCCAGCGATGCCGTCAAGATCCAGGCCGGTAACATCATGCTGCTGGAGGGCTGGGGCGGCGGCAAGACTCTGCGCGCGAAGGTGCGGCTGGTGGAGCCGGTGGCATTCACAAAAATTTCCCCGCTCGGCGTGGAAGAGCAGCGCGTCAATGTCATCGCAGACCCCGTCGATCCGCTCGGGCCGCTCGGCGACGGTTACCGGATCGAGGCAAAGATCATCATCTGGGCCGAGGACAAGGTGACCAAGGTCGCCGGCAGCAGCCTGTTCCGCGTCGGGGATGCCTGGCATGTCTTCGTTGTCGACAACGGCCGCGCGCGCGAGCGTGAAGTACAGGTCGGGCAACGCAACCAGGATGAGGCGCAGATCCTCGCCGGCCTCAATCCCGGTGCGACCGTGATTCGTTATCCGAGCAATGAGATTTCCGATGGTGCGCGCGTCGAGCCTTTGACGCGCTAGCAGGTTGTTGAAAAACGTAGCGAGCAGGACGAGATTGAGGCCGAGGAGCGCACGCGTACGAGTGGTACGCAGAGCACCGCGGGCCGCAAGATCGGTCCGCGCAGTAGTTTTTCAACAGCCGGCTAGGAAATTGGTCTGTCTTCCGGACGAAGAACTTACCTCGTACCGGAGTTAAGCGTCGTCATCGGCGCAGAACTGGTGTTCACCGCCTCCTCCTGAAGCTGGCGCCGAATGGCGTCAGCCTTCTCCTGCAGGATCTTCGCCGGTGTGCGGAAACCGAACAAGCCGGTGAAATGCAGCAGTATCCGGAAAAAGAATCCGAGGCTGTCGCGCCCCGTGCGCGGGATCAGGTGAAAGTGCACGTGCGGAATATGCTGGTTGGTCGCCGCGCCATCGTTCAGCAGGTAATGCGTGCCGTCGACGCCGAGCCCTGCGCGCCGCTGCGCCGCAACGATGCGGTTGCATACGGCAAAGAGATGCTGCTGCACATGCTCGTCCAGTTCTTCCAGCTTCTGGGCATGCTGTTTCGGAATCACGAGCACATGCCCTGCTCCTAACGGGTGGATATCCATGAACGACACGCAGAGCGCGTCTTCATGGACGAGTGCGGCGGGCTCGGCTTTTGCGGCGATCCTGCAGAACAGGCAGTCGGTGGCATTGGTTTTCAAACAGGTCTCCTCTCTTGTTATTGACCGGACAGGCGTGCTGATGGCCCGAACGGCGGCAACAGTATTGCACAAACAAGCAGTCGGGCTAGATGAGGTGCGGTGCGCCCTCCGCCATCCCGATGCGACCTGCGCGATCATGTCACGCCTGCGGCCCGGTGCGCCATTCGTTCCTGAGCAGGCCGTAGAGCAGGACATCCTCCAGCCGCCCTTGCCTCAAATGGTGCGCGCGCAGGCATCCTTCGAGCTGCATCCCGGCCTTTTCCATCACGCGTGCCGAGGCGGGGTTATCCTTGAAACAACGCCCGTAAACCCGCTGCAAGCCGAGCTCGAAGGCAAACGCGACAAGCCGGCGTGCTGCTTCGGTGGCGTAACCCTGGCCCCAGGCAGCGCAGCCGATCCAGTAGCCGATTTCGGCGCGCTGGTGGGCGCGGGATATGCTCATCAGGCTCATCGAGCCGAGCAACTCGCCGGACGCTGCCAGCGTCACGGCAAAGACCGCCTGTTCTCCGCTGACGTACGATTTGCGCTGGCTCTTGATCCACGATTCGGCCATGCCGTCGAGGTAAGGGTGCGGTATGGCGGACGTCGGTTCGGCGACCGCCTTGTCGCCGGCGAGGCGCTGCACGTCCTTTGCATCGGCAAGCACGAAAGGACGCAGCAGGAGTCGCGCGGTGTGCAGGTTGGGCTGGCTCATTGTTTTTCTCGGTGATCGGGCGAGCGCGGCTGACATCGAGCCGGATAGACCGTGCATCCGCCGCGCCGTGCGGTTACTTGGCAAACATCAAACACGATGCCTGCTGGCACCGTACGCAGCTGCCCCAGTGAAGGGGAATAGAAAAGAAAATGGGCCGCAAGCGACCCATTCTTTCCTCCCGTGACTACACGGATTACATCGCGCGGCGCTTCTTCTTGATGACTTTCGATGCGCCGCCCCTGGCCTTTACCAGCATGACGGAACCACGCGTGCTGCGGCTCTTGGCCGTGAAACGCGACTTGCGCTTGGCAGCCGCGTAGACGATGGGCTCCTCGCCCTTGACGAAGCGCTGCACGTTTTCCGCGTCGAGGATGCGTGCAGCGGATGCCTGGGCATTGAGCAGCACGACAATCACACGCTTGCCGGCGGTCTGCAGGCGCATCACGAGGCAGCGGCCTGCTTCACGCGTGAATCCGGTCTTGGACAACAGGATGTCCCAGCCATCGCGGCCGACGAGGCGATTGGTGTTGCGGTACTGGACCAGGCGGCCGTTCATGTCGATCTGTTCTTCCACGCCGGTCGAGAGGCGGCTAATCTCGGGATACTGCGACGCCGCCGAGACCATCTTGACCAGGTCGGATGCGGTGGAACGGTTGTTGGGCGACAGGCCGGTCGGCTCTTCGATGGCGGTATGGCGCATGTCGAGCGCAGCCAGTTTCTCGCGCACGGCGTGCACAAAAGCGTGCATTCCGCCCGGATAGGTGCGGGCAAGTGCGTGCGCAGCACGGTTATCCGACGACATCAGGGCCAGCTCCAGCACGGCCGCGCGCGACAGCACGGCACCAACGGGCACGCGCGACGAACTGAACTTGAAGGTGTCCACATCGCTTTCGTCGATAGTTATCAATTCATTCATGTCCAGATTTGCATCCAGCACCACCATCGCGGTCATGAGCTTGGTCACGGACGCGATCGGCACGACGGAATCGGCATTCTTTTCGAGCAGTACCTTGCCGGAGTCTTCTTCAAATACCAGCGCATGCTGGGAACTCAACGGCAGGGCAAATGCGGACGCTGCTGCGCTCAACAGCAGCGCCAGTATGGTTTTCTTGAACATACGAGCCGGGGAAATGAGAGGTTGCGTTGCAGGAACAATCTTAATGCAAGGCAACGTTTCCCAGACACAACTCGACTGAAAATATTTTGCGAGATGTTGCGATTTGATCTTGATGGCTTTTCAAGGGGCCGGCTTTCGAGTCGGCTTCCGGCATTGCGACGTGGCATCGCTAGCTAACATGCCCCATCACAAAAACCTACCGGCGGAACTCCGTGAGCCTCGCATTCAGCGGCTTGCCGGTAAATGCCGGCAAGGCATCCAGCCGGTCCTTCATCAGCGTGTCGAGCATTTCGATGCGGGCGGCAGGCGCCGGATGCGTCTTGAAGAGCAGGCTGAAACCATCATCGTTCGCGCTTTGTGCCTGCAGCATCTGCAACACCGCAGGCAGGCCGTACGGATCGAAGCCGCCGCGCGCGGCAATCACCACGCCGATGCGGTCAGCCTCGAACTCGTCGCCCTGGTCCAGCCCGCTCGCATACAGCTTGCGGCTGACATTCACCAGCGCGCCGCGCGCTTCCGGACTGCCGCGCCCGGCTGCGTTCAGCACATCGCCGACGATCGCAAAGCCGGCATTCTTCTGCACTGCGCGCAGGTGATGCTTCTTCAGCACATGCGCGATTTCATGCGCCAGCACGCCGGCCAGTTCCGCTTCGCTGCGCATGCGTTCGACGAGGCCGCGCGTGACAAAAACATAACCGCCGGGAGTGGCAAAGGCATTGAAGCCGCCATCGTCGAGCACGCCGAAAGTCCACGGCAGGTCCGGCCGCTCGGACTGCAGCGCCAGCCAGCGCCCCAGCGTATTGATATAGCGCTGCAGCGGCGGGTTGGCGACCAGCGGTTTCGCGCCGAGCAAGGTGGCGGCGAATTCCTGCCCGAGGCGGATTTCTTCCGGCTCGTCGGCCTCGCGCGTGGCGGTTGCCAGGTTGCCGAGCAGGCTGCCGAGGTTCAGGTTGCCGACCTTCCCCGCCGCCTTCTCCAGTCCGGGAAGCGAGAACGGCAGCTGCGCGGACGCCGTTGTTCCAGCGCCGGCGAGGAAGACTGCGATTGCGATCTTGCATACATTGCGTGTGAGCGTGTGCATGTCAGCCTCCGACCATGTTGTTGTCGCTCTGTACCGGTGCGGCGCCTGGCGGCGGCAGTTCTTCCACGCTTTGCGGCACCAGTCGGTTGCGCTGCGCGAAGCCCTCCGCCTTTCGGCGATCAACGGCAAACTGCTGCATCTTTGCCAGCTCCGCAGGGTTGGCCTGCGCATTGCGCAGGTCTTCCTCGTCCAGGCCGCGCACGCCGGTGGTGACCGTGGCGGTATTGGAGGTCCGCCCGGACGACAGCAGGTTTTGCAGTGCGCCGATCGGATTGGCGGATGAAGGCGCGGACGCGGCGTTGGCGGGCTTGAGCGTCGTCATGCGCAGCCAGCCGTTCTGCCCGGACGCCGTGCGCACTTCGCTCCACGCACCCTTGCGTCCCAGTACCTCGACCCGCGTGTTCTCTGGCAGGCTGGCGACGACGGCGGCGTCGGACTGCGCCTGCGCCATCAGCTCCGTGGTGCGGCCGGTGAGCGCGGGTTCCGCCTGTACGACGCCTGCGGCAAGCACGTTGGCAAGCAGGCTGGCAAACAGGCTAGCGGCGGCCAGCATTGTCTTTTTTCTCATGTTGTCGTTCTCTCCGGTTCATACAGGTCCACGGCAGCGGTGCGTCCCTTGACGTCGAATGCGCCCCGATGCCGGAACGCGAATTGCGGATCACCGTCGCAGGCAAGCATCGTTTCGCGCGTGACCAGCACCCGCCCCACGCCGCGCGTCAGTCCCTCGACACGACTGGCGAGGTTGACGGTGTCGCCGATGGCGGTGTAATCGAGCTTGCGCTGCGCGCCGATGAAGCCGACGACCGCCGGCCCGGTGTGCACGCCGATCCCCACGTCGAAATCGCCGACATCCGAGCCCTCTCCCTCCAGCAGGCGCCGGAAAGCGAGCAGTACCTGTTCCATTTCGAGCGCGGCGGCAACCGCACGCCGCGCGTGGTCGGGGTCATCCAGCGGCGCGCCCCAGAAGGCCATGATGGCGTCGCCGATGAACTTGTCGAGCGTGCCGCCGTGGCGGAACACCACTTCCACCTGCAGCTCGAAATAGCGATTGAGCAAGGCAACCACCTCATGCGGCGGCCGCGTCTCGGACAGGGTGGTAAAGCCCCGGATATCGGAAAACAGCACCGTGATATCCCGCGTGCGCCCGGACAGGCTCTCGACCGTCTCACCCTGTTCCACGATCTGCTGCACCACGTTCGGATTCAGGAAGCGGCGAAACAAGGCGACAGCCTGTTCCCGCGCACGGCGCTCGCGCAGGAATCCCGCAAGCGCAGCACACAGGAACCAGGCCCAGGCAAAGATCAACGGCGTGGCCACCGGCAACAGGTAGCCGCGCCCGAGCGCGACGTCCGCCAGCGCCAGCATCAGGAGACTCGCCAGCGCCAACCCGCCACCGACCAGCAAGGGATTGATATGCCGGGAAAAGGCAACGGCCAGCATCGCGATAAATCCGCTGCCGAGCAGGAATGGAATGGCCGGGTGCGCGAGGTGCACGCTGCGCCCGTTCTTCAGGTTATCTATCGCCAGCGCCAGCACGTCCACGCCCGGATAACCGGCGCCCAGCGGCGTCAGGTGATGGTCGAAGGCACCGGCTGCGGAGGAACCGATGACGACGACCTTGTCACGAAACAGGCTGTCGAGCGTGCGCAGGTCGTCCGCGCCGAGCGTCGGCCGCTGCTCGGTCAGCAGCCGGTACAGCTCGCTGTACGCATAGCGCTTGTGGCCGCCAGCCGGCCAGCGCATCACGAATTCTTCCGATGCGGGGAGGCTCACGCCGAGATCGCCGGCGACCCGCGCCGGCAGCGACGGCAAGCGCCAGCCGCCTACCTCGCTGAAGGTCCGGTAGCGGCGCAACACGCCATCCGTATCCGGAGAAGCGTTGATCAGGCCGAGGCGCCAGGCATCGCGCTCCACGGCGAGCGGGAGCTGGAGCGATGCTGACGCATCTGCTTTTCCGGTTGCCGCGATGTCGAATGCGCTGGCCAGCTCCCCGACCGGGGTGCCCGGTGTCTCGTGCGCAGGCGGCATCTGCACTGCCGCAAGATAGGCATGGGGATTGGCGCGCAAGGCGTCCGACAGGCGCGCGTCGCTTTTCGGCCGCTTCAGGTCGCGCTCGGCAAAAGTGATGTCGAAGACGATGGCGCGCGGCTGGAACTCCGCAAGCGCTTCGATCAGGTCGGCGTGGATCTCGCGCGGCCAGCTCCACAGCCCGGCGATTTCCTGCATGGCGATGATGCTGGCGTCGTCCACGTCGACGATCACGATGCCGGGGTCGGCCGCCATGTCGGTAGCATGCCTGCGCATGAAAACATCGCCGAGCCGGGATTCCATCGAGGCAAAGGCGCGCAGTCCGGACAGTTCGATGCCCAGCAGGGCAACGAAGAGGACGGCGAGCGCCGCATGCAGGCGCAGCGGCGAGCGTCGGAGCGAATCGGCAAGGGCGCGCAGCATCCGGCAGGCTGAAAAATTGATCTGCGGCAATCTTAGCCGGAAGTGTGTCTGTGCAGCAATAAAAACAACCCTCCCCCAGCCTTCCCTTCGCATCACTGATATGACGCAAGCTTCCAGTCCTTGAGGGTGTTATGCACTGAACAGCGCTTCCCGTTCCGGTTCATACACATACACGACATCTCCGCCGCGCAACTACGCTACTGCCATGGGCACACGGTTTCTCGCCATCTCGAAGAACATCGACAGGCCGTCCCTGCCCGGCCTGCTGCTCGCCGCCGTGCTGGCACTACTCACCATCGGAGCGCAGGCCGCACCTGCACCCGTTCTGGTGCTGACGCTGGAAGGCGCGATCGGCCCGGCATCGGCCGACTATGCACGCCGCGGGATCGAACGCGCCGCACGGGACAATGCGCAACTCGTCGTCATCAAGATGGACACGCCCGGCGGCCTCGACAGTTCGATGCGCACGATTATCAAGGCGATCCTGACGTCGCCGGTCCCGGTCGCGACCTATGTTTCCCCCGGCGGTGCACGCGCGGCCAGCGCAGGAACCTACATCCTGTATGCCAGCCATGTTGCGGCCATGGCGCCCGGCACGAATGTCGGCGCCGCCACGCCGGTGCAGATCGGCGCCTCTCCCACTGGGCAAGACAAACCGGGAAAACCGGATGAAGCGGAAACGGCGGACAAGCGCAAGGACGATACCAGGGGCAACAAGGGTGCAGCGTCTCCCTCCGCGATGGAACGCAAGGCGGTCAACGATGCTGCCGCCTACCTGCGCGGCCTGGCGCAGATGCGCGGGCGCAACATGGACTGGGCAGAGCGCGCCGTGCGCGAGGCGGCCAGCCTGTCAGCGGAAGACGCCCTGGCGCAGCGCGTGATCGACTACATCGCAACGGACGTCGATTCCCTGCTGAAGCAACTTCATCAGCGGAGAATCGTCGTGATGGGACAGGAGCGCGTGCTGCAGACAGCCGGCGCGCCGGTAACGCAGTATCAGGCGGACTGGCGCGTGAAACTGCTGGCCACCATTACGGATCCCAGTATTGCCCTGTTGCTGATGACCATCGGCCTGTATGGGCTGATCTTCGAGTTCACGAATCCGGGCGTAGGTGTCGCCGGCGTACTGGGCGGCATCTGCCTGCTGCTGGGGATGTACGCGCTGCAACTCCTGCCGGTGAATTATGCGGGGCTGGCGCTGATACTGCTTGGCATCGGTTTCATGGTGGCAGAGGTGTTCGTCAGCAGTTTCGGTGTGCTCGGCATCGGCGGTATCGCCGCCTTCATTGCCGGCGCACTGATCCTGATTGATACCGAGCTGCCCGGCTTCGGCATTCCGCTGGGATTGATCGCCACCGTCGCCGTTGTCAGCGCGTTGCTGATTGGCGGCATGGTGAGCATCGCCCTCAGGACGCGGCGGCGCGCGACCTATGGCGGACCGGAAGCGCTGGTCGGCAGCATGGCGGAAATCGTCACTGACGGCTGGGCACAGGTGCACGGCGAGAACTGGCGCATTGCCAGCGACCAGCCGCTGCGGCCGGGACAGAAGGTGCGCATCCTTGCGCGCAAGGGGCTGGTGCTGGATGTGGAACCGGCCGGCAATCACGACAAAGGAGAACGAACATGATCTTCGAATTCGGCTTCGGCACCCTGGCCGTCCTCATCATCGCGCTGCTGGTGGCTGCGTTTCGCATCCTGCGCGAGTACGAGCGCGGCGTCGTGTTCCAGCTCGGCCGCTTCTGGGCGGTCAAGGGGCCGGGTTTGGTGATCGTCATTCCCGGTCTGCAGCAGATGGTGCGGGTGGACCTGCGCACCGTCGTGCTCGACGTGCCGACGCAGGACGTCATCTCGCGCGACAACGTGTCGGTCAAGGTCAATGCCGTCCTCTACTTTCGCGTCGTGGATCCGGCCAAGGCGATCATTGAAGTGGAGAACTTCTACGAGGCGACAAGCCAGCTTGCGCAAACGACACTGCGTTCGGTGCTGGGCAAGCACGAGCTGGACGACATGCTGGCCGAGCGGGAGCGGCTGAACATCGACATCCAGCAGGTGCTGGACGCAGCAACCGATGCCTGGGGTATCAAGGTGGCCAACGTCGAGATCAAGCATGTCGACCTCGACGAATCGATGGTGCGCGCCATCGCACGCCAGGCAGAGGCGGAGCGCGAGCGGCGCGCCAAGGTCATCCACGCCGAAGGCGAGCTGCAGGCGTCAGAAAAGCTGATGCAGGCGGCGCATGTGCTGGCGCAGCAGCAAGGAGCGATGCAGCTGCGCTACATGCAGACGCTCAGCACGCTCGCCAGCGACAAGTCCTCGACCATCGTGTTTCCGCTTCCCATCGAGCTGCTGACCGGGCTGGCGGAATTGTCGGGCAAGAAGGGACAGCAATAGCGCTCTCGACGCGGCGCAGCAGTGGTCGGTACAGTGAACTGAGGTATCGGCACAACTTGTCTGCATGAAGGCGGATACGGTTGACTCAGATCAAGCAAATTCCGCCGCCATACCAGCAGCCTTCGCACTCTCCGGTCCCTGGGGCATAATCGTCGGCAACTGCCGCGCCCCGGCAATGGCACACACACATCGTTTTGGAGATTACTGGATGCAGAAAATATTGATGCCGGTCGACACCTCGGACAGCGCGCAGCGTGCAGTACGCCACGCCGCCGCCATGGCCCGTGGCAACCCTGCCCTGCAGCTATGCCTGCTGAACGTGCAGGAACCGATCGAGCCGCGCATGCACGCACAGCTCACGCATGACGAGATCACGGCCTTGCAGGCGAAAGATGCGGAACGCGCGCTCGAACCGCTGCGCCGGCTGTTGAGCGAAGCGGGCGTGCCGCATAGCGACGACTGGCGCACCGGACCGGTGGCACAGACCATCGCCGATTACGCGCGGGAAACCGGCTGCGATGCCATCGTGATGGGCACGCGCGGCATGAATGCGATCGGCAACCTGGTGATGGGCTCGACCGCCACCAAGGTGATCCACCTGGCCCATGTTCCCGTGACGCTCGTCAAATAGCGCAACGTCCGGCCCGAGCTCAGTCCCGATGCCGCGAGTCACACGCCCAACGCGCCTCACGCCGGCGGTTTGCCGTACGCTGTCATGATCAACCAGGAATAACATGCACACGGCGGGCAACGTTACCTGGGTGTGGTTGCAGTTTGGCGTGATCGCGCTGGTGATCGCGTTCGCCGGCTACCAGCTGTCCCGCTATGGCGACATCATTGCCGACAAGACCGGCCTGTCCCGCAACTGGATCGGCGTCGTCCTCCTGGCCACCGTCACCTCCCTGCCGGAGCTGGTCACGGGCATCAGCTCGGTAACGATAGCCGGCGTACCGGACATTGCGGTGGCCAACGTGCTGGGTGCGTGCATGGTCAACCTCGTCATGCTGGTCGCAGTGGACCTCCTGTACCGTGAAGAGTCCTTCTACCGGCGTGCAAGCCGCGGCCATATCCTGTCCGCCGGTTTCGGCATCGTGCTGCTTGGCGTTACCGGGCTCGGCATCCTGCTGGCCGACAAGACCGGCAGCCTTGCGGTCGGCCATGTCGGGATCCACGCTCCCCTGATCACGCTGCTGTACGTCCTCGCCATCCGCGCCGTGATGGTGTACGACAGATCAGAGATCAGCGAATTTGCCGAAGACGTGGCCGACCGCTATCCCGACGTCTCCCTGCGCGAGGCGATGACCGGCTACGGCCTCGCCGCCATTGCTGTCGTCGCGGCCGGATTGGCCCTTCCGTTCGTGGGAACACGCCTCGCCACGGTCATGGGCTGGCATGGCAGCTTTGTCGGAACGGCCTTCATTTCCGTTGCGACAGCGCTGCCGGAGTTCGCCGTCACGCTCTCCGCATTGCGCATCGGCGCGCTCGATATGGCAATCGGGAACCTGTTGGGGAGCAACCTGTTCAACGTGTTTATCCTCGCCGTGGACGACCTCTTCTTCCTGCCGGGACCGCTGTTGTCCTCCGTATCCCCGATCCATGCTGTCACGGCCGTGTCCGCGATGCTCATGTCGGCCATCGCGGTGATCGGCCTGCTGTCCCGGCCCGAAAAGCGCGTACTGAGCGTCGTGGGCTGGATCAGCCTTGGACTGTCCTCGGTGTATTTACTGACCATTTATGTTCTCTTCCGATATGGCGAATGAACCTGATCCGCGCGATGCGACGCAGGCCGCCGCGCACTGGCACACACTCGGTACCGAGGCCACGGCGGATGCGCTGGGCGTCGATCCGGCAACCGGCCTGACGCAACAGGAGGCCGGCGAGCGCCTTGCGCGTTACGGTACCAATACGATCCGCGAAAAACCTCCCCGCCCGATATGGCGCATGTTCGTCGACCAGTTCATCGACTTCATGATCGTGATCCTGATCGCGGCCGCCATCGTCTCCGGGGTCATCGGGGACGTGAAGGACACGATTGCGATCGTCGTGATCGTGCTGCTCAATGCGGTAATCGGCTTCGTGCAGGAAGTGCGCGCAGAACGGGCGATGGCGGCGCTGAAGAAGATGGCAGCGACCAGCGCCACGGTACTGCGCAGCGGCGAGCGAGCCTCCGTCCCGGCGCACGATCTCGTGCCCGGTGACATCGTGCTGCTGGAAGCGGGCAACGTCGTGCCGGCCGACTTGCGGCTGACGCAAGTACACCAGCTCAAGGTCGACGAAGCGCTGCTGACCGGCGAGGCGACTACCGTCGAGAAAATGTGCACCCCGCTCGCCGAGCACAACGCGCCGCTTGGCGACCGTCGCAACCTGGCCTACAAGGGCACGACCGCCACCTATGGCCGCGCCACCGGCATCGTCGTTGCGACCAGCATGGCGACCGAACTCGGCAAGATCGCCAAGCTCCTCGATTCCGGCGAAGCACTACGAACGCCATTGCAGAAACGGCTGGCCGCATTCGGCAAGCGCCTCGGCATCGCGGTCATCGCGATCTGCCTGATCGTGTTCACGGTGGGACTGATGCGCGGCGAGCCGGCGGTACTGATGTTCCTGACCGCCGTCAGCCTTGCCGTTGCGGCCATTCCCGAGGCGCTGCCGGCGGTGGTGACGATTTCACTGGCGCTCGGCGCGCGCAAGATGGTGCAGCAGAATGCGCTGATCCGGCGCCTGCCGGCAGTGGAAACGCTGGGATCGGTCACGTATATCTGCTCCGACAAGACCGGCACGCTGACCCAGAACCGGATGCATGTGGCCGAGCTGTGCACAGCAGTAACTTCCATCCAGCACAGCAGATCGGCACCTGCGCAGGAGCCGTGGAACAGCCTGTTTGCCGCGCTGGCGCTGTCGAACGACGCCACGCGCAACCAGGAAGAACAAACCACCGGCGACCCGACCGAGGTGGCGCTCTACCTCGCCGCGCTCGAGGCCGGCCATGACAAAGCCGCGCTCGAGGTGGACACGGTCCGCGTCTTCGAACTGCCGTTCGACTCGGACCGCAAGCGCATGACCACCGTGCATCGCCATCCCGACACCTTCATGGCATACACAAAAGGCGCCCCGGAGTCGGTCCTCCCGCTGTGCACGAGCGCGCTCGGTCCCGACGGCGAAGAGGAGCTGGAGCGCGACGCCGTCCTCGCAACCGCAGAACGCATGGCTGCGCAAGGCCTGCGCGTGCTGGCGATTGCACGCCGGCACTGGCCGCAACTGCCCGCCAATCAGCGTCATGACGAAATCGAGAGCAGCCTGGTCTTTATCGGGCTGGTGGGCCTGATCGACCCGCCGCGCCCGGAAGCGCGCGAATCGGTGGAGATGTGCAAGTCGGCCGGCATCACGCCGGTAATGATTACCGGCGACCATGCCGCCACGGCGCTCGCCATCGCACGCCAGCTCGGCATTGCCGGCGACGCCGACCGCGCGGTCACCGGTGCACAGCTCGCCGCGATGAGCGACGAGGAGTTTCGCCGTCAGGTCGAAAACATCCGCGTCTATGCCCGCGTCGACCCGGCCCAGAAGATCCGCATTGTCGAGGCGCTGCAGGCACGGGGCGAATTCGTTGCCATGACCGGCGACGGCGTCAACGACGCGCCGGCACTCAAGCGTGCCGATATCGGCGTGGCAATGGGCAAGGGCGGCACCGACGTCGCGCGAGAGGCATCGAGCATGATCCTGCTGGACGATAACTTTGCGACCATTGTCGGCGCGGTGCGCGAGGGTCGCCGCATCTTCGACAATATCCGCAAGTTCATCCGCTATACGATGACCTCCAACTCGGCCGAGATCTGGGTGATTTTCCTTGCACCTTTCCTCGGGCTGCCGATCCCGCTGCTGCCGATCCACATCCTGTGGATCAACCTGCTGACCGACGGCCTTCCGGGCCTGGCGCTTGCTGCCGAGCCCGCCGAAAAAGGCATCATGCAGCGCCCGCCACGCGCCCCGAACGAAAGCATCTTCGCGCATGGCATGTGGCAGCACATCGTATGGATAGGACTGACCATTGGTGCGGTGTCCCTGTTTGCACAGGCCTGGGCCATCCATACCGGCTCGCAGAACTGGCAGACCATGGTCTTTACCGTACTGACGCTGGCACAGATGGGACATGTGATGGTGATCCGCTCCGAGCGGCAGTCGCTGCTGACGCAAGGCTTCTTCAGCAACATGCCGCTTCTCGGTGCCGTGGCGCTGACCTTCGCGCTGCAGATGGCGACCATCTATGTGCCGTTCCTTAACACCATCTTCAGCACGGCACCGCTGACCATGCAGGAGCTCTGCTTCTGCCTGCTCCTGTCGGTGATCCCGATGCTTGCAGTGGAGCTGGAAAAACTGCTGGTACGGCGAGGCGTGCTCTACGCGCAAGCGGCGCGTTGAGCGTGTAGGGTGACGGGCAGGAATCGGCGCCCTTCCCCACCGTGGTACGGATCAGCCGGTGATGGCAAACGCTCCCAGATGGGCAATGACATGGGCAAGCATGGCCGCTTCCAGGCCGTGCCGCCAAAACAGGAAACCCGCAACGATCCCAAACGTGGCATTGGCAAGCACGATATACGCCGCCAGGAATACAGTTGGAGGCCCGATCATGGCCACGACGACAGGAAGATGCAATGCGCCAAAGGCCAGCGCGCTCAGGAGTACGGATAGCCAGACAACCAGAGCAGAAGGCAAGGAATCGCCCCCACGGAAAACACGGGAGACGCGCCAGCCGCTCCAGACCAGAACTGTCATCAGCCCCCAGCGCACGAGGATTTCCTCAGTAATGCCTCCATACAGTACACGCGCGATCAGCGGAAAGGAAAAACGATCCTGAAGCCGGGCCAGCGCTTCAGGCGCAAAACGGGCGAAAGCCACCAGCACGGTAATACCGAGAATCCCGCCGATCAAGCCCGGCAGTAATTGCGAGCGCAGCGCATCGACAGCGAGCTTTCCGTCAGCTGCCGCCCTCAGGACGGGAGCGTCCAACCCTGCCCGTGGAGCGAGCTTCGCTCCTGCCCAAGCCGCCAACGCCAGCAGGAGCGCACTCTGCACGGCACTCGCCATGCTGATCAGTGATGGTGGTGCGGGCAAAGCCTGCCCTTCCACCAGAAGCGGCAGGACAAGCCAGGAGACAGCGACCACGCCGGGCATGCCGGCAAGCCAGATGATGAAAGCATGTTTTGTCATCGCTGCAATTCTACTGATTCATCCTGGGGCACATATTGACCTGACCCTGCGCCGTCGCTACTCACTGCAAGCGGCCGCTTGACCATGACGTGATGTCAGGCTTTATGCTGTTCCCATAAGAGCCGTTTCAGCCTGACTGTACCGTTGATGCCGGCCGCCTTGCCCTTGTTCCGCAGGCAATCCGTCTCGGCCTCAATCGGCCAGTCAGGCCAAAACGGCTCTAGGAGAAGAAAAAATGCTACTCAAAATTGGCGAACTCGCTAAACGCACCGGACTCACCGTGCGCACCTTGCATCATTACGATGCGATCAAGCTGTTATGCCCATCCGGACGTTCGGCGTCGGGCTACCGGCTATACAACCGGAACGATATCGAACGCCTGCACCGGATCCAGGCGCTAAGGCGGCTCGATCTGTCGCTGGCGGACATTGCCGCTCTGCTCGAAGGCGGCAGCGCCGACCTGGAGACGGTCATTGCACAGCAAATCGTCGCGCTTGACGACCAGATCGTGCGTGCCAGCGAATTGCGCAATCGGCTCACGGCACTTCAGGCGCACATCCGCGCGAAAGAGGAGCCGGCGCTTGATGACTGGCTCTCTACGCTGGCAATGATGAACTTTTATGACCGCTACTTTACGCCGGAGGAGCATGACCGGTTGCGTCGGAAAGGCAGCGTTGACGAGGGCGAATTCCATCAATTGAAGGAGCGGCTGCGCGAATTGATGGAAACCGGCGTGCCCCCGGACGATGCACAGACGCTGTTGCTGACGAAGCGCTGGATCGAGCTCTCGCTGAAGCACATGGCCGGCGATGCTCGCCTCGTTCACAAGGCCGATGTATTGCACCGTACCGAACCGAATGTGCCTTTGCTCACGGGCATCGACCCGGCCCTGCTCGACTACATCACGCGGGCAACCGCGGAATATCGCCTGAGCCTGTATGCACGCCATCTTGATCCGGCTTACCTGGCGGCGGCACGAGAACGCTTTATCGAGCATTACCTGAAATGGCCGGCCCTCTTTGCAGAAGCGCGTGAACTGCAGGAGCGCGGCACCGACCCGCTCGCACCTGCGGCGCTGGATCTGGCCGCTCGCTGGATACAGCTGTTCGTTGCTGTCTGGGGCAGCGATACGCAACTGCATGCCCAGGTCCTCAAGGCCAACCAACTGGAACCCGATCTGTTCGGTGGCCTCGGCATGGAAGACGCAGCCATGCAGATGGTCCGCCGCAGCATCGAACATCTGAAGAAAAAGAAGACGGACAACACATGAATCAGGCTGTATCCCGCGCACGCGGCGCATTGTTCCGCAACCATAACTTCCGCTGGCTGTTTGCCGGATCACTGATTTCCCAGCTGGGCGACCAGTTCACCCTGATTGCGCTGCCATGGATGGTATTGCGAATGACCGGTGACACGCTGGCATTGGGGACCGTTCTGGCCACGATCAGCGTGCCGCGTGCGGTGCTCATTTTGCTCGGCGGCGCCATCGTCGACCGCTACTCGCCCAAGCTCGTGCTGCTGCTGTCAAAGTACGCCTGCGCGATGTTGCTCGGCATCCTTGCCGTACTGACCTTGACCGGCCAACCGGACTTGCGGCTCGTGTACGTCCTGGCTCTTGCCATCGGCATTGCGACTGCATTCAGCCTGCCTTCAGGCACATCCATCCTCCCTACCGTCGTGCCGCGGGAGCTGCTGCCGCAAGCCAACGGAGTAATGTTGGGAGTGCGGCAGATGTCGACCTTCATCGGCCCGTTGATTGCCGGCGTTCTGATCGCTGTATTTGGTGAAGGAACCGGAGCGAACGAGAGTCTCGTTGGCACCGGCATTGCCTTCGGTTTTGATGCCGCCAGTTTTGCTGTGTCGGCCTGGACGCTGGCGAAAGTAAGAACGGATAACGGACCGGCACCAGCCGTAATGCAGCAGTCGCAATCGCTGTGGGGATCGGTGGCGGATGGATTGCGCTACTGCTGGAATGACCGCAGCCTGCGGGTATGCTTTTGCTACTGGGGTGCGGTCGCGTTCTTTATCACCGGACCGATTCAGGTCGCAATGCCCGTGCTTGCCGATCATGTCGGAGGCAGCGCATCTGTCTATGGTCTTCTCACCGGAGCCTATGGCGCGGGCACGCTGGCCGGCATCGTGTTCTCCGGCATGCGGCCGGGGTTCCGCATCGGCAGCTTTGGCACCACCATTCTGGTGCTGGATGCCGCAGTGGGCTTGCTGTTTATCCCGCTGGGTTTGATTGAGACGACGTCGCAAGGCATTGGGTTTCTTTTGGCAGTCGGCGTGATCGGCGGCTTTTTGCAGGTCAACATCTTTACGTGGCTCCAGCATCACGTTGTACCAGTCATGCTCGGTCGCAGCATGGCGCTCTTCATGTTCATTTTCATGGGAGTTGCGCCGATGTCGTCTTCGGCCACAGGCTGGCTGATGCGCAGCATCAGCTTGCAGCAGTTGTTTGCGGTCAGCGGCGGGCTGCTGATAGCGATCGTCCTTGTGACATTCGGGCTGTCAGGGATGCGTTCAGTCGAGGATGCAAACAACTACGCGCCGCGTTGAATGCCGGTACGTTGACCAGGTCTCACCTGCAGTATAGGCAGGCTTTAGTCACCGGCATCATCGCTCTCGATGCTGCCGTCCACCAGCCTGATCGTACGGTCGCACTGCTCGGACAGGCGCGGATCGTGCGTGACCAGCAACACCGCGCAGCCGAACTCGCGGTTGAATTTGCGGAACAGCTGGAATACTTCAGCAGCGGACTTGCTGTCGAGGTTGCCTGTGGGCTCGTCGGCCAGCAGCAGCGCCGGGCGGGCGATCAGCGCGCGGGCGACGGCAACCCGCTGCTGCTGGCCACCGGAGAGCTGGTCGGGCTTGCGCTGTTCGAGTCCTTCCAGGCCCACCTCGGCAAGCAGGCCGCGGGCGCGATCAATCTGTTCACGCGTTGGTTTGCCGGTAGCCACCATCAGTGGCATCAGCACGTTCTCCAACGCGGTGAAGGCCTGGATCAGATGATGAAACTGGAACACGAAGCCGATGGCGCCACCGCGCAGCGCCGTGCGTTGCGCGTCGTCCATGTTCCGCGTGGGTTCGCCAAGCAGGAACAGCTCGCCGTCCGTAGGCCGGTCCAGCAGGCCAATCACATTGAGCAGCGTGCTCTTGCCCGAGCCGGACGCCCCCACGAGTGCGGCGAAGTCACTGCGTTGCAGGCGCAAGTCCAACCCGTGCAGCACTTCCACCTCGGTGGGCTTGCCGACGTTGTAGCTTTTTCGAAGGCCCTGCAGGCGCAGCACCTCCTGGCCGGCGTCGTGCTCAGACATGGCGAATCGCCTCCACCGGATCGAGGGACGCAGCACGTCGCGCCGGCACGGCTGCCGACAGGATGCCGGTGACCGTCGCCAGCCCCGTTGCGGCCACCAGCAGCCATGGATCGACCGGGATGTAAAACAATTTTGGCCCGAAGGTATTGAACGCCCCCACCAAGCCATACCCCGCCAGCCCACCCAGTAGCGAACCAACCAAACCAAACAGAGCACCCTGCACCAGGAACACGCGCAGCATCTGCTGGCGCGACGTGCCCATCGCACGCAGGATGCCGATCTCGCGCGTGCGCTGGACCACGCTCACCGACAGCACACTGGCGATGCCCAGTGCCACGCTCAGCGCCACGAAAACGCTGATCATCCGCGTGGACAGGCTCTGCGAACGCAAGGCGTTCATTAGCTGGCTATTGGTTTCCATCCAGCTTTCCGCCTTCAGCCCTGTGAGCCGTGCGATGCGCGCGGCGATTGCCTGCGCGTCGAAGATATCGTCCACCGTCACGTCAATGATCGTCGCGGCGCCCGGCAGGTTAAGCAGCGACTGCGCCTGCTTCATGTCCAGGTACACGTAACGCGCATCCAGCTCGCGCACACCCAGCTCGAAGATGCCAGCCACGTTCACCACGCTCTCCCGCCCCTGCCCGCCGTCGAGACGCAACTTGTCGCCCACGCGCATGCCGAGGTCGCTGGCCAGCTGCTTGCCGATCACGGCGTCGTCGGAGCCGATGCGGAACGCGCCGGCGACGATATCATCTTGAATCGGAATGATGCGCTCGTAGCGCGGCGCGTCGACGCCCATTAGCGCCACCGACTGCAGCGCCTCGCCTCGGCGCGCAAATGCCGGCCCCGAGATCGACGGCGACACAGCCATAATCCGTGGCAGCGTGTCGAGCACATCGCGCACCTGCTGCCAGTTGTTGATCGAGCGCAGGCGCTGGGCCCGTTTGCTCTCCAGCAGAAGCTGCGCGCTTCCGTCGGGCGGCGGCAGGATGCGGTTTTGCTCTTCCGTGGGTTGCACCTTGATGTGGGCCTGCGTGCCCAGGGTGCGATTGATGATGTTGCCCTGCAGTCCGGTGATCAGTGCCGTGATGAAGACAATCACGGCGACACCGACCGCGATACCAACCAGGATCAGCGTGCTCTGCATCTTGCCTTCACGCAGGAACTTGGTGGCGATGGTCCACTCGATCCACATCGGCGTCAGTCCAGCTTCATCGGCAATTCGTTGCGCACGGCAGAGTTGGCAGCCAGTCCGGTGGGTATCACGCGCACGCGATCGCCTTCTGACAGCGCTGCCTTCGCGTCCGCCAGAATCCAGTCGCCGGCCTGCAAACCAGACGTGACTTCTGTCTGGGTCAAGCCACGCAGGCCCAGCTGCACCTTGCGACGCGTGGCGCGTCCATCGGCGACCAGCCACAGCTCGGCGCGGTCGCCCTCCATCGCAGCCAGTGCATCGTTAGGCACGACGATGGCGCGGTCCCGTCGGCCTGTTTCCACGTTCACCGAGACGGTCATGCCCTGGCGCAGGAAATCGGGCACCGGGGTCACGGCAAGGCGCACATCCACCGTGCCGCGCTGCGGATCCACGCTGGGCGCGATGAAGCTGACCTTTGCCGGGAACGGCTGCGCAGGATAGGCGTCGGCGATGCACGTGGCCGCCTGGCCGATGGCGAGCACTTCGAGGTTTTTTTCATCCAGCGGCACCAGGATTTCCGTGTCGCCGCTGCGGGCAATTTCGAACAGCACGCGGCCGGGCTGCACCAGGTCGCCCGGCTCGGCATTGCGGGTGAGCACGGTGCCGGCGACTTCCGCGCGGATCGTGGTCTTGGCCAGCTGCGCCCTGGCGCTCGCTACGCGGGCGCGCGCCGCCGCTTCATTGGGATGGCCGGCCACCAGCGAACGGGCAGCCAGTTGCGCCTGCTCGGCGCCGGCGCGGGCGACGGTCTCGGCCTGTATCGCCTGTTCCATCGCTTCGCGGGTGATCATCTTTTGCTGGAACAGCTCACGACGACGCTGCGCTTCGCGGCTGGCCTGGGCCAATCTCGCTTCCGCCTCGCGCAATGCGGCCTGCGCCTGCGGCCTGGTCGACTGCCGCAACTGGGCCAAGGCGGCCTCCGCTTCGCGAACGGCTGCCTCGAGGTCGTCGGCACGCAGCACCGCCAGCACGTCGCCCGGCTTCACCACATCGCCCTCTTGCACGCGCCGCTCCACCACCACACCGGTCACCGGACTGCCGACCTGCGCACGCGATACCGCCGTCACGCGGCCGGTAGCCACAACCGTCTGCACCAGCGGCCGGGCTGCTACTTCATAACCGGCCAAGGCCGGCCCTCGCATTGCTTGCATTACCCCCCATGTCCCGACGCCGATAGCCAGACAGACGACGATGACAAGGAATAGGCGACGTTTCATAGGGTGACGTGAAGTTAGCATGACGGCCACTATGTTAACCCATTGATCCGCCTTGAGACTTGGGCCACCAAGGGGCTTGGGCAAGGTCCGCATGGGAATCCGCGAAACAGACATGAACACACGGGAGCAGGCAAGAAAACCAGCCGGATAAAGGGCTGGTCACCACGGTTGGTCGCACGGCGGCGTCTCGATCTGTAACGACGATTTATCGGCGGACCGGGAACCTGCGGGCGACGCAACCTCTGCTGGTGAACACCAAGCGTGAAGCAAGGGTGTTGTCTTGCGATAGAAGCCCACGGCGCGCTTGAGATTGCAGAACAGGCCGAGGCATAACTGCCGATCAGCGAGTTCACAACGGATTGATTCGTCGCAAAACAGTCATCATGGCAGCTTTGTGGGCACAATCGGACCAGAGTCGGATCGTGTACAGGGGCTACCTGCGGCCATAAACGGGCGTTCGATTCTCTCGGAAAGTTCAGATGCAATTCTTTTACATTTCACAAGATTTACCTGCTCTTGGAAGATTTTTTGTGAGATTTGGTCAGTCGATTAATGACATTAGGTCGCTGTTCCACTGAGTAGAGCCATTGTTATCTCAGCTGGCAAGCCCAAGACATATAAGCTCGGCAGCCTCAACCTAATAATTAACATTGGATGCGCAAGCCATGCAACACCGGGAAAGATGAGGAGCCTTGTTAGTCCCTATTCGACTGTGGCAATGAGCTTTACCCCTACAATCGCGAGTGTAGTCCTGATGAATTTGACAAAATCAGGAGAGAGGCAGCAATGCTCGTGTGGATATGAAGGGACGTAACACCGACTATTGCCACGAGAAAGAACCCCGTTGCAATAGAATGACGCCTTGAACGAGCAATTCAAAATATCGTGAAAATTCCCCTCACAATCCGATATCCCTTCTATAAATAGCACCGTTATAGTGACCACATGAATAATATCTTTCGCTCCATGCACAAGCAGGGACTGCGTTTATCGGCCTTACTCGTGATTTTCTTAATTGTCTTGCCGGCCAAGTCAGCAACCGAAAATCTGGAAGAAGAACGATGGGGTTTTTGGTTAAAAGTTCTGAATGAAGAGCGCATTCAAATTCCGGTCCAAAACAAAGACGTAGTGGTTCCGTATGCTCCACAGCCTTTGAAACGAACCTGGGACGTGGAAGGCAAAGTGATGCTAGTTGTGCAGGGCGACGGTAGCGGAGGTGTGCGCAAATGGACTCTTGCATTCGACGAAGAAGCGAAACATCTTGTTGAGTCGTTCGATGACAGCACGGCTCGTCTGATACCACAGTCAGACGGTTCATTTATCGCGCAGGATGGCGATGTGCGCGTAACTTTGCGCTATAAGCCCGATGAACATTCCATACATTCCGTCGTCGAAGTAAAACCGGAAAAAGATTGGATAGTGCATACCCATACAATAGAGCTTCCCGTTACACAGGAGAATAAAACAGCTGCACAGCAGGCAATAGCTGTTTTAGTGCAAATAAATCAGGTGAATCGGACGAATAAGAATCTTATGGCGCGAATGGGATATCAGTCCGAAGAGCAAATGATGGAGGCAACCAAGCGTTTGCAACAGGAACACCGGGAGTATGAGAGAAAAAAAGAAGAAGCATCCAGACGGCGCTGGGAAATGTTTGCTCAAGGGATGGGCGCAATAGCGCAAGCTGCAGCAGACACCTCAAGGGCATACGCGGTACAGCGCGCACAGACCCAAGCACTGAACCAGCGCATAGAAAATGCCAATGCTTTGGCCGCGGCGAATGAGAGAGAACGTGTTGTAGCCAACCAGGGTCAGCTCAAGCAACAGCAGCAAGCGCAGCCGCAGATGCGCTCGTTGGCGACTTCCACTCAAACTAATAGCGCAAACAACAGTGCTCGCACGGTCAATATGTCAAGTGCAAGCTCGTCATCGAGTCAGAAAGCATCTAACCTGCGTGCCACCCCTGAAGCCATCACGGTTTGCACCAATCCTGGCGGCGCCAACGGCAGCTTCGAGTGCCGCAGTCCCGTCACGGTTAAACGCGGGCACAAGAACGACATCAGCGGTCATCGCACGCCTGATGAAATGGTGATGAATATGGATGGTTGTCCGAGTCCACGAAGGCTAGCATCGACCACGCACCTGGTATGGGGCTGCGGCTTTGGTGCGACCAACAATAGCAACTCCATGGATCGTAGTGCGGGTGTGGATGTGAAGGGACGTAACACCTACTACTGCCACGAGAAAGAAACCAGCTGCCGGAGAACCACGCCATGAGAACGTTGCGTTCCATGGCCATACTGCTTGTTGCACTTTGCGTCACTAGTTATGCGATAGCCTCGACGGAACCAGTAGCTCGTCGGGCCGGCGAATGCGTAGCCATTAGTGTCGCAGGCAGCAACAGTACCCGCATCGTGAACAACTGCGATCAGCGTGTTCAGATCGGTTACTGCAGCACCCAGCGGCCGATCAGCGGCAAGCGCTGCGGCGAACGGGCCAATGCGGAAAATCCCTTTTACACTCACCTGACCTCTATTGAATCTGGCAGTTCTTCAGTCATCGGCCACCCACGGTCAGCGCTGAGATTGGCGATTTGTATTGGCTCGATGAGGAAGTTCACCAGTGGCCAAGATGGAAACTACTCTTGCAGTAACGAGAAGGCCGAGCAACTTGCTTGGGTTTCTGCTGTCCGTAGCACCAAAAACGAGGCGTGCGAAGCTGCCAGGAGCCGGGTGTCGCCGTCAGAAATGACAAGAGCGCCGTGCGAGTGCGAATCCTTGAATCAAGGTCAGGCCTTTCACTGCCGACAGGCACTTTCATTGCCTCTTGAGGAGGTGCGTGAAAGAGAAGGATTCGTCGACAATATTAAAGGCTGGGTAAGGAAGCAGGTTACCAAACCTAATCCAGACGATTGCAAATCAAGCACGTGCGGCACGGCTTTTTGTGTACGAGGGTAGTGAAACGCCTCGAATTACCTCCCTTATGGGTATGCAAGTCCCGCAGAGTCATGAACAAGGGCGTAATCCGCTGTCGTGACAATGTCCGCCTTGGAGCGACTCGAGCCTCTCTACTGAAATTGGGACTACGACTGCTTCGTCACGTTCACCTGACGGAAAAAACTGACACTTTGGCGCAGTTCTCAAGGCGAAGCTTGAGGTGGTTGACTTGCTGCCTTAGTCCCAAGGAAGAACGGCATTACATAAGTTTTACCAAAAGCGGGGTTTATGGTAACTTTTATGTTATGTCTAAATCCTCCCTCGCCCTCTCATCGGTCCCGCCCCAAGCGCTTGGCGCACTGCAGACGCTGGGCGAGCATCTCGCTTTGGCTCGTCTGCGGCGCAAGGAATCCCAGTGCAGCTGGGCCTCCCGTTTGGGCGTCTCGGTCCCGACGCTCATCCGTCTGGAGAAGGGCGACCCCTCCGTGAGCATGGGAGTGTACGCCTCGGCGCTCTGGCTTCTCGGACTGTCGGACGGGCTCGCTGAACTTGCCGATCCGGTCAAGGATATGCGGGCGCTGGAGTCCGATGTGCGGCAGGCCAGCCAACTGCGCGCCGCCCGGACAAGGGTTTCCGGGATGGCGCGGCTTGCCAAGAAAAAGGAGCGCTGATCGTGCACGCCGCCCCTCCTGACACGCTTTATCTCTGGTTTCTCGGCAGGCCCGACGCCCCTACGCTGGTGGGCGAGCTGAACCTCGTGATGAGCCGGCGCGGGGTCTCGCTGAAGTACGCTGAGTCCTGGATCAAGTCCGGCTTCCCGCTGAGCGAAGACCTGCCGCTCACCGACCTGGAGCACATCCCTTCTGAAAAGGATACGGCCGCAGGCGCCGTTGATGATGCGCGCCCCGACCGGTGGGGCGAGCGAGTCATCCGCCTGCTCGACCGTCCGCCCCGGCTCTCCCTGCTGGAGTACCTGTATTACGCGGGCGACGATCGTTTCGGTGCTCTGGGGGTGTCCCTTTCCGACACGGTCTATCAGCCCCGTGAAATCGGCCCGCTGCCCAAGCTCGTCGATGTTGACGCCGTGCACGAGGTGGTGCGCCGTGTGCTCGCCCAAGAGCCGGTCGATGCGCGTCAAAAGCGTCTGATCGCCCCCGGCGTCACCATGGGTGGCGCCCGGCCCAAGGCGCTGTTTCAGCTGGACGGCCAGGAGTGGGTGCTCAAATTCGCCGAGGAAGACCGACCCGCCGAGCCCCTGATGGAACACGCTGCGCTGACGCTCGCGGCACAAGCCGGCATTAACGTTGCCGAAACCCGGCCCATCCCCTTCAAGACTGGGGTTGCGCTGGCCATCCGCCGATTCGACCGGAGTGCCGGCCGGCGACTGCACGCGATCTCGGCCAATGTCGCGCTGCGGGCGGCAGGTGCCGAACTCTCCTACCCGAACCTGGCCTTACTGCTGCGACGACGCGGCCCAATCGAGCTGCACCGGGCTCAGATGCGGGAGATGTTCCGGCGGCTGGTATTCAACATCCTCATCGACAACACCGACGACCACGAGAAGAACCATGTGGTCCTGATGCGGGAGGATCAGCAGTATGTGTTGGCGCCTGCCTTCGATGTCCTGCCCATGGGCCAGTCCCTGGGCTACCAGTCGTTAGTGGTCGGGGAACGGGGGGCAGAGTCGACCATTGAGAATGCGCTTTCCGCAGCAACCCAGTATTGGCTCACGCCCCAGGACGCGCTGGCAGAGGCCCGGCAGGTCGCTCGTGTGGTCGAGGGCTGGCAGTCGCACTTCGCCGCCCAAGGATTGCCAGAGGCCACACTCGAAGAGCTGGCGCAGCATATCGACAGACCCTTCCTGAAAGACCAGCGCCTGGCCCTCCGATAGCGGGTGCCCGGACGTCCTATCGGTCGGCTTCGCCGGCCCACTCCTCTCCAACGTAGATTATTAGCTTTGGCGAAACGCGACCAACGGCTGAGGATCGACAGCACTGGTTCGTAGTCAGGTTTCAGGTGCCCGATGATGAGACCCAAACGGTCGTTCAGCAAGCGGCCTTGATTGCCGGCAGGCGGTCACAAACGCCAGAGGCGGAAACAACAATAAATTAGCAATCGATAATCTGTTGTCGTTGCTTAGCGATAACAACATTTGAGCAACTTTTGCGTAGCACCAATCTCGCGGACGAACAATTCCGGTCGCAGCCAGGGGCTGAGCCTCATTGCAGCAATGGCAGTTATGGCCAGGACTGCTGATCATAATCACTGAACTCTGTGCTCATGCCGTAGGACTGGCTGATCAAGAATGCTGGATTCCGCAACCTGCCCGCCGCGACGCGATGGCATAAAAATGGAAATGCTGGGCAGCAAAACAGGCGAGTGCTGGAAAATTGTTTTGGGCGAGAGATTGGTAGATAATTCCCGTCCATGAACGACATGACACAACTCCCCCCATTTCCTGACCGTCTCTCGGTCGATCCACGCAGCCCTTACTACAATGCGGCTGTCCTCGAGCACGATGTTGGCATCAAGCTCGATGACAAAGAACGCATCAATGTCGAGGAATACTGCATCAGCGAAGGCTGGATCAAGGTTGCGGCCGGTAAGGCGCGTGACCGCAAGGGCAATCCGATGACGATCAAGGTAAAAGGCAAGGTCGAGCCTTTTTACCGATAACGCCTTAGAGCCTATCCCAGTAGGAATCAGCCCCGCGTTGGGGGCAAAAAGGTGCACCGGCAAGGCGCGAGGATGCGCATAGTGATCTATGCAAAGACGAGCAACACCGCCGGTGTGCGTTTTTGCCCCCAACCCGAAGGGCCGGTACCCATTGAAGCCCATGGCGGTGTTGCGAACCCCTTGCGTGGATCACCACGCGGCGGGCCTCGCGCCTGGCCCTGGACCCCAATGGGTACCGGCGCGGGGCTGATTCCTACTGGGATAGGCTCTTAATGCCTTGCGCAACATAAGAAAGAATGGAAGATGCCGCCTGCGACATGGAAGCAGGCGGTCAATCAGTCCGCTTTCGAGGAAGCCAACTGCCTAGTTTGGGTCGATTGTTCCACCTCGCACGTTCCAGGTGAACGTCCTGAAGGCATCCAATAGCCGCCCGTGCCGTGAATAATGACTCGTATCCAGTGCGCGATAGTCGCCCCTTGAAAAAGGCGCGATTACCCTGCAGCGCAGCGCCGGCATCAAGCTTGCATGGCACCGGAAAGTAACACTTCCCTTCCCTGTGCCACCGGCACTCTCTCCAGCAATGCGTGGGCAACGTTGAGTGCGGCAATAGGTCGATAGTCCGCCGGAATGAATGGCTTCAGCAGCCTACCGGCATAGGTGGTGATTTTTTCCCCCACGCGTGTCGGTTGACCCAGTGTCTCGCGGTTACCGGTCAATAGCGACGGACGCGCGATCACGAGCGCGTCGAGGCCGAGTGTCGATAGTGATTCCTCCAACTCACCCTTGACTCGGTTATAGAAGATGTTCGAGTGTGCATCCGCCCCCATGGCGCTGACGACACCAACGCGGCGCACACCGGCCGCTAGTGCTGCGCGTGCCGCCGCCAGGTTGGCGTCAAAGTCCACGGCACGGAAGGCTGCCTGGCTGCCGGCCACTTTGATGGTCGTGCCGAGCGCCAGGTACGCTTCATCGAGTGCTGGAAATAATGGCAGCGCGGTGAAATCGACGACATGTGAAGTCAGCTTCGGATGCCGGATGGCCAAGGGGCGCCGCCCGATGGCATGGACTGCCGTGACCGAATCATCCGCCAGGAGCCCCTGAAGCAATGATTGACCTACGAGGCCCGTTGCCCCTGCCAGCATGACCCTTCGTTTTGCTACACGCGATGAATCTTTTGGCGCTGAGCTGGAAGGAATTGGTCTCTCGATCATGGTGTTTTTCGGTGAATGTGCAGCATCGTGGTTTGGAATGGACGCGGGCCGCTGCTTGGGATTTGGTTCAAATCGTTCAGTGCCGGCCTTCGAGAAGGCTGAGAGCCTGTTTGAAAACTGTCGCGAGCGGTCCGAGTTTGGTCTGAGAAGCGCAGTCGTACGTGAGGTACGACGAGCATCGCAAGGCCAAAACCGGACCGCGCAGTAGGTTTTCAAACAGGCTCTGAGCGTGATTTTAGTATCGATCTTGCTGCTATGTGACCATGGCCGTAACGCCAGGAACGCGGCAGAAAGCAGTCGATCCGAGCGCAGGACATTCCCGCCGAGTTCGCCCAGAATCGGCAACCCGGTATTCCTGCAGGCTTTGTCTTGTGGTACGTCAAGTCATATGCGAGCATGTTGCCCTTAAAAACTAAGGGAGTGACCTTGTTCACGCATGAAGTAAAAACAGAGATCGAGATTAATGCATCGGCACAACGCGTATGGTCGGTACTTATCGATTTCGCCGAACATCCGAATTGGAATCCCTTTATTCGGGAAATTACCGGTCTTCCACACGTGGGGGAAAAGTTGCGGGTCGCAATTCAACCGCCCGGCGGCAAAGGCATGACGTTCCGTCCCACCATTCTGGTCGCACAGCGTGAACAGGAACTTCGTTGGCTCGGGCGATTCCTCATTCCCGGATTATTCGACGGCGAGCACTATTTCCGTGTTATCCCGCTCAGTCCTGACAAGGTGCGCTTCATCCATGGCGAGCAATTCTCCGGTCTTCTCGTGGGACTAGCCAAGTCCAGCCTTGATTCCGGCACCAAAGCGGGATTCGAGGCCATGAATAAGGCGTTAAAAGCGAAGGCCGAGTCAACTCAACACTGACTGTTCGATTTAATGGAGAGGGAGAAGCCGCTTTGCTGCGCGATGGCTTTCCGCTTAGGGTCGCGTGGCGCAGTTTGCCGTGCATCTGCGCTCCCCGAGAACGCGACCTCTCGCCACCGTCCCGGCGAGCCTTGCGCCAGCTCATGCAGTCAATCGCATCCGTTTAGTTCGCCTTGAATCTTCCGCCGGGGTAACGACACGTTCCCTGCGCTGGCTGGTCTTGCCCAGCCGTTCGATTCTGGCGGCAGTAGCAAATTTCCTGTTCTTCAAAAGTAACGGCGGGCAAGCCGCGCGTCCAGAACTAATCGATCCGGGCCAAGTCAATAAAGCACTCGGCAGATGCGCCGATCCATCTGACGGAATACCACCTAACGGAACATCATGAACACCAGTTTCGAGTCCGTACTGCAATCGATCGACCAGGCGGCCGTGGCGGACGCGCTTGCGTCGGCTTTGACCGCTGTCGTTTCTGACGCTTCCGCACCGGACTCGGCGCTTGCGGGGTTGCGCAAGGCAAGGAATGAATCGGTTTCGCCAGAGGAAAAGGCTGCCGTCGCTGCCTTGCAGGCGTATGGCGTCGAATCCACCGCCGAAGTATTAACTGCGGGGCTGGAACAGGACGCGAGTGAACGTGCTGCACACCTGCGTGACGCGCTGGAGGCGGACTCGGAAAGTGATGCCCTTTCACTGCTACGAACCAGCGCCGATGCCGGTTCCGCGTTCAAGTCAAGGCTGTCTTTGCGGATCGCATCGAGATGCGCCCAGATGATCGCGGCGGAAATCGAGCGCGACAAGCAAGGTCACTTCACCATCCTCAATGAGCAAGACGCCGCGATATTCGAGTCGAGGCGCAACGCGCACCGCAAGATGCGCACCGACGCGGCGCGCGACTTCCTCGCCTCACTGCCGAGCCGCTATCCTTCTTTTGGCGCTGCCCTGTTTGCCGACATCAGGCGACATGTGGAGCAAGAGGTCGCGGAGCAGCACAAGCGACCTGATATACATGAAGCCGTGGCCTCGTTGTTTGATAGCGCGATCAACTGCATGCCGGAATCAATGCGTGACGCCGTAAAGCGTGCGGCGCAGTCGGGGCAATAACCGCCCAGTGCCGGTTTGTCAGGATCGTCGCAAGCGCGGTCGTTGATTCCGTGAGTTAGAGGAAGGTCGGGACAGTAAAGGTCCCGTGGCGGCGTGCTCATTACGTGACCGCGCCTCCCGGCCTCGCATTGTTCTGCTCGTCAGGCCCCGCCCGATCAAACGGTTCAAGTCGAGCCAAAGTTCAGCGCCAATAAATTATCCATCTACCTCATCGCAAACGACTTCGCCCTCCCCTTTCTCTTGCTTATGCCCTAGGCTGTGTTTGAAAAGCGTAGCGAGCGGTTCGGTTTGGTGTCGAGGAGCGCACGCGTACGACTGGTACGCCGAGCACCGCAGACATCAATCCGGGCCGCGCAGTAGCTTGTCAAACACGGCCCAATGGGGGCAGCGTGAGGAGGCCACTGTCAATCCGCTGCTCGATTTCTGCGGCGCTCATTGGCTTGCCATGCAAATAGCCTTGGATGACGTGACATCCGATCTCCGCAAGAAACTGTTCTTGCACCGTTTCTTCCACCCCTTCGGCGAGGATTTCCATATTCAGGTTGCGACCGAGCGCCACGACCGCCCGCGCGATGGCGACATCGCTCGCGTCGTGCGGCAGGTCGCGGATGAAAGCGCGATCAATCTTGAGCCTATCAAGCGGGAAGTGCTTCAAATATGCAAGAGACGAATAGCCCGTACCAAAGTCGTCGATCGCGGTCCTGACTCCCATCGCGCGCAGACCGTGCAGGATGTTGACGGCACTGGCCGGATCTTCAATCAGGGACCCTTCCGTGATTTCCAGCTCCAGGTCACCGGCACTGATCCCGCTTTCATCCAAGGCCTTTCGGATGTCTGCCATGAGGTTCTTATTGGTGAACTGGCGTGCAGAAAGATTCACTGCCACGGGTAGTGAGGCGCCATAACGCTGGCGCCATGCGCGAGCTTGCGCGCAGGCGGTATGAAGGACCCAGTTGCCGATTGGGATGATAAGGCCGGTTTCTTCGGCAATCGGGATGAACTGGACTGGCGAAATCGATCCGAGCTCCGGATTGGACCAGCGCAGCAAGGCCTCCACCCCAACCAGGCAGCCGCTCTCGAGATGAACCTGCGGCTGGTAAACGACGGAGAATTCGTTGCGGACCAGTGCCTGCCGCAGCATCGCTTCCAGCGTCAGCAACTGCGCGCCCCCGGTTTTCGTCCCGTCCGAGTAGAAGTGATAGGTTGCGCGTCCGTCCTCCTTGGCACGATACATCGCTGCCTCGGCTTGCCGCATCAGGGTTGCCACTCCGTCACCATCATCAGGAAACAGTGCCACGCCAATACTGACTGAAACATGCAGCCGATGTCCGTCGACATCGATCGGGGACACAAAAGCCGCCAGAATCTTTTCGCAGATCGCTGCCACGTTTTGCGTCGACTCGATGTCCTCCAACAGTACCGAGAAACGATCTCCGCCGGGGCGTGCCGCAACGTCATGGCGGCGAAGGACGCGACGAATCCGGTCAGCGGCTTCGGTCAGGACGTAATCGCCGACCGCATGCGTCAGCGAGTCGTTGATGAGCTTGAACCGGTCAAGACCGATTTCCAGTACTGCGAACCGGCGTGTCGAACCGCGGGTATTGGCAATCGCCAAGTCGAGAGCGGTCACCCAGGCGTCCCGGCTCAGCATGCCGGTCAGTGCATCAAAGGTGCGCAACTGTTCCAGCAATGCCTCGGTCTGTTTATGCTGGCTGAGGTCTGCGGTCATCGCAATATAGTTGATCACGGCGCCTGCAGGATTACGGACCGCGACGATGGAGAGCAGCGCCGGATAGATGTCGCCGTTCTTCCGGCGATTCCAGATTTCTCCCTTCCAGTTGCCGTCGCTGCGGATGCGCTGCCACATCGTCGTATAGAAATCAGGGTCATGCCGCCCCGAATTCATCAGGCGGACGTGCTGCCCCAACACCTCAGCCCGGGAATAGCCGCTGATATACGTAAATGCCGAGTTGACCTCGATGATCCTGCACTCAGGGTCGGTCACAAGGATGGACTCCACACTGTTGCTGAACACTTTGTCTGCCAGCCGCAGACGGTATTCAGCCTGCTCCTTGCCCCGATTGACAAACCAGAGCAGCATCCCGCCAAAGAGAAATGACATCAGCGCCGACAAACCATTGACCAGGAGCTGACGTTCCGCTTCAAGCTCGCGGGCGCGCGCCTGGTCGAACAGTGCTGCGCCAAGAACATCCTCCAGGGATTTCATGGCATCGATGCGCTGCGACGCGACATCGAACCACCGTTCTGCAGAAAACGATGGCGACGATGCACGCAGGGTGATGCGATCCTCGGCAAGCACATAGCGACGAAAAGCGTCCATCTCGCGCGCGTAATCGGATGCCTCGATTTCACGATATCCGGTATTGGCATCGGCTGTGGCCAGGCTGCGGAACTGCTCCAGTTGCGTGTCTTCGATGGCCCAAAGCTGATGCAGATAGGTCCTGCGGGACTGATCGCCGAATGTGCCGGACGACAGGACAGCGACAAGCAGCGCTCTCTCCAGCCCGGCAGTTTCCCGGGCCCGCAGCAGGGAGATAAACGCCATTTGCTGACCGACAAGATCGCCTGCTGTTGCGGCGCCATTGAGCATGACGGCGATGAGCTGGTTAATGAGCCCGCTATAGTGCGCCACGGCCTCGTCACGCGTGACATACAAATCTCGCACATGCTCGCGCATCCTGATGGTCCCGGTCGCGGTTGCCAGATCCGCAACCGACCAGTTGGGAATGGCAACCCCATGCGATGGCAGTGCCTTCGCCAGCCTCCGCAAGGCGGCATCGGTACGTGCCGTCTGTACTGCCAGTGGATCGGAAAAGCGCTGGCCGTCAGTCGACAGGAAGCTGCTTGAGAGGCCGCGCTCGCGCTGCAGTTCGTGTATTGCCTGGCTGATGATGCTGGTCAGTTCGGTCCAGTTACGTACCTGAACTGCCAACCGGCGCTGATCCAGACGTTCTTGCAGACTGTTGGCAGCAAAGAATGCCAGCAGCAAACTGAACGCACCAAGCAGCCAGATGACGCGCCGCCGGATTGTTCTGAATGGATAGGAGAGTTCGAGTTGTGCGGGTGGCGAGGTCATGGCACCCGCTATCTCTTCATGAAGCTTGAAAATCGCATTGCGCGAGTATACGTGTTGGCTTGCAGCAAAAGATTGATCTACGGCAATTTATTGCAACCAAGTTCCGTGCCACAATCCAACAACTCTTGTTTACCTCGACGCCCATGCCCATCGTTTGGTCATCTCAGTTGGAAACCGGCATTCGCCAGATCGATCTGCAGCATGAGGAACTGGTCGCGATGATCAATGCCGCCGAAGCGGCCCATGCGAAAGGTAACGACATTCTCGCGCTGGAGGAAATCCTTCCACGCCTGGCAGCATATGTCCTCTTTCATTTTGCAACAGAGGAATCCATGTTTGACAACGGTGTTGGTCTTCAGCATGCGATTGCTCATCGGAATGCGCATATGGAATTTCGGGCGCGTCTGGCGACCATGAAAGCGAATGCAGCAAACGGTACACCTGAAGCGCTTGCGCGGTTGATCGACTACCTGAGGAATTGGTTGCTTAACCACATTGCAATTACCGACAAAGAACTGGCTCGGGAGATACGGTCTGTCTCCACCGGCCAAATGCAGAAATCAAAATCGATCTGCTAATGGACATCGGCCGTCCGTTTCCGAGAAACATGAACAGCAGATCTGATCGCCCTACTCTTTTGATTAAATCGGACTGGCCACGTCGCGCGGTTAAGCGTTCCCACGCATACTTGAAATATCGAGAAGAGATGATGGCCGTATCCACGTGGTGATGATGGCGCCGAGAAAAGCACTCGCGATCCACCGGAATCGTAGTTTTCTTTGCATTAAATCGCGAACGACTCCGGTTTCCCTGACGACCTACCAGTGACGCTTTTGACAGGGTTAATGTCATGTAGCCACTGGGTTGGTTGAACGCCGCGACGGCATGTGTCATCGCGGCGTTTTTTGCGCACTCGCACTCAATTGCGCAGTGCGACCTTGGGAAAGTCCACCGGTACGTCCAGCGCGACATTGACATAGTTCGTGAACAGATTCAGTGCCACGTGCGCCATGATCTCGACGATGTGTTCGTCGTTAAATCCCGCTGCGCGCACTGCCGCGACGTCGTCCGCCGAAACATGCGCACGATCGTTGACCACCTTGAGCGCGAACGCAAGGGCGGCAGCCGTTTTCTGGTCCGCCGCGTGGCCAAGCTGTGCGCCGGCCATCTCTTCTGCAGTCGCTCCAGCTTTCTTGCCGAGCATGGTATGGGCCGCAAGACAGTACTCGCACTGATTGCGGTTGGCGATCGCCACGGCGATCTGCTCACCAAGCTTCGCGCCAAGGGAGCCCCCGGCAAGCGCGCTGAAGCCACCCCACATGCTCTTCAGCGCTGCCGGCGAGTTGGCCACAGCCCGGAACATGTTGGGCGTTGCGCTGAACGCCGTGTGGATTTGCTTTAACGTGTCCTGACTCGTGGCTGGGACGAGTTCAATATTCATATTGACGCGAGACATCAGGTTTTCCTTTCAAAGATCGGGTTCGATGAGAATGGAGCTTTCCTGCCGCCGCCGGGCTTGCGCTTCAGTGGCTGCAGTGAGAAGCAGTATGCGAAGCTTTGACGTACTATTGGATTCATTTCATTCAATATTCATATCTTTTCGTTCAAGTGAATACCCAACCTCCCATCGACAGGTTATCCGCGCTGCTGAAGCGCTTTCGAGTACGCGTCAATTTCTTTCACTCGGGCAGGTTATGCGGACTGCAGAAGTACGACAGCAGCAGCGGTCTTGGTTTCCTGCATGTGCTTCGCCGCGGCACGATGGAAGTGACGCATCACGGCGCCGCAGGTGTCCCGACAAAGCTGGTTCTGGATGAACCGACCCTATTGTTCTATCCGCGCCCGCTTACCCACCATTTCCACAACCCGCCCCACGACGGTTCGGATTTCACCTGCGCGGCAGTTGAGTTTGAAGGTGGCGCAGCCAACCCGCTCGCGTGCAGCCTGCCGCCGTTCATCCGGTTGCGCCTGGCCGATGTGGACGGGCTCGAACCTGCGCTCGGACTGCTGTTTGCCGAGACGGATCGCATGCGTTGCGGACAAGGTCTGCTGGCAGATCGGCTTTTTGAAATCGTGCTGATCCAGTTGCTGCGCTGGTTGCTGGATCATCCGGAAGAAGCTGGCGTGCAGCCGGGACTGATCACAGGCCTTTCGGACCCGCGCATTGCGCGTGCGCTGGTGGCGATCCATGAAGTGCCCGGCGATTCCTGGACACTGGAACGACTCGCAGAACGCGCCGGCATGTCGCGCACGAGCTTTGCGACGGTATTTAAAAAGGTGGTGGGGCAGACGCCGGCCGACTATCTGGCAAGCTGCCGCATCGCGCTCGCTCAGGCCGGGTTGCGTGAAGGACGGCCGATCAAATTATTGGCAGACCAGCTTGGCTATGCGAACCCGCCAGCGCTGTCGCGAGCGTTCGCGGCGAAGGTAGGGCTTTCGCCAAGGGAGTGGTTGAAAAACGGCTAGGAGCCGTCCACGAGGTGCGTGCCGAACGAAGGCGTTTATTGCTCGGCCTCCAACCTTGGGCCGAGCAGGTAAATGACTGGTAAAGATTGCTGCGGAACTCTTACGGTCTGATGGACCGTGATACCAGGATCGACAATCACGGAACGCGGTGCCGGAGCATACACTGGTGCTCGCTCCTGGAGCGGTTTCGTCCTGACTGGTGCGGGGCTCTGTATTTCCGCTCCTCTTTATACTCGCCGCTTTTTTCCGCCTCCGTTCAACTTTGCAGTTACCGTAGCAGCGTTTCGACTTCATTCCCCTGCACTGGCAGGTGTCGGCAGCAAATTTCATACATGGCAAAGAACGAAATTTGCATTTCGCTATCCAATTTGCATTAAAGAAGCCCGCCACCCATACATATTTCCCATATACGATTCAATGAATGAAAACGTGAAAAGTGTCCTGCGCTATATGCAGGAACACGACCTCAAGCTTGTGACCGCGGAATCCTGCACTGCTGGCCTGATTGCGTCGATGCTGGCCGAAGCGCCGGGGTCTGCCAGCTGGCTGGAATGTGCGTTCGTTACCTACTCGCCGCAGGCGAAGATCAGTTGTCTTGGTGTGCAGCGGGAAACAATTGACCGATTCAACTTAACCAGCGAGGAAGTGGCCCGTGAAATGGCGGAAGGTGCGTTGCGTGCCAGCCGTGCCAATGTCGCACTGGCCGATACCGGCCTTGCCGGCCCTGGTGGCGACGGTTCTATTCCAGTTGGTACCGTTTGCTTTGCATGGTCCTTTCAGGAAGACGACGACGCGGTTACCTTTTCGGAGACGCGCAAGTTCAATGGTGACAGGAACGAGGTGCGAGAACGCGCGGCGGAGTACGCGGTCAGTCGCATTTGGCACTATCACAACGCATTCATCACCAACAGGACCTCACCGGCACAAACTGCATGATTAATGAGCAGCCATGGATAAACGAGTGATTGACAAGGAACAGCAACAGCTCATTGCCGAACTGAACGTAGCTGCAACATTTAATGCGCGTACCGAGCTTGACCAGCGCATCGCATTTTTGTGTGATCTGCTGATCAGCACGCGGCGCCGCACCTTCGTCTTGGGCATCAGCGGTGGTGTTGATTCTTTGGCGGCAGGCTGTCTGGCACAAGCAGCTGTCGATAAAGCACGCGCACAGGGATATGACGCACGCTTCATCGCCATGCGCCTTCCTTACGGCGTGCAACGCGACGAGGAAGACGCACAACGCTCGCTCGCAGTCATCAAGCCTGATGAAATCTTGACGGTCGACATCAAGCCGGCAAGCGATGCGATGCTCGCTGCGGTCAAGGCAAGCAGCCAGTCATTCAAGGACGCAGCGCACGAAGACTTCATACTCGGCAACATCAAGGCACGACAACGGATGATCGCCCAGTACGCGGTCGCCGGCGCGACCGATGGTTTGGTCATCGGCACCGATCAGGCAGCCGAAGCGCTGATGGGTTTTTTTACCAAGCACGGCGATGGCGCCGCGGACGTCACGCCGTTGACTGGCTTAACCAAGCGGCGCGTCCGTGCAATCGCGGCTGAATTCGGCGCACCGCAGGACCTTGTGTATAAGGTCCCCACTGCCGACCTCGAAAACCTCGCACCACTCAAGCCGGATGAAGATGCATTCGGCGTCAGCTACGAGCTCATCGACGATTTCCTGGAAGGTAAACAGATCAGCGAGGAAGCACGCGCCATCATCCTGCGGCAATTCCAGCAAACTGCGCACAAGCGCACCTTGCCAGTCACGCCACCACAAGGCGACGGTTAGAGCATTTTTTCCTAACCGCACGCACCTCGCCGGCCGCACCTCGCCGGCCGCAACCAATCTCGAGCCTGCGATGCTCACCGTACCTCATGTACGGCTGCGCTTCTCGGACTCGGCATCCCCGCCCGGCCTTGGCGCGCAGCTTCACACCTGTTGACTGCCGCTCGGAGTACCGGCACAGACTACTGACGGAGAGTGCAGCACCTTGCAAGACGACGCGAATCAATCCTTGTCTGGGTGATTTTGCCCCGCCACGCTTTCCTCTTCGGCCAGCACCAGTGCGACAACTTCGCGCTTCTGAACTGGAGAGAGTTGCTTGAACTGATACTCCAGCCTGGAGGCCTCCGACCTGTCCGCTGCGGGGATGGTGCAGAGTAAGCGCCGGGGTGGCCTGGATCGCGTGTACTTCGCTCCCTTGCCGGCGGCATGGGCTGCGTATCGCGCTGCCACATCGGTCGCAATCCCCGTGTAGATAGCGTTGCCCTCGCATTCGATCAGATACACATACCAATTCGCCACCATGCCCCTCCCTATTCCGCTCCAGGAAGCATACCGTATTGGCAGCGTGTGATCGCGACGAGCCTTACGGGGATTGATGTGCGCGAGACACATCAGCAAGCTGTCGGGCGAATGGTCGCGTCAGTGCCCGCGATAGCTGCGCAACGCGGGCATGAACGCCGCATTGCCGAGCGCTGCCAACGCCAACGCCGCGCCGATGACGAAGACTGCACGTTGTGCGTCCAGCACATGCGTCAGTGCACCGGCCGCAAGACCCGATATCGCCGGCATGACCTGCGAAATGATCGTGTACATGCTGAGTACGCGACCGCGCACCGCCTCCTCAACGTTCTCCTGGATCGCCGCGACAATCAGGCTGATGGCCATGCCGCCCAGCAGGCCGACGCAAGCCAGCAGCATGAAGGCGACGGCCGGGTTCGTGGTGCGTCCCATGCCCGCAAACAGTAATCCGGAGAGTGCGCATGCGGTAAACACCGTCTTCCCGTGCGGGAGGCGTCGCGCTGCCAGCATGCAAACCAGACCACCGGCGATGAGCGCAGGCGCGAGCGTGCCGAGGAAGGCGCCCCGCCCCAGTTCACCGAGTCCCAGCGCAGTGCGAGTGAGCTTGGGAAGGATGACCTGCATCGGACCCATCAGCATGTAGCCGAACATGGCCGTCACGAGCAGTTGCGCAAGCAAGGGGTCGCCGCGCACCGCACCGAGGCCATCGAGAATATCGCGCATGACGGGCCGAGGCGGTTTGCCGGTGACATGTGTCGACACACGAAACAGCAGCGCCGATCCGATGATGAACAGCGCAACAGCAAGTGCAAAAACCCCCTGCCAGCCAACATACAAACGACATACCGAAATCGCCAGCGGCCCGAGGCCGAACCCGAGCATGACTAGCAGGTTAAAGACCAGCGAGGCACGGCGCAACGTAGCCGCGTCCACGATCTGACTGAGCGCCGTCATGCGCGCCGGTGCGACGAAAGACCAGCCGATTCCGGCGCACAGGGCAGCGGCAAGAAAGACCGGCGCCCGCAGCGCCGGCTCGGCGATAAAACGATCGCCGTACGCCATCAGCACTGCCGCCAGAACGAACAAGGCTTGTGCTGCATGAATGATGCGCGTCGGCGCAAGACGGTCGCACAGCACGCCGGCATACCAGCCGAGAATCAGCGGTGGACCGAAACACAGTCCGAACCCTACCCCGGCCAATACGTCCGAGCCCAGCACCTCTTGCGCGTAGATGATCACCGAGTAATTGATGACGTGGCCGCCGGTGAACGCCAGCAGGCACGACAAGAAGAATGCCCAATGGCGGCCGATCATGCGGCCTCCCGCATCACTGCCGTATCGTCGCAATCCATCATCATCGCTGCTGCACCCTGATCAAGGTTGGCTGGCTATCTTCGATGTGCCAGCTGGGGAAGTTTGAATTCGAGGTATAGAGCGTGCCATCGGCGTCGACTTCAATGTCGCGGGTGAACGTCGTGCGGCGCGGCAGCGGAATCGTGCGCCAGGTTTCGGTCTTGATGTCGAAGCCGAACAGTGCGTCGGACTGGTTGCCGTTCACCCATACGATGCCGCGCTGCTTGTCGACGTTGAGCGAATATGGCGTCTCGCTGCCTTTCGGCTCGACCGGCAGATCGAACAGGGAGAAGGTGCCGGTGGCGGGCGAATAACGGGCAATCTTCGATTCGGCGAAGGCGGCGATCCACAGGTTGCCCTGCGCATCCGTGCGCAGGCGGCGCGGACCGATGAAAGGCGTGGGAATCATCGTGACCTCGCCGCTGGCCGGATCGATCCGGCCAATCTCCTGGGTATGCAGACGCGCAAACCACACCATGCCGTCCGGTGTGATATCGATGCCATAAGGCAGCGGCGTGCCGGTGGCGGCCCAGTCCACCGGCATCCAGTTCGACAAGGGCAAGCCCCAGTTCATCAGCTTGAACATGAAGCCGATCGACGCCACCGTGAGCCGCTCCTTGAGGCTGCGCGTCGGCAGATCGTAGAGGGTGAACTTGCGCGCGGCACGGTCGAACTTCGCCACCTGGTTCGACAAGGCCAGTGTAAACCAGACGTTGTCTTTGGCATCGATGCGCACCGTGTGCGGATAAAAGCCCGCGCCGATTTCATGCTGGGTAAACGTCTTGGAGGCCGGGTCGAACTCGATCAGCCGGCGCTGTGCCGAAGGCGTGATGAAGATGTGCCCGTCACGCGGCGACTCGGCCAGCGAATGCGCATTCGACGTACTGTCATGGCTCGGAAACGTCTTCAACCGCCCGGCAATCAGCCCGTCCGGATCGTCACCCGGCTTGTGCGGAATTTTGTAGACCGTCACGGCATTCGTGGCGGGATTCACCTCGTACAGGCGATCTTGGATGTTGTCGGCAACATATACCAGCCGGTTAGCCGCAATCAGCATATCGTGCGTCTGCGACATCGCATTGCCGAGCGGCCATTCGGTGATCACGGTCTTGTCGAGGCTTCCCTCCCACGATACGCCGCCTGTGATCAGTTCCGGATGCTCGCGCAACCGACGGTAGTCGGCCGAAAGCGTGTCCGGCAGCGTTTTCTGCAGCTCCGTCGGCAAGCGCGAGCCGTAGCGCACCATGCGCTTGATGGTTTCGTTCCAGTCCTGGGGCGACCTTTCCGCGCGGGTGAATGCATTGCCCTGCTGGTGGCAGAAGCCGCACTGCATCTGGAAGTGCTTCTTCGCCGTGGCGTCGCCGACATTGAGCGCGCCCAGCCAGGCATTGGCCGGCTTCGCTTCGGCCAGCTTGAAGGCATCCGTTTCCGGCTCCAGGGTGATACGAACGGCCGCCTGCCCTGCCGGTGCTTCGAACACCGCATCGCGGAAGCCGGGCTTGCGCACGCGGTATCGGGTATCGGCCACGCGATTGGGAATCTCTGCAGTCCCCGAGTTGCCCGTGAATGCCGTGACATCGATATCCACCACCTGCGGCTTGCCGGGTTGCTGGAAGCCGTTGTCGGAAGTGTCCCGTGGCGCACGGTGTGCTACAGCTTGCGTCACCATCGCCGCCGACACAGGCTTGCCGGCCTGGTCGATAACAGTGATGACGGCAGCCGCTGCCGGCAAGGTGATGGTGCTGCACGCTGCCAGTGCAAGCCAATGGCGGATCGTGTTTTTCATAAGTCTTTTTTGGATGATCAGTTATTCAGGGGCTGGGGTGGCGCGGCGCGGCGCTTCATCTGTCGCGCAAAAAACGACGGGATCAGGCGGCTGGTCCACCATGCGAGCTTCGCCAGCGGCGTGGGCAGGCAGAGCCGTTGCCGACGGGACACCGCAGCGAAGATACGTGATGCCATTTCGTCCGCAGGCATCTCACCGCCGGTGGCATTGCGCGGCAGCGTCGCCCGTCCGCCATCTCCGCCGAGCGCGGCATGCTCGATGCCGGTGGCAATGAATGCGGGGCAGACGACGGTAATGTCCACGCCGTCTTCTTCGAGCTCACTGCGCAGGCTGTCGAAAAATCCGTGCAAGGCGTGCTTGCTCGCGCTGTAACCGGTGCGGCCGAACAGCGGCGAAAAACCAGCAATGCTCGAGATGACGACAATCTGTCCCCGGCGTGCGCGTAGCGACCGCAATGCCAGCTGGGTACATTGGACTGCGCCGAAAAAGTTGATGTCCATGACCCGCCGCAGCACCGCCAGATCGGTCTCGCATAGCAGGCTGCGGTGCGCAATGCCGGCGTTATTGATCAACACATCAATCCCGCCCCAATGCGCAATGACCGTTGCGATCGCATGCTGGCAGTCCGTTGCGTCGCTCACATCACAGGTAATGGCGAGCGCGCGATCGGGAGTGCTGAGCAGCAGATTGTTGACCGCCATGCGTGCCGCCGCGCCGTTCACGTCGAGCAGTGCGACACGGGCGCCAGCGACGAGGAACTGTTTGGACAGCGCCAGTCCCAATCCGCCTGCCGCACCGGTGATGACGATGACTTTTCCAGCGTAATCCATGGCGCCTTTCAGTTCTTCCGCGTGGAGCGGCTCTGCAACCAGTAATCGAACACCTCGGCCGAAGTCTTGGCCGGGGTATAACCGAATTCGCTCTTCAGCCGCCGGTTGTCGAGGACGGGTCGATAGCGCAGGAAGTTCACCTGTTCCGGGCCGTATTGCGTGAGGCCGAAAGCCTTGAGGATGCGCAGCGCAAATGCGATCAGCCCTGCCGGCAGCGACACGACTGACTTGGAGAGTCGCTTGGCAAGCTGGTGAATGGACAGCGCGCCATCACCGGCGAGGTTGTAGATGCCGCCCTTCCCGCTCTCGATCGCCCGCAGGAAGGCGCCAACCACGTCCTGGTCCCAGATGAACACGAAGGGACTGTCCGAGCCCTGGATCGCAATCAGCCGCGGCTTCTCGAACAAATCAGTGATCTGATTGCGAACGCTTTCGCCCAGGATGGTGCCGATACGAAAGATGGTCTGCGTCAGTTGCGGATGGTCGCGGCGGTAATCGGCGAGCATCTCTTCCACCAGCCGTTTGTGCCATGAATAGGCAAATTCCTCGTTGCCGCGCAACGGATCCTCTTCGGTCAGCCAGGCCGGATTGTCGGCGTGGTAACCGTAAGCAGCGCCGCTGGAAGAGACGATAATCTGCCGCACGCCAGTCGCGACGCAGGCCTCCAGCACATTGCGCGTGCCGTCCACATCGACGCTGTATTCAAAGGCGCGATTGCTCTTTTTACCAGGGGTGACGATGGAGGCGAGATGAACCACCGTATCGATCGCATGCTGGCGCAGGATATCCGCCAGCCCGCCGTCACGGATATCCGCCTGCAGATAGGTAACGCCAGGGTGCTGCAGCAAAAGCGGTGTCATGCGTACGTCGGTAGCGACGACAGTCCGCGCGGTGCCGGCCATGCGGGCCTCCGACAGGTGCGCAATGAGCTGCCGGCCCAGGTAGCCATCAGCGCCGGTCACGAGTATCGCTTTGCCGTTCATGCGCCCGCCTTTGCTGCCAACGGCGGCTTTTTCATCCAGTAGGTCGACAATGCCATGCCGGCAAAGATGTGCCAGATACCCCACCACGCCGTGACGATTGCCATACCGCCCAGGCCTCCAAAGAAGTTGAAAATCAACACCAGCCCCAGGCCGGAATTCTGGATGCCGGTCTCGAAAGCCACCGCGCGGCTGTCACGCTCCGCAAGCCCAAACAGTTTGGCCAGCCCATAGCCGCTGCCGAGCGCACAGGCGTTGTGCACGAACACGGTGCCGACCACCATCGCACCGTAGGCGAGGAAAAACTTCCAGTTGGCGAGCAGTGCGCCGGTCACGAAGACGGCGAACACGCCGAGCGAGAAAATGCGCATCGGCTTGAGCATGCGCGCCGCCAGTCGCGGCATGCGATGCGAAATGAACAGGCCGGCGACCAAGGGGACGCCAAGCAGAATGCCCACATCGATCAGCATGGCGACCGGGTCGAGCGAGAAATCGCGCATGATGGCGCGCATGCCAGCATCCTGATTGGCCCAGAAAGCGACATTAAGCGGCATCATGAATACCGCGCCCGCCGTCGACAGCGTACTGATTGACACCGACAGCGCCGCATTGCCGCCCGCTCGGTGCGTGAAGAAGTTGGAGATATGGCCGGCGGGGCATGACGACACCAGCAGCATGCCGAGCGCGATCGACGGCATCGGATCGATCAGCTTGATGAGAAGGAAGGTCCCTGCCGGGAACAGGATGTGATGTCCGAACAGCCCGATTGCCAGCGCCTTGGGCGTACGCAGCGCCTGCTTGAAATCCGATAGCTTCAGATCCAGCGCCACGCCAAACATGACCAGCGCCAGGATGAGGTTCAGGCCCAGCAAAGCCTGCGGATTGAAGTTGAGTTGCACCTGGTCGATATGCATCATCGCCGGCACCTCTGGTCGCGAGCCGTCATGTTGTGTCTCCTTGTAGGAATAGTTTTATGCACTGATTGTGCGTGAACTCGGGTGACACAGACAGGTTAATTCCGGACATTTCTCGTCTGTAGTCGATGTGCCAAAACAAGATGCCACACAACGATACGGCCTCGGCTCACCGTTCGAATCGGATCAACTGAGGGGGTTTGAATCGGACATTTGATGCTAGACTGCCCGGCGCAGGCAAGACGCCGCATCGCACAAGCCTGGTCACAACATGGAGAACTGGACTGACATGGAGCGTCAATTTCCGGACATCGATGACCGCATCGAACCCCCGCACAAGATAGCCGCACTGGCAGAACTCCTGCAGGAAGAAGGCGTCGCGGTGCCGAAACTGCTGGCGGGCAGCGGGCTCGAACCCGAGGAACTGTACGCTCCCGCCACGCGCGTGGCATCGCGTCAATTGCTGTCGGTGTACGAGAATGCCCTGCGCCTCTCTCGCGATCCGGGCATCGCCATCAAGGCCGGCAAGCGCATTCGCATTACCCACTTCGGCATGTACGGGTACGCGCTGCTGAGCAGCCCGACCCCACGCGATGCGATCGACTTCGCCATCAAGTACCGTTCGCTGGCCGCCACGCTGCTCGGCCTGCGCTTCGAAGAAACCGAACGCGACGCCTTCTGGGAATTTACGGATGTCCTGTCACTCGGCGCGCACAGCGACCTGTTCCGGTTCGTGCTTGAATTCCAGCTTGGAACGCAACTGTCCGTTCACGGTGACATTTTCGGCCGCCCCGTCACGCCGACGGAGATCTGCGTCACTTATCCCGCACCGCGCCGCGCCCCCGCCTATTCCGACTTGCTGGGTTGCCCGGTGCGCTTCGACCAGGACCGAAACCAACTGCGCTTCAGCAGTGATCTGCTGGAGCAGCAGCTTGCCTTCGCCAACCCGGCCACCGCGGCTGTCGTCCGCGCGACCTGTGACCAACTACTGAGGGAACTGAAGGCCGCCTCCGGCATGGCCGGCAAAGTGTTTGGCATCCTGATGGCGCAACCCGGCCGCTTCCCGGATATCGAGACAGTGGCGCGACAACTGCACATGACTTCCCGCACCTTGCGTCGCAAGCTGACGGACCAGGAGACGTCGTATCAGGCCATTCTCAATAAGGTCCGCAAACAGCTTGCAATGGACTATCTGTGCAAAACCCGGATGAGCGTCGAAGATATCGCCGCGTCACTCGGATTCAGCGACGCGCCAAACTTCCGGCAGGCATTCAAGAAATGGACGGGAACAACGCCCAGCGAATTCCGGGTGCGCTCGTCTTGAATACAGCGGTTCTGTAAAGCCTGATTGCCGATTCTGAAGACTTGCTCGCACTAGGCTGTGTTTGACAAATGTAGCGAGCGGTTCGGAGTGGTGTCGAGGAGCGCACGCGTACGACTGGTACCCGAGCACCGCAGACATCAATCCGGGCCGCGCAGTAGCTTGTCAAACACGACCTAATGCGACGATGCTCTTGCATCGCTGGCTCTTCCTGCAATCTGTTGGGGTTGACCACGAGTGCCTGTTACCGCGACACGGCGATATGGTCACGAATTATTCGGCATGTGGCAGTGCTTTGATGGAGCGAAGGATGTTGCGTGTGATGCCCTGCCGTTTGGGAAGGTCGTCCAATCTGTTCGGCGTGTCGATGTTCAACGCAAAAAACACCGGACCGGCCGGCCACTCTACCCAGCCTACCCACCATCCAATTTTTCCGCTCCAACCGGTCTTGGCCCGCAGTATCCAGTCTCCGCCGGCCTCATTGATCATCACGTCCTTGACGAGACGCTGATGCTCGACACGAAATGGCAATGCATTCCGATAAAGACGGCGCAAGAACGAGATTTGCTCATTGGCAGATATTGCGAGGTCACCTTCGACCCAGAACGGCTCACTGCCCGTAGTGACCGCATTGCCGTATCCGATTTTTCGCAGGTAATCGGCCTCGCGCTTGTCGCCGAGCTGCCGTGCGAATCGTTCGTACACCCAGACAGTGGAATTGCGCATGGCTGAGCGCAGGTTCTGGTCTTCGTTCCATGCTTCTATCGGACGCTTGACGCCATCCCAGGGAATGACCTGGAACTCGTCACGCAGTATCTCCGCGTCCAGCGCAAACAGGCTATGCGGAATCTTGAAGGTCGAAGCCGGCGAGTAGCGACGACCCGCACGCTCTGCATTAAAAACAAACACCACCTCATTCTTCGAGCGTCCATCGACAACAACGATAGTGCCGTGCGCGCCAGCATTGGAGAAGAAACCCGACCAGTCTGAACGCTCCTGCGGCGTTGAGGCAGCGAGTGCACCAGAAGCAAGAAAGATAGACAAGGCGCAAACGATTAACCGGCGTCGATTCATGGCCGCGATTCTATCAAAGCACAGAAAGCGGGCTCGAAGCCTGCTCTCACTGTATGACAGCCCTGCATCGCCACTTGCGGCCACTTGCGGCCACTTGCGGCTACTTGCGGGCATGCGGCCACATTAAGCCGCGACGATTTGTTCGGCTTTCCTTTGCGGAACGGCCGCCTGGCAGGATAATGACGGCCACATCATTTTGAGCGCCATTTTTGGAAATTCCCCATGGAAATCAAGGTCAATTTTCTCGACAAGCTTCGGCTTGAAGCCAAGTTCGATGACTTCACGGTGGTGGCTGACCAGCCTATCCGCTACAAGGGAGATGGCTCGGCGCCTGGTCCCTTCGATTACTTTCTGGCGTCATCGGCCTTGTGTGCGGCTTACTTCGTGAAGTTGTATTGCAACACACGCAACATTCCCACCGAGAACATCCGCCTGTCGCAGAACAATATTGTCGATCCGGAAAACCGTTACAAGCAGATCTTCAAGATCCAGGTCGAACTGCCATCGGATATCTCTGACTACGACCGCCAAGGCATCCTGCGCTCCATCGAGCGTTGCACGGTCAAGAAAGTGGTCCAAACCGGGCCCGAGTTCGTGATTGAAGAGGTAGAGAACCTCGATGCTGATGCGCAGTCGCTGCTGACCTTGAAGCCGGCGCCTGACGCCAGCACCTATATCCTCGGCAAGGACCTGCCACTGGAGCAAACCATCGCCAATATGTCGAGCGTGTTGGCGGACCTGGGCATGAAGATTGAAATCGCTTCGTGGCGCAATATCGTTCCCAACGTGTGGTCGCTGCATATCCGCGATGCGCACTCGCCGATGTGTTTCACCAATGGCAAGGGCGCAACGAAGGAAAGCGCGTTGGCGTCGGCGCTGGGCGAGTACATTGAGCGAATCAATAACAACCATTTCTACGCCGGATCGTATTGGGGCGAAGACATCGCCAATGCGCCGTTTGTCCATTATCCGAACGAACGCTGGTTCAAGCCCGGCCGCAAAGATGCGCTGCCTGCTGAAATCCTCGATGAATACTGCCTGGGCATTTACGACCCCGATGGCGAGTTGCGTGCCTCGCACCTGATCGACACCAACTCCGGCAATATCGAGCGCGGCATCTGCTCGCTGCCGTTCGTGCGGCAGTCCGATGGTGAAGTCGTGTATTTCCCGTCCAACCTGGTCGAAAACCTCTACGGCAGCAATGGCATGAGTGCCGGCAATACGCTGGCCGAAGCGCAAGTGCAATGTCTGTCCGAAATTTTCGAACGCGCGGTAAAACGCGAAATTCTGGAAAACGAAATGGCACTGCCGGATGTGCCGCAGGACGTGCTGGCGAAATACCCGCGCATTCTGGCCGGCATTCAGGGCCTGGAAGAGCAAGGCTTTCCGGTGCTGGTGAAGGATGCGTCGCTGGGTGGCGTCTACCCGGTGATGTGCGTCACCCTGATGAACCCACGGACCGGCGGTGTCTTTGCGTCGTTCGGCGCACATCCGAGCTTCGAGGTGGCACTGGAGCGCAGTCTCACGGAATTGCTGCAGGGGCGCAGTTTTGAAGGCCTGAACGATCTGCCTCAGCCCACCTTTGTCAGCGAAGCCGTGACGGAGCCGAACAACTTTGTTGAACACTTCATTGACTCCAGCGGCGTGGTGTCGTGGCGCTTTTTCAGCGCGAAAGCGCATGTCGATTTTGTCGAGTGGGATTTTTCCGGCCAAGGAGAGAACTCCAATGCCGACGAAGCCGCAACCTTGTTCGGCATTCTTGAAGACATGGACAAAGAGGTGTACATGGCCGTGCATGACCAGCTCGGCGCCACCGCGTGCCGGATTCTGGTGCCCGGCTATTCGGAAGTTTTCCCGATTGAAGACCTGATCTGGGATAACACCAACAAGGCGCTGTTGTTCCGCGAAGATATCCTGAATCTGCATCGCCTGGACGACGCCAGCCTGGAAGCGCTGCTTGATCGTCTCAATAACAATGAGCTCGATGAATACTCCGATATCGCCACGTTGATCGGCATCGAGTTTGACGAGAATACGGAATGGGGACAGCTGACCGTTCTCGAGTTGAAGCTGCTCATCCATCTCGCCCTGCAGCAGCTTGAGGAAGCACACGATCTGGTGGGCGCCTTCTTGCAGTACAACGACAACACGGTCGAGCGCCGGTTGTTTTATCAAGCCTTGAACGTGGTGCTGGAGGTACTGCTCGATGACGAGCTGGAACTGGACGATTACATCGTCAATTTCCGCCGGATGTTTGGCGATGCGCGGATGGACGCGGCGCTCGGCTCAGTGAACGGCAGCGTGCGCTTCTTTGGCTTGACGCCAACCAGCACGAAACTGGAGGGCCTCGACCGGCACCGCCGCCTGATCGACAGCTACAAGAAGCTGCATACGGCGCGGAGCAATGCTGCGGCAAGAGTGGGTTAGAGCCGTTTTGGTCTGACTGGCCGATTGAGGCCGAGGCAGATTGCCTGAGGAACAAGGCGGCGACGCGTCGTAGCACGGCTACGGCAAGGAGCTGCAGCGCCGTGCCGTGGGCAAGGCGGCTAGCATCAACGGTAAAGGCAGGCCGAAGCGGCTCTAGGCTGTGTTTGACAAGTGTAGCGAGCGGCCCGGAGTGGTGTCGAGGAGCGCACGCGTACGACTGGGACGCCGAGCACCGCAGACATCAATCCGGGCCGCGCGGTAGCTTGTCAAACACGGCCTAGTAGTTGGTCGCGCTGGATGCCGAGGTTGCTGTCACTTTTCCGCTAGCCATATCGAAATGGACGTTGAACAAACGCTGCTCGTTCTGTTCGAGATATAGCCAATCCCAGACCTCTTCGTTCTTGAGTTTGAACTGCACGACCGTGCGCGGCTTGCCGAGCAGGCGCCGTACTTCGTCCCGGCTCATGCCGGTCTGCACCCGTGCGAAATTCTCCGGGGTTAGCAACTGCCGGTAATCCTTTAATTTTCCCGACTTGTCGATGATGAATTCCCATGTGCGCGGCCCTTGCGGACCCTTGGGATACTGCAGGCTGCGTGATCCGTCGTCTTCTTCCCACACGGTTTCCGGTTGCCCCATCACGCCGCGTACATCCCCTTCGTCGCTGATGCCCTTGGATAGTTTCGAGAGACCGAACTCCTCCACCGGCCGACCTTCGCGGTCGCAGGAGGACAACGCCATTACGATGAGTAGTGCTGGCAGCCATTTTCTCAGTTTCATCCCGCTCCTCAATTGCCGTTTCCCTGACCGTAACGGTAGGAGCCGCAATGCCCTCCGGCGTTTCTTGCTATCGCGACGGACGTTGACCACCCTCAAAAGAGAACCGTCGCACTGCCGCTGCGCGTCCAGCACCGGCAGCTCAAGGAGATCGCGACTGGTATCTACTCCGAAAACTGATATGTGATGACACGGCAGGCTTCGCCAGCCGCTTTTGGTTGCGTGCTGAGACAAGCGGTCAAATGAGGGCCGGCTGACTATGTTGTATCGCGCGATGTACTGCCGCTGTCGTGCAGAACGTTTCCATAGCGTTCCCTCTCGCAACTTGCAATAAAGTGCCTCACAACTCCTCGACACTAAACATCTAAGCCGTTTTCGCTTTGAGTGTCGCGACTGCATACGCCTGCGCGGCATTCCTGCACGTAGTTCCACCCCACGCATACAACGAGAAATGCCGCGTGCCTTCTTCCCCTATCGAAAGAAGAATCGTGTGTAGGACCGTCTGTCCCGTTGCTGCGATGCATAGCAATTGGACGGAACTATGCCTTCGTTTGAGCCTCCTACAGAGCCATTGACGGTTTAACAATCGCAGTGAAATGCGATGCAGACGTTTTTTGCAGATCGGGAATAGCAGCCTTGCAAATGTAATGACTACAACGACGCACTGCCCTATCCGATAGCAGGGAGCGGCGCTTTTCACGCAACGTAAAAAGGAGATACATCATGGCAATTTCCTCAAAAGACAATTCCGGCATGCTTACAGGTCTTTTTAACGACCGCGATAGTGCCGAGCGCGCATACCAGGCGCTTTCCGATCGCGGCTACACACGGGACGACGTCAACGTCGTCATGTCGGACGACACAAGGACGAAGAGTTTTACCGACAGCGGCCAGCCAACAACTGAACTGGGCAACAAGGCGGCAGAAGGTGCAGGCATAGGCGGCGCAATGGGCGGTACGCTAGGGGCGATCCTTGCGGCGGTTGCAGCCACCGGCACCTCTATTGCATTGCCAGGCCTGGGCCTGGTCATTGCGGGTCCGGTAGCAGCCGCCCTGGCGGGCGCCGGCGCCGGAGCTGCCACGGGCGGGCTGCTTGGCGCGCTTGTCGGGTGGGGTATTCCCGAAGAACGCGTCAAGCACTACGAGAGCGGCATCAAGCAAGGCGGCATCCTGCTTGGCGTTCGACCCCGTTCCGACACGGACGCCGACTACATCGAGCAACAATGGCGCAGCCATAATGGCCAGCAGATCTATCGCCCCGCAAGCATCTCGAACACGACCGCCACCTCGCGTCAAACCGTCGGCACGGCGCAGTCGGTTGGAGCTTCGACGGATGACACGTCTGATTACCGTCGTCACTGGCAAACGGCGTATGGCTCGTCGGGTGGCCGTTATGAAGACTACGACGACGCTTATCGCTACGGATCTACCGTGGCCGGCAGCGGTCGCTATCAAAATTATCAATGGACCGATGCGGAGCCGCAGCTGCGCAGCGATTGGGAAGCCAATCACCCGGGAAGCAGCTGGGAACGCGTGAAGGACGCTGTGCGTTACGGTGCAGAGCGCGTTAGCGGAAAACGTAACCAATAACCGCTACAGAGGGTTGAGGCTCGCGGTGCGTGCCGCGAGCCGGTACCTTCTACGTCTCGCACACGCCAGCGCGCGCTGAGCCCGGACTGACTTGTTCAGCTTTGCAGCAGTACCTAGCACTTCATTCCAATCCGGCGCTGTTTGCGTTTTGGCAGAAGCGATTCAGCAGTCCGAAACGCAGACAACACACGCCACTGCCCAAGGCTGTGTTTGACAAGCGTAGCGAGCGGTTCGGAGTGGTGTCGAGGAGCGCACGCGTACGACTGGTAGGCCGAGCACCGCAGACATCAATCCGGGCCGCGCAGTAGCTTGTCAAACACGGCCTAGCCTTTTCGCCGAAGATTCCCCATCACTGCAGGCGGTAACTGTCATCGCTGTCGCTATATCACCTGGCCGGCAGAATCCGGCTTCGCTGACTTTCGCGTCGCGCGGGTGGCGAGCCGCACCGGGGCAAAACCGCTCGTACCCAGCCAGCGCCACAAGGCTTGCGCATCCTGTCGCTCACCTTGTATGCGCATCTCGCGCGCCTGCAGCACCTCGTCCGGCGTCCTGTCACCCATCCACACTTCGGTCAATGCACGCAGCGTCGATTGCACGATGAGTGTCAGTTCGCGCCCCGGGTCTTCGCGACAGAGGTCGGCAACGCCCTGCTCCACAACGAGCCACCATACCGTTTCGCCGGTGCGTGCATCGGGGAGATGAAAATGAATGATGACAGGCCGAGGCGGGAACTGATCGATGCGCACGTTGCGGCGAACGTCCCACATCAGCAGGCCGGCATCGAGTTCGCTGTCGCGCAGGCGGCTGCCGATCCAGCGCGCGCCCCAGTTACCGAGTGCCATGATGATGGGCCGCAATTCCTCGCCGGCTTCGGTCAGGCTGTATTCCCACACCTTGCCGCAGGCGGCGCGGCGCACCACGCCGATTTCCTCAAGGTGACGCAGGCGCTGCGCGAGCAGGCTGGTGGACATGCGCGGCACGCCGCGGTGCAGGTCGTTAAAGCGCTTGCTGCCGCATAACAGTTCACGCACGACAAGCGGCGTCCATCGTTCGCAAAGTGCCTCTGCACCGCGCGCCACCGTACAGAACTGACCGTAGCTTTCATCCATCGCCAGCACCTCCTGCTGTGCGTTCTGCTGCAATTCTGCCGCACCTCTGCTCCAGCAGCGCCGCAGCGAAAACGCTTCAGATTCTGGACTGGACGTCTATGAGCGTCAAGCGCACTCTGAGCATCACATCGATTGCATCAGAAGGCGATTGCGGGCGACAAGATTGCGACCTTTCAACGCTTTTCTCGCAGCACGATGAGTACAGTTCGCCGCAACAGCAGCAAGGCGATCCATTCACTTTTCTTGTTTCAGGAGACGAACCATGACCACGATGGATGCAGTAAATACGATGACCGCCGATATGGAAGCGCTCAAGGCGCGACTGAAGGCGACCTGGATGTCGGGCGACTACGGGCATTTTGCGAAATACCTCGAACCCGGCGCGCTTGAATTCCTGCAGCGCCTGGAGCTCACGCCGGGTACGCGCATGCTGGACGTCGGTTGCGGTGCCGGGCAGATTGCGATTCCGGCTGCGCGTGCCGGCGTGCAGGTGACCGGGGTGGATATCGCGTCCAATTCCATCGAGCAGGCCCGTGCGCGCGCCAGGGCCGAGGGCCTGCAAGTGCAGTTCGATGAAGGCGATGCGGAAATGCTTCCCTACGCAGACGCGTCCTTCGATGTGGTGGTCAGTCTGATCGGCGCCATGTTTGCGCCGCGCCCGGACGAAGTCGCGGCGGAGCTGGTGCGGGTCTGCGCGCCTGGTGGACGCATCGTGATGGCGAACTGGACGCCGCAGGGACATGTCGGCGAGATGTTCAAGATCATCGGGAAACACGTTCCGCCGCCGTCGCTGATGCCGTCGCCGCTGAAATGGGGCGATGAAGAAACGGTGCGCGCCCGCCTGCATGAGGGCATCGAGAATATCTATTTCCAGAAGCGCATGTACCCGATGCACTATCCGTTCCCGCCGGCGGAAGTCGTGAGCTTCTTCTGCACCTACTACGGCCCGACGGTGCGCGCGACTGCCGCGCTCGACGAAGCCGGCCGGCAGGCACTTCATCAGGAACTCACGCAGCTCTGGGAGCGCCACAACCAGGCGACCGACGGTACCACCCGCGTGGAAGCGGAATATCTGGAGGTCATGGCAATCCGTAGCAACTAGAGTCGAGAACCCATTGACGCGCATGACACCGCGTTCACATCACAGCAACCGGGGCGCTGCAGCACTGCGCCCCTTTTCCTATTGCCTGTTCTCTGACAGCGTGCCGTTCGCCTGCTCAACCTTTCCTTTGCCCTGAAGCCAGACCATCACGACCCAGCAAAGCAGCGCCCATCCTGCACCGACCGCCCAGCCCGCCAGCACGTCGGTCGGCCAGTGCACACCAAGGTAAATCCGGCTGATGCCGACGATAAAGGCAAGCACGCCTGCACAGCACAGCAGGTAGACCTTCACTCGCGGGTCTGCCTGCGTGCGCGCAAGCAGCGCGCCCAGCGTGAGATAGACGATGGCGGAAAGCATGGCATGGCCGCTGGGGAAGCTCAGCGTGTAGACATCGGTACCATGCGGCACAAGGTCCGGGCGCGGCCGGGAGAAGGACCATTTCAGCAAGTTACTGAGCAGTATCCCGCCGACGATCGACAGCACAACCATCCATGCGGCATGGTGCTTTCGGATCAGGAACAGATACCCAACCGCGATTGCAGTGATGGCGGTCAGCACGGCAATCCCGCCCAGCGCGGTGAAATCGCGCATGATCGTCTCCAGCCATTGCGGTCCGATGGGGTCGGACACGTCACTCGGATCGCGGAAGGCGAGCAGCACGAAGGTGTCGAACTTTTCCGTCCCGCCCTCGATCATTTCCTCCGCAATCTTGACAAAGCCAAAGAGAGACACGAGCGCCAAGGCCGCCGCAAACAAGGTGGAGCGTTCCGCAGAAGCAGTCCGCTGGACGAACCCGAGCAGACGGAAAACAACAGTTTTCACTATGCGCAGCATCTGTATCATGTGCCACTTTCGATAGCCGTAGCTGTCAGGTACGGGCCGGTCAGGATTGGTTGGGATGCAGCCGCGATTTTATCAAGCCGGGCATGCGGAAAGAACATGCCTGAAGCCTTGCAGTTCGCATGTTGTTGCCAGCCGGTTAGACTGCTGCATATCGTTCAAGACCAGTCTTCAGAGGAATCCTTCATGTCACTCTCCATCCTGCGCCCCGCAAAAGGCCTGTTGATGTCGCTCTGCCTTGCGACAACCAGCGCCATGGCCCTGTCGCTGGCCGATCTTTCCAACAAGGACGCCAGCAGCGGCCTGAAGGCGGCACTGGTGGCCGGCTCGTCGGCCGCTGTCGCCCGGCTCGGCGTGACCGATGGTTTCCTGAGAAACGAGCAAGTGAAAATCCGGTTGCCGGCGATGCTAGAACAGGCGCGTCCGTACCTTGCGATGACCGGTTACGGCCGGCAGCTCGACGAGCTGGAGCTGGCGATGAACCGCGCGGCGGAGGCCGCCGTGCCGATGGCCAAGCCTCTCCTGCTGAATGCCGTCAAATCCATGTCTGTCGCCGATGCCAAAAGGATCCTGAGCGGTGGTGAAACGTCGGTAACGGAGTTCTTCCGTGAAAAAACAGCAGTCCAGCTGGCAGAGAAGTTTCGCCCGCTGGTGAAGCAAGTGACGGACCGCTCCGACCTTTCCGCCAGATACAACGGCGTGGTGGGCCGGGCTGCAAGCTTCGGGCTTGTGCAGGAACTGCCGACGGTGGAAGGCTATGTCACGCAGCGAGCGCTTGAGGGATTGTTTACGATCATCGCCGAAGAAGAAAAGGCGATTCGCCGCGACCCGCTCGGGACAGGCAGCAAGATCATTGGCAAGGTCTTTGGCGCACTGAACTGACCGGATAGTTTGCGCCGGTTGCCGCGGGGCTTCGCCGGAGAGCGCCGCCCCTGTCGTCCCGACGCTTACTTGAGCCCGAACAGGCTTGCAAAGAAGCCGCGATGCGCTTTTGCCTCGGGCATCGGGACATGCGGCACGTGATGCGCGGGCATTGGCGTCGCCATCGGGGCCGGTGCGGGCGCCGCAGCGTGCTGTGCAGCCGCCTGCTGATGCTCCACGTACCATTTTCCGAAGCGCAGGTCGTGGGTCATGATGTGCCCCACCAGCCACTTATTGAGGAAGCGGCGCAGCTCCTGCACGCGCTCTTCGGTCCAAGGTTCACCATTTCCAAGGAAATCGGCGACATGGCCCGCGAAATCCTCGTGCAGCTTCAGGTGCTGCTCAAATGCGGGATAGCCGCTCTTTTCCATCAGCGCCTGCTCATTGGAGAAATGCACCACCACGTAATCGAGCAATTCCTCCACGGTCTTCTGCACGGAGTCCAGGCTCAGCGCCTTGACCAGCGTGAAGAGGTGCTGGTGCTCCTGGTCCACCTGTTCGATATTGACCTGAAATCCCTTCCTCCATTCGATGACGAACGGGGCATGCGTGGCGGTTGCATCTTGCGTCATGATTTTTCCTTGAGACATGGTAAGTCAGCACTGCAGGAGAGTCGTTGCCGGCGATGCCTTAGGGGAAATCGATGTTGCCGAGCCGCATCGGTAAAGCATCTGGGCAACCGAGTTTACGTTCAGATGATTTCCAGAAACTTTGACGTGGATCAATCTAGCCCTACTACTTGCATGGCTTTTGAAAAGCCGAGAAATTCGCTTGGTTATTTCTTTTGCGCTTGACTGCGCAACGGGCGCGGCGATGGTGTGGCGCAAGGCGCAGGAATGCGGCACTGGCTTCATAATTGCGGCACTGCGCCCTCCTGCAGCGCTCCAACCCTCATCACACGAGACATCACACGAAACAACGAACCATGTCCAACCGTCTTCCCGTCGAGCTTGCCAAGGCATATCGCCTCCTGAATCACGGCCCCACCGTTCTCGTCACCAGCGCGCATGCCGGCGTGCGAAACGTCATGGCCGCCGCCTGGTCCATGCCGCTGGATTTTTCGCCGCCAAAGATTGCTGTCGTCATCGACCGCAATACGATGACGCGGCAACTTGTCGAGGCATCAGGCGAATTTGCGCTGAACATTCCCTCGCGCGACCTGGCAGGCATCACGCTCGCCGCAGGGTCCGAATCCGGGCGCGACGTCGACAAGTTCGCGGCGCATGGAATCGCCACGTTCGCCAGTAAGAAGATCGGCGCGCCCTTGCTCGAAGGCTGCCTGGGATGGCTGGAATGCCGCGTGATCCCGGAACCGCATGTGCAATCGGCCTACGATCTTTTTCTTGGCGAGGTTGTTGCGGCATGGGCCGATCCGGCGGCGTTCAGCAACGGGCACTGGGACGGCAGCCAGGGCGGACGGCGCAGCATCCACTACATCGCCGGCGGCCATTTTTTTGAAACGGGTTCGGCGTTTGAGGTGGAAAAATAAAGGACTGGCGTGCCGGATGCCTTGGAAGACTGGACAGCAGCCCCTCAAGAAGAACCTGTCACCGCTGTCCCGCTGATGCGCTTTATGCCTGTCCGACGGCGAGCTCCCTGTTGCGTCCCCACCGTTGCCGGCACCAGGCTGCGAACTCGGCCGGCGGCAACGGCTGGCTGAACCAGTAGCCCTGTGCCTGGTTGCAGCCCTGCTCCTCCAGGTAGCGCAATGCATTCTCCGACTCGATCCCCTCGCCCACCACATTGAGCTTGAGGCTGCGGCCGAGGGCGATGATCGCTTCGGTCACCGCCCGGCTGGCCTGGTCGCGTTCGATGCGGCGAACGAAGGACTGGTCGACCTTGAGTTTGTCGAGCGGCAGGCTGGACAGGCTGCTGAGGCTGGAATACCCCGTGCCGAAATCATCCAGCGCCACCTTGACGCCGAGCGACTTGATGCGGTTGAGGATGGCGACCGCATCGTCAATGTTTTCCATCACCGCGCTCTCGGTCACTTCGATTTCCAGGCGTGACGGATCGATCCCGGCGTCCGTGATGATCCCGCTCAGCTTGTCGGCAAACGCGGCGTGCCTGAATTGCAGCGGCGACACATTGATGGCGATGGTGAGCTCCAGCCCTTCGCGCTGCCATTGCTCATGCTGGCGGCAGGCTTCCGCCGCAACCCATTCGCCGAGCTCGCTGATGAGACCGGCCGACTCTGCAACGGGAATGAAACGGTCCGGACCGACCGGCTCCCCGCTGCCGTCCGCCAGCCGCACCAGCGCCTCCGCGCCGATCAGCCGTCCGGTCTTGATGTCCACCACCGGCTGGTAGTGCAGCTTCAGGCCGTTGTGGCGCAGCGCATGCTTGAGGCGGAGTTCCAGCGTCAGCGCCTGGTCGGCGCGCTCCTCCAGCTCGGTGGTGTAGAACTGGTAATTCGCCCGGCCGGACTGCTTCGCCTGGTACATGGCGAGATCGGCTGCATGGATCAGTGCGCCGACTTCGGTAGCATGCTCCGGGAAGATGCTGATGCCGATTGACGGCGACACCGACAGCTCCAGCGAATCGATGCGGAACGGCCTGCTGATGGCCTCGACGATGTGCTGCGCCACCGTTGCCGCGCGGTGCCGCCCGGTGTCGAGATGCGGCAGGATCACCACGAACTCGTCTCCGCCGAGGCGACCGACGAGATCCTCGCTGCGCGTGCATGCGCCGAGGCGCCGGGCCACCTCCTGCAGCAGCCGGTCACCGGTTTCATGGCCGTACAGGTCGTTAACCGGCTTGAAGCGGTCGAGGTCGATGAACAGCAGCGCACCGCGGCCATGATTGCGCCTGGCCGCCGCCAGCATGTGGCCACAGTATTCGAAGACCAGGGCGCGGTTCGGCAGGCCGGTCAGGGCATCATGCAGCGCCGCTTCGCGCACGCGTTGCTCGGTCTGCTTGCGTTCGGTGATGTCGCGCGATGTCGCAAACATCAGCCACTCGCCATTCAGTTCCAGCACGGCGGAGGAAATCTCGACGGGAAAAGTCGATCCGTCCTTGCGCCGGTGCACGCCCTCGAAAGGCTGCATCCGGCTGTTCTTGCTGCGATCGAAGGATTGCTGAAAGCGCTCCAGCGGATAAAGCGGGTCGATATCCGGCACGCCCATCTGCAGCAGCTCCGCTTCGCTGTAGCCGAGGCGCTCGCAAAGCAGCTTGTTCGCATACCGGATGCGCCCGTTGCGGTCGATGACCAGATTACCGTCGTTCGCGTTGTCACTGAAGAACTTGAACTTGCGCAGTTCATCCTCGGTCTCGCGCTGCGCCGTAATGTCGGTATTCGTCCCGAACCAGCGAACTACCCGTCCGGCACTGTCGCGTTCCGGCACGGCTCTCGACAGGAACCAGCGGTAGCGGCCGTCCGCGCCCCTGAGCGGGAAGCAGTCCTCCCATCGTTTCCCCGAGGAGAAACAGTCACTGATTTTCGCGACCACGCGCTCCACGTGTTCCGGATGGTGCATCTTCGTCCATCCCCAACCCCGCATCTCGTCGAGCGTGGTCCCGGTGTACTCGAACCAGCGCCGGTTGTACCAGAAGATGCTTCCCTCTCCATCGGCCATCCATGCCAGTTGTGCAACGTTGTCCGCCAAGAGGCGGAAGCGCTGTTCCGACTCGCGCATTTGCAACTCGGCGCGCTTGCGCTCAGTGATGTCCATGACCGTCCCGCGCAATGCAGTCACGCGGCCGGTGCTGTCGCGAATCGCTTCGCACTTGGCATTGACCCAGACGGTATGCCCGGCACCGTGGTTGACCTCCAGCTCGAGGTCGTAGCCGCGCCCTGTGGCAAGCGTCTCCTGCAGCGCGGCGTTGACGCGCTCCCACGAGTCGACAGGCAGCAAGGTTCCGCGCTGCTCCGGAAAGGACGGAACATCGCGGCCGTATATTTCACGCACCGAGTCGGACGTTTCCACGGCGCCGGAATCCATATCCCAGTGCCATGTGCCGAATTTCGCGAGCCGATGCGCCTCAAGCAGCTCATCAGCGCGTGTACGCAGTGCCGCTTCACGCTCTTTCAGCAATTCCGATGCACGTACGATCGCCGAGGCCACCGCTTCCGCTTCCTTGACGTACACCTGTGGCGCCGTCGTCGTCTCACCTTTACCGAGTGCGGAAGCCGATGCAGTGAGAGCGCTGACCGAATAGGCTACTTTCCGGCCCATGTATCTGGAGAGCAGGATGCCCACCACAAACAATGCCGCAACGCCCAGCGCCAGCATGGACATCGTTTGAAGGAACGCGGCCTCGATAATCTGTCGGGGAATCCCGATGGCCACCTTCCAGTTCGTCAGCGGGGAGCGCGTATGAAACGACAGCACCTCGATGCCTTCGCCGGTAGTTGTCGTCAAGGATCCTTCAGGCGAACTCATCATTGACTGATGGAGCCCGGCAGAGGCCTTTTTGCCTATAAATTTCTCGGTAGAATGAGTACGGCTCACAATATTGCCGGCGCTGTCGAAAACGCCAACCACCCAATCGTGCGGCAATCCCTGCAAGCGCAGCAAAGTATTGAAATGCTCCGGCAAAATGCCGACACCCAGCGCATAGGCGACTTTCCCATCAATCATTACCGGAACATCGACGCTCACTACCGGCTGCTTGAGCATGGGGCCGATAAAGATGTCTGACACGGTGGGCTCGGCCGTCTCGAAGACCATTCGTACCTGATCCGGAACAGGGTCCGGCGGCAACGGTTCTCCATAGTCGACCGCAGTGTTGAGGATCTGACGGCCGCGTTCATCCCGAAGTACCGCATTGACGCCAAGTTCGGCCTTTGCAATTGCTGCGCGCGCCCGGGCATGGAACGTGGCAAAGTCGCCCACGGACAGCGAATCGGCAGTGGAAAGCACCTGGGCGACCGACTGCGCCTGCAATAAATGGTTGTCCACCGCCTGCATCAGGGCGCGCGCCGTGAGAATCGTGTTCTGTTCCAGCTGCGCGCGCCCTTGGCGGTATTCATAGACAAACAAGACGCCGGCGCCAAGCAAGCCCGGCAACAGGCTCGCGAGAGCTAAGCCGGTCAGAAATGTCCGCACAGACCAACGTGAGGCTGAGGTCGTCGCTCGCTTCAAAGTGCCGTCCAGGGATGGGAAAGGTGGGGACGCAGGGAATCGCAGGAGTTGGAACTCGATTCGACTGCCTCGCCCCCGAAAGATTCCCATCGGAGAATTCCGGCGGCAACCGATGCGAGTCCCCGTGGCAAAACCATGGGTGTCGAGTGGTGCGAAGAAGCCGTCTACAATGGCGCGTTCCCGTGCCGCGCCATGTACATGGCATTGTCCCGTCAATCTGTTCCTTCTCGATAAAGACCATGACCGACTCCCACTCCCCGACCGCTGTGGCGGCAAGCATCCTTGCTGAACGCCGGAAGGACGGTGCCCAAGGTCCGCGCTTGCCCGAATCTTGCCGACCGAACGACATCGACGATGCGCTTGCCATCCAGAAGGAGGTGACCACGCTGCTCGGTGAGCGCATTGGAGCATGGAAATGCGGCACGCCGTTCGCAGAACGACGAGTGCTGGCACCAATCCACGCCTCGCAGATCCATACCGGGAGCCCATGCCGGGTGCGGGTTCAGCGCGGCGAGGTCCGCATCGAACCGGAACTGGCTTTCATTCTCGGCCGGGACCTGCCCCCGCGCGACGCTCCCTACCTGCCGGAGGAAATCGACGCTGCCATTGTGGTGACGCACCTCGCACTGGAGCTGATCGAAAGTCGCTATGACGATCCGGCCGCCGCCGGTTTTGTCGACAACCTGGCAGACGGACTGCTCAATCAGGGCTTGTTCATCGGTCCGCAGGTCGATGGCGACTTGGCGCGCCACGCTGCTGCCATTCCCCTGTGCGTGCGGCTTGAATCGGGTGAGGAGAAACAGCTGGACGGCCGGCATCCGGACGGGAATCCGCGTGCACCGCTGTACTGGCTGGCCGAATTCCTGCGCGCTCGCAATGAAGGATTGGAGGCCGGTCAGGCGGTAATTACCGGCTCCTACGCCGGCAGCTTCGACGTGCCCGCCGATCAGGACATCGCGATTGAATACGGCGGGCTCGGCACATTGCACGTGCGCTTTTGCAGCTAGCTGCGGCTTCGCTTTACTGGAACGCCACTTCCGCAAAGCTGCGCAACTTCCGGCTGTGCAGCCTGTCGACGCCCTGGCTACGCAGCAGCTCGACCGCCCGGATGCCGATGCGCAGGTGCTGGTCGACCCGCTGCCGGTAAAACTCATTGGCCATGCCGGGCAGCTTGATCTCGCCATGCAGCGGCTTGTCGCTCACGCACAGCAGCGTCCCGTACGGCACGCGGAAGCGGAAACCGTTTGCGGCGATCGTTGCGCTTTCCATGTCGAGCGCGATCGCCCGGCTCTGGCTGAAGCGGCGCTCCGGCGTGCGCTGCGGCAGCAGCTCCCAGTTGCGGTTGTCGGTGCTGGCAACCGTACCCGTTCGCATGATGCGCTTGAGCTCGAATCCCTTGAGCTGCGTGACTTCCGCCACCGCTGCTTCCAGCGCAAGCTGCACCTCGGCCAGTGGCGGGATCGGCACCCACAGCGGCAGGTCTTCGTCGAGCACGTGGTCTTCGCGCACATAGCCGTGCGCCAGCACATAATCGCCAAGCTGCTGCGTATTGCGCAGCCCGGCGCAGTGCCCCAGCATCAGCCAGGCATGCGGGCGCAGCACGGCGATATGGTCGGTGATGGTTTTCGCATTGGCCGGTCCGACGCCGATGTTCACCATCGTGATGCCGCTGCCGTCGGCACGGATCAGGTGGTATCCCGGCATCTGCGGCAAGCGCGGCGGCGGCGTGCCCCGCTCGTCGCCGGGCTGCACGCTCTGCCCGACCCGGCGCGTAATCGCATTCCCCGGCTCGACAAAGGCGATGTAGTGGTCCTCGTCCTGCGGTGCAGCCGGGTCCGGCACGCGGTTCATGATCTCGTGGCCGAGGCGGATGAATTCGTCGATATAGAACTGGTAGTTGGTGAACAGCACGAAGTTCTGGAAATGCTCGGGCGCGGTGCCGGTGTAATGGCGCAGGCGTTGCAATGAATAATCGACGCGCGGCGCGGTGAATAACGAAAGCGGATGCGCCACGCCGGGCGGCGGTTCGTAGGTGCCGTTGGCGATGCCGTCATCCATCGCACCGAGGTCGGGCAGGTCGAACAGGTCGCGCAGCGCGAGCCGTCGCTCGGGTCCCATGTTGCCTTCGATATGGTCGTTCTCGGCGAATGAAAAATGTACCGGAATCGGCTGCGTACTGGTGCCGACCTCGAGCTGCATCTCGTGATGGCGCCCGTGGTTCTTCAGCAGCAGCCTGAACTGTTCCAGATAGTAATTTCCGAACAGGTCCGGCCGCGTGATCGTTGTCTCGTACGTGCCGGGCCCGGCGACAAAGCCATACGAGAGGCGGGAGTCGGCACGCACCACGGTGTCGGTATGTACGCGGACAAAGGGATAGCAGGCCCGCACGCGGCTCGGCAGATCGGTGCCGTTGACGAAGCGCGTAATGTAGTGGCGCAAGTGGCTGATGCTGGCGTCGTAGATGGCCTGTACCTGCGCAAGCGCAGCGGCAGGATCGTCGAAGCGGGCGGGAGCGATGAATTCCGGGGTGATCAATCTTCCCTCCTGAAAACTGGATGCACGGGCGGACAGTCCGCACCGCTCGGGCCATTGTAACGTCCGTCGCATCCGGGGCGCGGCTTGGCAGTCGGTGCGGCGGATGGATGTGGCCATTTTGCATAAGCCCAAACACAAAGGATGCGCACCACCGGGAAGTGGTGTAGATTGCATTGAGGAAATATTCTCTCTACGCGGCCATGAAGAGAACCCTGCCTGTCCAGATTCCAGCCGCAGCTGCGCTGCTCGTCCTTGGTGTTTCCGCCATGATCGGATGGTTTCTGCAGCTGGCGCCGCTTGTCCTGCACCGTCCGAACTCCCTCGCCTTTGTTTTCAGTGCGGCCTTGTGTTTTGCCCTGGCGGGCGTTGCTCTCCTGCTGCCGTCCTTCGCTGCAGCGCGTGCCCCGCAGATGCGGTCCGCCATCGGCTGGGGATTGATTGCGATTGCCATGCTGAGCCTGTTTGGTGCCGCAGTCGGCATGCCGGCGCCGGTCGACCTTCCTTCCCTCCATGCCTGGCTGCATGACATCAACCCGCGCCCCGGCACGATGGCTGTCAACACGGCCATCGTCTTGCTGTTGGCCGGCTTCGTATTTGCCGCAATGGCGAAGGTGGACAGCCGCGCCACCGGCACATCCGTCCTGATGGCGACGTTTGCCGTCCTCATCCTGGGCATCGGCGGCGTCGCCGCCAACGTGCTGGAGCTCGAACTGGTCTATCCGCAGGTCAGCTTCCTGCGGATGGAGCCGCAGTCCGCGGTAGCGACGATCGTGCTGGCCATCGGCTTGTGGAACGCATGGCGCCACGACGACTGGTATCGCTCGCAGCGCTTCTTCAGGGACGACGAGAAAACCGGCTACATGAGCGCCACCATCCTGAGCGCGACCGCCCTCACCGCCGGCGTCGCCGGCTTCGGCATCCAGCAGGACATCCTCAAATCCTCATTGAGCGAGAACCTGATGGCGCGCCTGAAGAACCAGGTGAGCACCTTCCATGCCGGGATCAGCCAGGGAACGCGCCATGCGGACAACATCGCCCGCCAGACAGACGTGATCCGGTACGTCCGGGCAGCAAGGAAGTCGACCGGCTTCGATCGACCACAGGAAGCACGCCATCGACTCGGCGACAACTTGCTTGCCGAAGGCTTCACCAGCGTCACGCTGTACGACAATGCGCACCGCGAGCTGCTGCATGCAGGGCGTCCCCCGCGCCGGGCGCCGCTGGAAAAAAACGTCCTCCCCGCCTTGCCGGCCTGGCTGCGCTGGGATGACGGCCTTTATCTCGGCACGCGTTCACCGGTCCGGGACAACGATCGCGTCATCAGCATGCTGGAGGCGGAGCAGCCGCTGCCGCTGCTTTCCGGGAAGTTCATGCACATCGAAGGTTTCGGCAAGACGGGCGAGATGGGCGTCTGCTTTGCCGATGGAACGGATATCCGCTGCTTCCCGCAGGGGCGCAATCCCAGGATCCACTCTTTCCCCCGGCTAAGCGCAAGCGGAAAGCTGACAGCGATGGGACATGCACTCATGGGACAGTCCGGCATCTTCACCGGCCGGGACTACCGCGGCATCGAGGTGATCGCCGCCTATGCGCCGCTCACCGAAACCGGGCTGGCGATTGTCATCAAGCAGGATGCGCACGAGCTTTATCAGCCGATCCGCACGCAGCTGAACTGGTACCTGCCGCTGCTGGTGCTGCTGGTTGCGGGCGGCGCGTGGATGCTGCGCTCCGAAGTCAAGCCGCTGGTGTCGAAGCTGCTCGACTCGGAGCAGACCGCCCGGGAGCGGGAACTGCACGTGCGTACCGTCGTTGATACCGTCACCGAGGGCATCATCACGATCGACAAGGATGGTGTCATCGAATCCTTCAATCGCGCCGCCTCGCGCATCTTCGGCTACACGCCGGAACAAGCGATCGGCAGGAAGATCACGATGCTGATGCCGCCAGAAATGCGTCCGTTGCACGACGAAGGCATGCAGCGCTACCTGACGACCGGCGAGGCAAGAGTCATCGGCAAGCGCAACCTCGAACTGCCCGGCCTGCACAAGGATGGAACGGTGTTTCCGCTTGAACTGGGCATCAATGAAACCGCCATCAACGGCCGTCGCGTGCTGGTCGGGATCGTGCAGGACAGGACCGAGCGCAAGAAGGCGGAGCAGGCACTGCGCGAGAGCGAAGCCCGCTCGCGCGAGATCACCGAAACCCTCGGCGAAGGCGTCTTCGTCACCGGCCCGCAAGGCGAGATCGTGTTCAGCAATCCCGCCGCGCAGCGCCTCCTCGGCTGGGCCGGCGACGAGCTGCAGGGCAAGCGTGCGCATGCGCTGTTCCACCACACGCGCGCCGATGGCACGCCGTATCCGGGCGAGCTGTGCGAGATCAATCGTGTGGTTTCTTCCGGCAAGAGCTTCCGCGGCCATGACGAGGTGTTCTGGCGTAAGGACGGGACCATGCTGCCGGTGTCGATCAATTCGATGCCGATCATTCGTGATGGCGAGGTGATGGGCGCGGTAGTGGCCTTTCACGACATCATCGAGCGCAAGCGCGCCGAAGCCCGCATGCAGCACCTCGCCAACTTTGACATCCTGACCGACCTGCCCAACCGCGCACTGCTACGCGACCGCATGCGGCAGGCGCTTGCGAGCGCGCAGCGCGAGAAGCACTGCGTCGCGGTGATGTTCATCGATCTCGACAAGTTCAAGCCGGTCAACGACCGCCTCGGCCATGAGGCGGGCGACCAGCTCCTGATGCAGGTTGCGAAGCGCCTGCGTGGATGCCTGCGTGAATCCGATACGGTCGCACGTGTAGGCGGTGACGAGTTCGTCGTGCTGCTGCCGAAGGTGGACGGCGAGGATGACGCACTGCTGGTGGCGTCCAAGATCCTCGACACGCTCAACGCCCCCTTCGTGCTCGCCTCGCACACGGTGGAAATTTCCGGAAGCATCGGTGTCGCGGTCTACCCTGAACATGGCTCCGAAGTGGAGAAACTGATGAAAAGCGCCGACGAGGCGATGTACCACGCGAAGCAAAGCGGCGGCTCGACCATCCGTTCCTTCAGCCAGTTGGCGCTTGTCGATCTCTGAGAGCGGCTTGCTGTTGGCCCGGACTGTTGTTTTGCCTGCTCCGGTTTCCGTGTCGTTTTCGCGCGACATGTCGGCACGCGTCACGCAAGTAGACCGCTTCCTCTAACGGCACGATGATTCCTGCAGTGCACACGGTGCACCACCGGTGACAACTTCTTCGGTGGTGCCGGTCAGGCGGCGCGTGCTCGGTGCTGCCCTTGATGTCTCGTGTGGTTGCGTAAAACCGGGTCCAGCAGACGTCGCACTTCAAGCAGTGCCCCGATCGCTCGAACACGCGCAGTTCTCCTCGCGCAGCGCCGCATTATTTCTTCTTCGGCAATAGCTCATTTCCGTATTGCACATTTCCCAAGTTTCCGTGCGTCATTACTATCCGCCCCACTTCAAGCCCGCCGTTACGCCCTGAAATGCCGCTACCCGATCCGGCTACAGGGCAGGCTCATTCGCCCATCCGGCGGATCAGCAGCAGAGACAAAAGCGCCCGGCACTTCGCATGAGAAGTGACCTGCACGAATTCTTAAATAACGAAAGTGAAATGATGCAATTCCATCCAAACGCAAAACGCGCTGCATGCGCCCTTCTCCTTGCACTGGGCAGCCATGCCCATGCGACCGAGACCGCCGGCTCCAGCTTTCTCAACGGCGTCGAACAGTTCACGATGGTTTCCCTGCCGCCGGCAGGCGTGTACTACCTGCTGCAGGCGGTCGAATACGATGCGGACGAACTGCGTAACAACGATGGCCAGCGCGTCAATATGCCGTTCCGCAAGAAGGTCCAGGCGCTCGCGCCGCGCGTGGTCTGGGTCACGAAGCAGAAGGTGCTCGGCGGCCGGCTCCTGTTCCAGGCCGTTGCCCCGCTGCTGCGCGTCGAAGGCGTGCGCGGCGCGCGCGAGCAGACCAAGTCCGGTCTGGGCGACATCAGCATCGGCGGCGCACTTGCCTACACGCCGTCCGACGAGCTGACCTATGCCGCCGGCATGATCGTCACGGCACCGACCGGCGTCTATGACAAGGACGACCTCGCCAACCCGGGACGCAACTACTGGAGCTTGCGCCCGCGCTTCGCCATGAGCTATGCGGATCCGGAAGGCTTCAACGGCGACATCAGCGTCTCGTACAACTTCAACCGTCGCAACAATGACACCGGCTTTCGCTCCGGCCAGGAAATGCATATCGACTATGCGGCAGGCTGGGGATTCGGCCAGGGCTGGGTGGCCGGCGTCAGCGGCTTTGCCTATCAGCAGACCACCGACGACAACCGCAATGGCACGGACATCGACAACACGCGCGGCCGCGCCTTCGGCTTCGGCCCGGCGATCAAGTACGACGATGGCTACGGCTGGATGGTGACGGCGGCCTACCAGAAGGAATTCAAGGTGAAGAACCGACCGTCCGGCGACACCTTCACGTTCCGCGTGGTGCTGCCCTTCTAACCGACTGGCGGGGATGCCGGATCATTCCCGCCTTCCCGGCAAACGATGAACCATTCCAAAGGACTGACAATGAAATCCTGTAGTTTTGCCAGCCGCCTCGCGTGCGTTATGGCCCTGTTCCTGTGTCTTGGCGCCGGCGCGAACGCCGCGCAGCCCGGTGCGGACATGTTCGAAGAAGCCGTTCTGGTCGCGGGCGAGGAAGTCCGCCTGCAAGGCGGTGGGTTGACCGAAGGCGTCGGCATTTACAAACGTTCCCGCCACCGCATCGCGCTCGGCCTGTATCTCGTGCAGCGCAAGAGCACGCCGGCAGAGGTGATCGCTGCGCCCGGCGCCAAGCGTGTCGCGCTCAAGATGCAGCAGGAGGTGGAAAGCGAACAGCTCAGCCGCAGCTTCCTCAACGGCATCCGCAACAACCTCAACCGCACCGAGCGCCTGAAGATTGCGCCGCAGCTGCTGAAATTCGGCGAGCTGTTCGGCGCGATTCCGGAGTTCCGCAAAGGCGATGTCGTCAACGTCGACTGGATCCCGGGATCAGGGCATACAGTGTTGACCCTGAACGGCAAGAAGATAGGCGATTTCCCGGAGCGCGCGTTTTACGACGCTTTCCTCCTCTGCTTCCTCGGCGAGCGGCCGATCGATCAGAAACTGAAGGGGACATTCCTCGGCGAAGGCCGGGAGTGAGTGGTGAGTGCGGCCTGTGCCGGCGACATCAGCCGGCACAGGCCATCCAGCAAACCGTCACGCAAATTGTCACGCAAAACATCACGCATATTCGCGTGCGCGCAGCCACTTGGTGGCGATGTACTTGACACCCTCGATGACCGGCTCGCCTGCATGTAGCGAGTTCTGGTCCGGGACATGATAGGCATCGGTATTCGTAAAGAATACCGCGCAGCCCTTCTTCGGCTGCACCTGCAGGCCGATTTTGGGAAACGAAGTGCCGCCGCCCTGTTCCACATCACTCAGATACATCACGACCGTACCGAGGCGCTGGCCGCCGCGCTCGAGGTGCTTGCGCGGTCCCGGCAGTGAAGGGTCGAACCAGTCGAAGTGCGGCCGGTATTCGTTGCCCGCTTCATAACGCAGCATCTGCAGCCCTTCGCCGTTTTCGACCGGCCATTGCGTGATGGCTGCAAGCCGCGCCTCGATGCGCTGTACCAGTGCCGATTCTCCCCGCTGCAGCATCGCGCCGCGACTGGTGCGATGCGCATGCACCTGGGTCTTGCCATCGGTATCGGACACCACGGGAGAGCGTTGCAGGCGCTGTTCGCCGTACTGGATCAGCTGGTCGCATTCCTCATGGCTCAACACATTGCCAAGCAGGACAATGCGCGGAAATGCCAGTGTCATCAGCACATCGACCACGCGATCGGGCGTGACGACCGCGTTGGCGCTGGTGTCGACCGCCGGCATGGGCTGCGGCTCGGGCGGTGGTGCCAGATGTGCATAGCTGCTGCTGCGGGCTTCTTCGATCGCCGCCCGCGCGAGCGTCGCCTCGAACTTCCCGTCGCGCACCATGATGGTCGCCATCGCGGCGGGCTCGCAGCCGCGCGCGAGATTATCCGTGATCCAGGCTTGCCATTCCTGCGGCAGCGTAGTCATTGCCGATGTGTTCATGTCGTTGCGTGCATTCGTCAAACAGAATGCGGTTCAGACGCATGAAACAGCGAAATGTTCCACGCAGAAAGCATCATGTGCCCGCGATGGTCAATCGGACAATACTCCCCGGTCGCGGGATGGGGCGGGATGGGGTGGAAGGAGGCGGACCAGCACGGCGAGAAAGACCCATTCCATCCAGCCGGACCAGACGACGTGCGACAGAAAGTGGGCGCCGCGCATCATCTGCGTCCAGCCCATCAGGAGGCCGAGGCCAAGTCCGGCGAACAGGGCGGCGCGCGCCACGCGTGGATGCGTCGCGCGAAACGCAAAATAGAAAGAAAAAATGGCAAAGCCGCCGGAGGCATGCCCGCTTGGAAAGCAGCGGCCCGGCGTGATGTCGGCCGGCAGACTGTCGAACAGCCCCAGGTATGGCGCGTAGCCTCCGTACTCGGCCAGATCCCATGGACAGTGCAGCGGGCTCTGGTGCTTGACGATCGATACCAGCATCGTCGCTCCCGCCATGCCGACGAACAGCCACAGCAGTCGTCGGCGCTGGCACGTCCAGTGCGGCACCAGGAAACTCAGCAGGAACGCGCCGAGCACGGCAGTGCCGACAGCGACCACGGCAAATTTCTCTCCGCCATACAGCACAGATTGCGTAAAGCCGTCGTGCTTGAGCGGAAAGCTATGGCGCACAGCGTCGTAATACGGCGCAATCAGCGTGTGGTCGATCGATGTCTGATTGAACAGCCACCAGATGGCAGGCGCCAGCACCAGGGGCAACACCAGCTCCCAGTGAAACCTCTGCCGGCGCCAGTTACGTATCATCGCAAAGCGCGGTACTGGCCGCTCTTGTACAGCTCGGCCGCTCCCTGGTAATACGCAATCGCCTCCTCCGCCAGCTTCGGGTCGACCTCGGTCGGCGTGGCATTGCGATTGGCATCGATACGGAATGCCGCCACCTGCTGCTTGGGACGCAACACCGTCAGGATGCCGCGCTTGAGGTAGCCGAGCGACTGGTAGTTGCTGATGAACGCGCGCTCTTCCTCGCCCTGCGCGTTCAGGATGTCCTGTCCGAAGAAGCGCGATGAATAGCTGAAGTTCAGCATGCCGAGCAAGGTCGGTCCGACGTCGATCTGACTGGCGAGCCGGTCCACATGGCGCGGTTCGAGATGCCCCGGCGCATACACGATCATCGGGATGTGGTAACGCGCCACGGGCAGCTCGGTCTTGCCCGCACTGGATGCGCAATGGTCGGCCACCACGACAAACACGGTATCGCGGAACCACGGCTTTGTACGCGCAATGTCAAAGAAGCGGCCGAGCGCATAGTCGGTGTATTTCACGCCGCCTTCCCTGCCGGTATGCGACGGGATGTCGATACGGCCGTCGGGATAGGTGTAAGGCCGGTGGTTGGAGGTCGTCATCACATGGGTGAACGATGGGCGACCCGCCTTGTGCGACGTGTCGATTTCCTCGATAACTTGGTCGAACAATGCCTCGTCCGCAACGCCCCAGATGTTTTCGAATGGAATGCGCTCGGACGGGATGGCCATCCGGTCGACGATCCGGTAGCCGTTCCCGCCGAAGAAGGCGTTCATGTTGTCGAAGTAGCCGTAACCGCCATACGCATAGCGGACGTCGTAGCCCTTCTGGCGGAAGACGCTGCCGAGCGTGAACATGTCGCCATTGTCCGGGCGCTTGACGATCGACTGGCCCGGTGTCGGCGGAATCGACAGGGTCAGCGCTTCCAGCCCGCGTACGGTGCGGGTGCCGGTGGCATACAGCTGCGTGAACAGGATGCCGTCATTGGCGAGGCGGTCGAGGTTGGGTGTCAAGCCGCGCCGGTTGCCGAAGCTGCCAAGGAAGTCGGCCGACAGGCTCTCCACCGAGATCAGTACGACGTTCAGGCGTTTCTCCGGTCCTTGCGCAGTGATATGCCGTGGCTCCTCGACGTGGTGCGTTGCAGGCACGACCATGCCGCCCAGTGCCTGGCGCACTCCCTTGCTGGGGAGCGTCTTGTAAAACCGTGAATAATCCAGCTCGTTATCGCGGAAGGCGGCAAAAAAACTGTACAAACCATTGTTTGCCAGTTCCGCATTGAACTGGTTCGCGAACATGGCAGTGCTCATCGCACCGGAGCCTACGGCCCCGGTGGCCACCAGCAGCCCCCACGATGCCGTGTGCTTGAGGCGGGATGTGAGCGCCGGCGCGACAGCGAGCGCGGGAGACCACTTCTTGCGACCAAGCCACCAGATCGCGAGCGTCGCCAGCAGCAGCGCGCCAAGGATCGGGCCGACCGGATAGGATTCGCGGATATTGCCGATGACTTCGGTGGTGTACACCAGGTAATCCACGGCGATGAAGTTGTAGCGCACGCCGAACTCCTGCCAGAACAGCAGCTCGGACACCACATTGAACAGCAGCAGATAAATGGTGACCACCAGCAGCGCATTGAACACGAACCTGGCCACCGGCCGGGTACGCTCCCATTGCGGCATCAGGAGGTACACAGCCACGACCAGCAGCATCGTCCATGCGCCGGCGATCATGTCGTAACCCAGCCCTACCAGGAAGCTGCCCGGCACGGCCGCCCAGTCGACGTCGCCAGCTGCCACAAGGAGCAGGACGACGCGCGTGACAAGCGACGCCAACAGAAAAACGCCGAAGAACAGCAAGGGTACGGTACCGAAATACTGGCTGGCGCGCGCGGCAAATCGGGAGAACTGCTTGGGCATGCGTGCTTCCGGAGGAGTTGAAAGCGTGCAGTATAGAAAGCGGTCTGTGACGAATTTCGGATGAAGTTGTGAAGGATTTGTGAATGTGCCGGAGCCGCTTCAGGAGCGGCTCAAGATGGACGGGAAAAACCGCCGAACGCCCCGCAAACGCGACGGCGCACCCGACTACCGGCTTACTGGAATTCAACCCGGAACCGGGTTCCGTGCCGTGGATCGTGCTGGTCCGAAACGCTCTCGACGTCATAGCGCCAGCCATGCGCCTCGCAGACGCGCTTGACGATCGACAGGCCGAGACCGAGCCCGTCGGGCGTATCCGCAGCCCGGTAGTGGCGCTTGAACACATGGTCCAGGTGTTGGGGCGGGATGCCGATGCCGGTATCGGCCACGATCAGCGCATTGTTGCGGAAACTAACCTGCACGCCGCCTTGGGCGGTATACCGCACTGCGTTGCCGATCAGGTTGTCCAGCAGCAGCTGCAACAGCACCGGATCGGCCATCAGCATCACAGCGGGTGCGACATCGGTTTCGAGCGCGAGCCCCTTGCCTTCGCAGATCGGACGAAAGTGCGCGGCGCATGCCTCCACGGCCTGCCGCAGCTCGACCGGCCGCCGTTCGGCAGGCGTCAGCTCGCGCGCCAGGAACAGGAGCCCGCGCAGGCGCGACTCCATGTCGTCCACCGCCTTGATGATGCGTTGCGCACGTTCCCGGCTGCGGCCGGACAGGCCTTCGTCTTCGGAAAACAGCTCGGCGCTTGTTCGGATGCCGGTCAGGGGCGTGCGCAGCTCATGGCTGACATTGGCCGTGAACTCGCGCTCGCGCGCGAGCAGTTCGCGGTTGCGGCGGCGGTAATCATCCAGCGCGCCGGCGAGCAAGGCGACTTCCCTGTCGAAATCGGGCTCGTTCAGGATCCCCGTGTCGTCCTCCTGCAGGCGCCGCGTCATCTTCTCGAACTGGAAAAGCATGCGCCCGGCAAGCCAGTAGCCCAGCCACAACGACAACAGGCTCAATACCACTAGCCCGAGCACCAGGCTCCATTGCAGGTTTTCCAGCCGCTCCTCATGCTCGGTGACGTCGTACAGCAGGATGAAACGTTCGCCATCATGGTCGCGGATGCCGACATGGAACTCCGTGCCGCCCGTGTACCACTCATAATTGCCGGCACCCATTTGCGCGAAATGGGCAGGCACATCCGGCGCCGTCTGGCCAGGCCCGACGCGGTACAGCTTCAGGTTGCGCGACAAGTCGCGCGTCACCGGCATCGACACCGATGCCGGACTCCTGAGCACTTCGTCGAGCGCCGCGTTGACCACTTCGTCGATCAGGTCCTCTTCGCGCTCTTCGGTCGAGACGAACAGCGCGACCGCCTGGATCAGCACGGCAAAGGTGGAGAGCAGCGTAAAGGTCAGCGCCAGGCGCCAGCGCAGGCTACGCATCGTGATTCACCAGCCGGTATCCGCGCCCATGCACGGTTTCGATCATGCTGCGCCCGTCGGGCAGGGCCATCTCGCGCCGCAATTGCGAGAGGTGGCTGCGCAGCGTGTCGCTGTTGGCCTGCACCTCGCCCCACACCGCCTGCTCCAGCTCTTCCCGAGAAAACAGCCGGCCGGGCTGCGACAGCATCGTTACCAGCAGTTTCAGCGATTTCGGCGACAGCCTGAGCGGCTTGTCCTGCCATGTCGCAAGGCCGCTGAACGGGTCATAGGAGAGCGCCCCGAAGCGCAGCGTGCTGTCGACCACCCTGCCCTGCGCCCGCTTGGCCAATGCCTGCAACCGCGCTTCCACTTCCTTCAGTGCGAACGGCTTGACGAGGTAGTCGTCGGCGCCCGCCTCAAATCCGGCCAGCTTGTCGTCCAGCGTATCGCGCGCGGTGAGCATCAGGATCGGCACGTCGGAGCGCACATCGCGCCGGATCCGCTGCGCCACTGCCAGCCCGTCAATTCCCGGCAGGCCGACGTCGACCACGATGGCGTCGAAGCGCTGTGTCGTCGCAAGATGCAATGCCGTGATGCCGTTCGGCGCGGCATCGACCTCATGCCCCTTGCCGGCAAGGTAGTCGTACAGATTGGCGGCGATATCGGCGTCGTCTTCGACGATCAGGATGTGCATCGGTGGGTCCGGTGGAGCTGCCCCGCGCGGGCAGGCGGAAACAAGCCCGTACTATAAACCCGGATGCTGCCGCATGGAAAGGTGCGGCGACATCCCCGGACGGCGGGCGGATCAGGATGCGAGCAGCGCCTGCCACGGCGATGTCTTGCGCCACTCGAAGACCCATTCCGCAGGGATCACGAGGCTGAGCGCGCCGACGTCCGCCACCAGCGTACCGAGCGCCGCAGGCACCACCGTGATGCCTTCCGTAATCGCCGGCAGGCGGTCTTCGATTTCCTGCATGACCGCTGGCCGCAGCCAGGTGCCATGGTGCATCCAGACGCTGCCGCCGATGACGAACATGCGCGTATCGAGCGTCGCGGCGACGTTGTACAGCGCACGCCCGAGCCAGCGTGCCGCTTCCATGACGACGGCGTACGCCTCCGGGTTGCCGTCGTGCGCCGCCTGGAAGAGTTCGGCGGTACGCATCTTGAGCGGGCGGGAAATATTACGGCCGGAGATCATGCTTTCCAGGTCGCCCCGGTTGCCGCAGCCGCACAGCGCGTCCGAGGTATCGCTCATCAGCATGTGCCCGGCATGACCGGCGTTGCCGTGCTTGCCGCGCAGGATATGGCCATCGACGCATAGTCCAAATCCGATGCCCGTACTCCAGGTCACGTACACGCAATCGTGCTCGTCGCGCACCGCGCCAAAGGTGCGTTCGGCCGCCAGCGCAGCGACACAGTCGTTCTCGATCACGACCTTGGTGAACCGCTCGCGCAAAACCTGCTCCAGCGGGATGGCCTTCCAGTCGTTGGGCAGGTCCGAGGACGTCGCCAGTCCGCCGCAGATATTCGGCGTTGCAAGCCCGAGCAAGCCGTCAATGCGCACGAAAGGCCCGGCGGAAGCCACGCCGACTGTCTTTACCGCTCCGGGTGTCACGCCCGCCTGGCGGCAGGCATCGTCCAGCAAGGCCAGTGCCTGCTCGGGGAGCGCACGCTCCGTCCCTGTCTTGACCGTCGGCTGCGTCAGGCGCACCAGCGGTCCGTGAGGCCCGGCCACGACAGCGGCGATCTTGGTGCCGCCGATATCAAGCCCGGCAATGAATTGCGCTTCCATAACGCCTCATCTCCAAAAAGGGTGGCAAGGGCTTCACCCGCCATGCCGCCAATATGCCTTGTCCCATGCAATCGACAACCTCGACGCGCACTGGATCAGCCCCACCATGCTGTAGGTCTGGGGGAAATTTCCCCATAACTCGCCCGTGTCGGTCGCCACGTCCTCGGCCAGCATGCCGAAGTGATTGCACTTGCCGAGAACATTTTCAAACAGCCCGCGTGCACGGTCCGTTTCGCCCATTTTCGCCAACGCAAGAATCCACCACAGCGTGCAAACGAGGAAGGCTGTTTCCGGACGCCCGAAGTCATCCTCCTCATCGTAGCGTAGCAGGAAGTCGCCGCGACGCAGGTGCTTTTCGATGGTGCGCACGGTGGCGACGAAGCGCGGATCATCCGGCTTGAGGAACTGGAACTCGGCCATCAGCAACAGGCTGGCGTCGACCCTTTTGCCGTGGAAAGTGGAGACGAAGCTTTGCAGGTCGTCGTTCCATGCCGCGGCGCAAATTTCGGCATGCATGCGGTCCGCATGGGTCGACCAGAACTCCTCGCGCTCCGGCAGGCGCAGGCGGCGCGCAATGCAGGCCAGCCGCTGGCAGGCCGCCCAGCACATGATGCTGGAGAAGGTATGCACGCGTTGCGTTCCGCGCAGCTCCCAGATACCGGCATCGCGCACGTTGTAGTTGCGCACTGCCTGTTCGCCCAGTCGCTCGAGGTCGCGAAACATGCGGTGCCCTGCGGGGCGCTCCAGCCGCATATCGAAGAAGGCCTGCGTGCTGGCTAGGATCGCTGCGCCGAACACATCGTTCTGTACCTGGTGATATGCGAGGTTGCCGATACGCACCGGCCCCATGCCACGGTACCCTGCCAGCGCCGGCGCCAAGCGCTCTTCCAGCACCGCCTCGCGCCGAATCCCGTAGACCGGCTGCAAAGGCGCATCGCGCGTGTCGGCAATGATATTCAGGATGTAGTCGAGATAGTGTTCCATCGTGCCCGTGGCACCGAGACTGTTGAGCGCATCGACCACGAAGTAGGCATCCCGCAACCAGCAATAGCGATAGTCCCAGTTGCGGCCGCTGTGGGGCGCTTCGGGAATGGAGGTGGTCACGGCGGCGATGATGGCACCGGTATCGTCAAAGGCATTGAGCTTGAGGGTGATGGCGGCCCGGATCACCACTTCTTGCCACTCGTATGGCACAGCAAGGTTGCGCACCCAGCGATGCCAGTAGGCACGCGTCTTTTCGTAGAATTCGCGCCCGACGTCGTGCGGTGCGCCGTCCACCGTCTCGTCCGGCCCCATGAGCAGGGTCACGCTGTCATGCAAAAAGAAAGGCCGCTCGTCCAGGATCGCGGTCACCGACGCATCGGTCGTGACCCGCATCGACTGCGACATGCCGGTGTACGTGATGTGGTGCGCGCCGCAACGCGTGCCAGCACACTCTGCGCCATAGTCGATGGCAGGCCTGACGCAGATCGTGATGCGCGGCCGGCCGCTGATGCGGCGGACAATGCGCACGAGCATCGTCGGCGCGAACATGCGATCGTGCATGTAAAAGCGCGGCGCGAAATCGATGACTTCAACACCATTGCCCGCGGCATCGTGAATGCGGCTGATCAGGATGGCGGAGTTGCGCTCGTACTCCTGCTCGATGCGCGTGGCGCCGTCCAGTTCGACGGCGATCTCCTCGCATACCGCTGCCTGCTTATCTGTCTTCTCGCCTGCCTTCTCATCCGGCTGCAGCAAGGCGCAGCAAATCGGCTCGCTGTCAAAATAGGGATAGCACCACCAGACGATGGCCGCGCGTCTGTCGATCAGTGCACTGGTCCGTGAATTGCCCACCAACGCGAGATCGAGATTTCTCATGCTCGCTCCATTTCATCGGGTATGCGTTGCATGCCGACATGGCTCGTCATTGCCTGCAACTGCCTGTGCGCCGGGTCAGCTGCTGCCGGCCGTCTCCGGCTGTATCCGGTTGCGGGCGCCGGCCGCACGCAGCCGCCCCACCAGCTCGTCCAGCAGCCACAGGATGTCACCCGGCGTGGGAAGGAAATAGTCGGCCGCACTGTCATCGCCGTGCTCGATGCGCACCGAAAGGATATCCGGACGCCGCAAGCGGAAGACATCTTCGTCGGTCACGTCGTCGCCGACGTAGATCGCATGCCGTGCGTCGCAGGTGCGCATCAGATGCTCGAGCGCACTGCCCTTGTTGCAGGCATCCTGCGCCAGCAGGTTGAACACGTACTTGCCGGCGACCACGCGCGGCCGGGGGGACAGTTGCTCGAACAGGGTCCCAAGCCGGGCTGCTGCCTGCTGCGGGTCCCGGGCCTCGCGGTAGTGCACCGACAGTGAATAGCGCTTGTCTTCGAGCAGAATGCCGTGGGCAAGCTCGGGGGACTTCAGCGCCTCGGCCAGCTGCCGGTGCCAGCCTGCGCACAGCGCCTCATGATAAGCGGCCTGCGCATCCCAGCCGGGAACGCCCTCCAGCCCGTGATTGCCGATGATGAAGTCCGGCGCGAATCCGAGCCGTGGCGAGATGTCGGCGACGGACCGACCCGTGATGATGGCAATCGGCGCGAGCTCCGCCAGCGCCACGAGCCGCTGGCGGATGTCGTCGGGCAGCCTGACCTGCTCTGGCCGGGGCTGGATCGGCGCAAGTGTTCCGTCAAAATCAAAGGCGCACAGCAGTCCGCCTGCAACCGATTCATCCAGGCGCGACTTTCCTTCTGCAGAAAATAGCGACTTCATCCTTCAGACCACCCGTCGCAAGGATTTACGGCTATGGGCGTGGATTTTTGTCATGATTTTCTCCCGTTGCCGCAGGCGCGCGGCGTCGAGCAACATGCGCCCGGCCCAGCGGTAGATATTGAAGTCCTTCACCAGCGAACGCATGCTGCGCATGCGCTCCCGCTGTTCGACTTCCGGCATTGTCAGCGCGCGATAAAGTGCATCGGCGCTCTGCTCGATGTGATAAGGATTGACTATCAGTGCCTCATGGAGTTCCCGCGCTGCACCAGTGAACTGGGACAACACCAGAACGCCATGCTCATCGTCCCGCGCGGCGATGAATTCTTTCGACACAAGGTTCATCCCGTCATGCAGGCTCGTCACCATGCACGCTTCGGCGGCACGGTAATAACGATGCACCTGCTCCGCGTTGTGGTGTTCCGCCTTGAGGATGATCGGCTGGTAATTGCTCTTGCCGAAGCGGTTGTTGATGCGCTGGACCAGCATGCGCACCCGCGTCTCGAAATTCTGGTACTCATCCAGCGACGAGCGGGACGGCGCCGCAATCTGGATCAGCGAGAATTTGCCGATCAGGTTGGGATGCGTCTCCAGCATCCGCTCCACGGCCTGGAAGCGCTCGATGATGCCCTTGGTGTAGTCGAGTCGATCCACGCCGACGGCCAGCAGATGGTCCTGCGGCAAGCCGTGCTCTGCCCGGATCGCGCTGCGGCATTCCGCCACCGATTCCTCGTTCGGATTAGGCTCTGGCCAGGCAATGGAAATCGGGTAATGCTCCACCTGCGTCAGCTTGCTGCCATAGGAAATGGTGGAGGATTCGTATTCGATGCGCGCTTCGAGGTAGCGGTCCACGGTTTCGAGGAAGTTCTTGCAGTGGAACTGCGTATGAAAGCCGAGGATCGTGCTGCCGAGCAGGCCTTCGAGGATTTCCTCGCGCCACGGACAGATACCGAAGGACTCCGGATTGGGCCATGGAATGTGCCAGAAAGTGATGATCGTGGCTTTCGGCAGCGCTTCGCGCACCATGCGCGGCAGCAAGGCAAAGTGATAGTCCTGCACGAGCACGACCGGATCATCGGTATGCGCCTCGGCCACGACCGCGTCCGCAAAGCGCTGGTTGACTGCCACGTACTGTTCCCAGTCGGAGGAGCGGAACACCGGCCGCACATGGGCGATATGGCACAGCGGCCACAGGCCCTCGTTGGCGAATCCGTAGTAGTAACCCGCCTCTTCCTCCTTCGTCAGCCAGACACGGCGCAACGTATAGGAAGGATTCGACGGCGGCACGGGCACACGATCATTGCGGTCGACCACGTCCCTGTCGGCACTGCCGCTGCCGTGTGCGATCCAGGTGCCGGAGCAGGCACGCATCACCGGCTCGACCGCCGTGACAAGGCCGCTCGCCGGGCGCTGCACCTCGACGCCCTTCGGTGTATGCACGTGCAGGTAGGGCTCGCGGTTGGAAACCACCAGCACTTCATCGCCGGCCAGTTCTTCATGCAGCAGCACGCGCAATTTTTCCGGCGTCCACAAGTGCGTCACGTCGTCGCGCGTACGCCGTTCGATGTTGATTTCATGCAGTAAGGCCCGCAAGTCGCTTTCCAGCGGGCGCACTTCGGGCGGCGTCGATTGCTGCTGCGGGCGCGGCCCGATCTCTCCGCGCAGGATGCCCTTGACGGAAGAAATCCAGTCCCGCCAGCTGAGATGGGCAACGAAGACCGTGATCAGCGAAATCACGATCGCCATCATCGTAAACAGCAGGATCACGTACTTCTTCGTATCGGCGCTGCGCCGCTCGATGAAGCTCATGTCATGCACGAGGATCAGCTTTCCAAGTTGCTGCGTGTCGCCCTGCACGATGCTCTCGGCCACATGCAGCGGTCCCTGCGGAAAATTTACCAGCGCCGGTCGTTTTTCCTCCTCCAGCAAGCCCATGCGGCACCCCAGGGAATTGGGATAGGTGGAGGTCTTGAACATGATGTTGCCGTTGGGATCGCAAAAGGCGATCGCATACAGACGTTCGTCACGCAGCGCGCGGTCGAACAGCTGGACGATTCTCTTTTCCGCATTCTGCGGAATGTATTCGCGCAAGGGCTCCTCCAGTGCACTGGCGAGCGATTGCGATCGTGCATCGAGGTCGCGCACAAACCATCGGAGCGTCAGGTTATCCACCAGCGGGACGACCGCATAGGCAAAGAGAGCGAGCACCAGTGCCAACGGCAGCACGAAGCGCAGTGAGAGGCGAAAAAGGCGAAATGGCATGATCCGTTCCGTAATTTATTATCAGAAGACGACATGGGCCGGCGCGGGCGGGCCGCGTACAGCTGATGCCGCGGGGTTAACCGCGGCGGTCGTCACCATGAGGTAGTAGTACAGAACACGTAGCCGGATATCCGGCCGGATCTGACGGCGCATTCGGGCATCCGAATGTGAGAAGAAGGTCTGGGACAAGTTGTGCAACGGTACCGTCATACCGTCCTGAATTCCTTTATGTAGTCAAAAGATCATGAAAATCGTCAATAGTTCCGCCCTTCCTTCATTGGTACTGCCGGGAAATGCTTTAATGCAGCGCCACCCTGTCTGCGGTGCGAACCGGCGCTGGCGGCAGGAGCCGCCAGCCTGACCCAGGCAACTCATGGAATCTATTCGAGGCCGTAACTCTCCTGCAGCAAACGACGCACCAGCACCTCTGTTCCCTCCCGCTTGTCTTCCCCTTCTCCCAGTTCGAATACGACGGTGTGGCGCGAGCCCGCCCAGTCCGTGTTCTTGTCGTCCGTCACGGAAATAACTGCCATCAGCTTTCCTGTTTCCAATTCTTCCAGCATCGCCTCGGCGTGCCATTTTCCAACGTTGTAACTCAATGTCTGCATCGTGTTCTCCAAAATGAACCGGCAGTCCGCCCGCAAGCTTTTGCTGAACAAACCGTCAGCATGCAGCGTGCGTCTGCCATGCGGCGCGCTTGCGCGCCAGGTGCTGCGGTCCGCGCCCGATGCCATGCGACACACAGTCAAGCGTGAGGTGGATGAGGAATGGGAGCGGACACGCGGAATATCCGGATACCGACCGGCGTTTCCGGGTAATTGAAAGCGTGCGGCGCAATGCGCCACGGAGGACATGCCATCCGCGACTTCGCACGCGACGTAGCACTTATTTCACTCCAACAAAGTTGATGCCGCGATGACTGTGCTCAACATCTGCGCACCTTGCCTGCCTTGCATGGGGTGCTTACGCGTGTGCGTACCCGTCACACCTTCCGTGGAAGAAATTTTCCGGAGGACGCCGCCAGGGATGAAGCGTCGCTATTGGCTGCCATAGCGATTGGTTGGCGTGTTTGTCTTGCTTTCGGAGTCGGCTCCCGCATCGGGAGAGCGCCGGCCCGCGCCGGTTGCGCCAGCCGCGCCATCCCCTCCTCCGCTTGCGCTGCTGCCGCTTGACGGGGCACTGCCAGAATCGCCTGATCCGCTCGCATCGCCGACGCTACCGGAACTGCCCGCCGTTGCTCTGTCACCGCTCGTGCCTACGGTTTCGCCCGTTCCCGTGGCGCCGCCGGTCGAGCCGATCCCTTCCCAGCGGGGATTGGCGCTGCTGCTGCCGCTAGTGCCGGTTGCGTCTTCCGGTCCGGATGAAGCGTTATTGCCGCTGGAGGAACCACTGGAGGTGACGGTGCCGTCGCTCTGGCCCGACACACCAGGAGTCGGCGCGCCGCCGGCATTTCCGATGGAGCGCGTCGTCGCGCTGCCGGAGGTTGATCCTGAATCACCTGGATTGACCACGGCTTTGTTCCCGCGCGGTTCGTCGGATTGCATGCTGGAACTGCCGGAAGACGTATCGGATGGCGCGCCCGATGTCGTGCCCGGTAACTGTGCGGAGGCGCCACCCGAGGCGGATGGGCTTTGCGCCATCGACACCGGGACGGTCGTAAGCAAAGACACGAAAACTGCCAATGGAAATCTTTTCATGCTGGCTCCTGAAAAAGGGGACGCGGGGTGCGACTGCCTGACGGCAGAGCCGTGCGTCGTGCCGAGTCGTGGCGGTGGCTCATCTCAGTTCATCTCGATTGCGAAACGGCATTCCGCTTCGCGTCGCAGGAAAACGGTATCGACTGCGCAGGACACAGGTCACTAACAGAGGCAACGATAGCAGGCCGGTAAAAATATCCTGGCTTGCTTTCTCGCACCATGCGCAGGTAAGACATTAGGCAACGTACGCAGGTTCGCTGAATTTCCTGTGGAGATAAATCTGCGTGCCGCTTGATGTTCGTGTGCAAACCCTTTGAGCAATCCCCAAGCGCTCCGCAAAATCCGAAACTTTTCCGACGGCGCTGCCTCGCAAAAGGACTTTTTCATGTCGACAGATGAGTCTCATGAGCACACGGCGCGCATCCGAGGAAGCTGCAGACGAGCCAGGCACTGCCGGCGACGTACCGCAGCGCATCCTCGGTATGTGGGAGGCAGTCGCATTGATTGTCGGCATCGTGATCGGCGCGGGCATCTTCAAGGCGCCGTCCATGGTTGCCGGAATGACTGGCGACCCCGTGTGGATGTTTGGCGCATGGCTGGCCGGCGGCTTGATCTCCCTGGCGGGAGCCCTGTGTTACGCAGAACTTGCTACTGCCTATTCGCACGTTGGCGGTGATTATCACTTCCTGCGGCGTGCTTACGGCAACTCGGTTTCCTTCCTGTTCGGATGGGCGCGCTTTTCCGTGATCACCACCGGCTCCATCGCCCTGCTGGCGTTTGTCTTCGGCGATTACATGGTGCAAGTGCTGCCCCTCTCGACGACCACGGGAAATACCGGCGCCTCGATTTATGCCGGCGCCGCGATCGTCGCGCTATCGTGGATCAACCTGCGCAGCACCCGCAGCGGCACCGTCACCCAGGCGTGGCTGACCGCGCTGGAGATACTCGGCTTGCTGCTCATCGTCGTCGCCGCCCTGTTTGCCGACACGCCGGGCGGCACCGTCACCGCCGTGCAGCACAACCCTGCCGCGGCATCGCTGGGACTGGCGATGGTGTTCGTGCTGCTCACCTATGGCGGCTGGAATGAGGCCGCCTACATCAGTGCCGAGCTGAAGGATGTGCGGCGCGACATGGTCAAGGCGCTGGTCTGGTCCATCACGCTGATCACCTCTCTCTACCTGCTCGTGACCTGGGCATACTGGAGAGGGCTCGGACTGCAGGAAATGGCGGCATCGGAAGCGATCGCCGCCGACCTGCTCGACAAGGCATTCGGCCCTGCAGGCGCACAGGGAATTTCGCTGATGGTGGCCATGTCGGCGCTGACCTCGATCAACGCGACGATGATTGTCGGCGCGCGTTCCAGCTATGCGATCGGCCGCGACTGGCCGCAGCTCGCCGCATTGGGGCGCTGGCATGGCGAGCGCGACACACCGGTGAACGCGCTGCGCGTGCAGTGTGCCGCGGCGCTGCTGCTGGTCGTCGTCGGAAGCTGGACCGGGAGCGGCTTCAAGTCGATGGTGGAATTCACCGCGCCGGTCTTCTGGCTGTTCTTCCTGCTGTCCGGGCTGTCCCTGTTCGTGCTGCGCGTGCGCGAGCCGCATACCGAGCGGCCCTTCAAGGTACCGATGTTCCCGCTGCTGCCGCTGCTGTTCTGCGCGATGTGCGCCTACATGCTCTGGTCCAGTCTTTCCTATGTCCATAGCCAGTCCTTCGGCGGCCTGAACGCCGCCTGGATAGGCGTCGCCGTGCTCGGCGCCGGCGGCGTCCTGTTGTTGCTGCTCCACGCGCACAAGGCCCGCGACGAAAGGCGGCGCCGGGCCGCCGTGCGATCCCTTTCATGAAGGAGAAATCCATGCACCGCTTGAACCCTATGCACCATATTGACCAGCAACGCAAAGTGGTACGTACCGCGTGCCGTAATCCGCGCCAGGCAGCGCAGTCCCTGTCTACGCTGTTTTCCACGATCCTCGCACTCGCAGCGGCGCTGCTCATGGTCGCCAGCGCCTCCGCGCAGGAACGCAAGCCGGACGTGCCCTACGTGCCTACGCCGCAGGACGTGGTGGACCGCATGCTGGAGCTGGCCAAGGTCGGGAAGAACGACGTGGTCTATGACCTTGGCTGCGGCGACGGCCGCATCGTGATCACGGCGGCGAAGGAGCATGGCGCACGTGGCGTCGGCATCGACCTCAATCCCGAGCGGATTGCGGAGGCAAAAGCCAATGCCGAGCGCGCCGGCGTGAATGGAAAGGTGAGCTTCCGGGTCGGGGACTTGTTCACCAGCGATTTCTCGGAAGCCAGCGTCGTGACGCTGTACCTGCTGCCGGACGTCAACCGCGCACTGCGTCCGCAGCTCTGGAAGCAGCTCAAGGTCGGCACGCGCGTGGTATCACACGACTTCGACATGGGCGCGAAATGGCCGCCGGAGAAAACCGAGCGCGTTGCGGGCAAGACGCTCTACTACTGGACGATCACGTCGGCAAACAAGGCCGCTGTGGCATCGAGGTAGGCATTTTTGTCAGCGTTGTCAGTGCAGCTGCAGCCGCCGGTTGTCCTTCAATAGCATCGTCAGCTCCTCCACCGGCACGGCCTGGCTGAACAGGTAGCCCTGCATTTCGTCACAACCGTTCTCGCGCAGGAAGGAGAGCTGCTCCGTGCTGGACACGCCCTCGGCGACCACGCTCATGCCGAGATTGTGTCCCAGCGCGATGACGGCGCGCGCAATGATCGCGTCGTTCGGATCCGCGCCGATATCCTGCACGAAGGACTGGTCTATTTTCAGGCGATCGACCGGGAAGCGCTGCAGGTAACTGAGGCTGGAATACCCGGTGCCGAAGTCGTCGATGGCAAGGCGCAAGCCCATGTCCTTGAGATCCAGCAGCACCTTGATCACCTCTTCCGGATTCTGCATGACGAGGCTTTCCGTCAGCTCCAGCTCCAGCATGCTGGCATCCAGGCCAGACGCGTCCAGTGCCTGCCGCACCAGCGTCACCAGCGGTTTCGGCGCAAACTGGCGCGCGGAGATATTCACGGCAACGCGCAGCGGAGGCAGGCCGGCTTCCTGCAAGGTTCTTGTTTGTGCACATGCCGTATAGAGCACCCACTCGCCGATCGGCACGATCAGCCCGGTCTCCTCGGCAAGCGGAATGAATGTGGCGGGCGAAATGAGGCTGCCATCGCCCGGATACCAGCGCAGCAGCGCCTCCGCACCGACGATCTCGCCGCTGCGCAAGTCCACCTTCGGCTGGTAATGCAAGGCGAACTCGTCCTCTTCCAGCGCCTGCCGCAGGCGCGACTCCAGTGACAGCCTTTCCGTCACCCGCTTGTTCATGGCGGGCGTATAGAACTGGAAGTTGTTCCTGCCGTGCTCCTTGGCCCGATACATCGCAGCGTCGGCATTCTTGAGCAGGGTATCGACATCGCGCCCGTCCTTGGGAAAGAAGCTCAGGCCGATGCTGCAACTGACAAAAAGCTTGTGCCCGTTGATCATCAGGGGGCGATCCACCGTCTTCAGCAGGCGCTCCATCAGGGACGCAATGCTCTTCTCGTCGCGCTGCCCGACCAGCACGAAGGCGAACTCATCGCCGCCGTAACGTGCGATCGTGTCCTGGTCGCGCAGGCAGCCCACCAACCGTTCCGCAACCCGCTTGAGCAATTCGTCGCCGATGTTGTGGCCGAGGCTGTCGTTGATGAACTTGAAGTTGTCCAGATCCATGAAGCCGACCGTCACGAAGGAGCCGTCGCGCCGCGCGGAGGCGATCGCCTGGCGGATCCTGTCCTTGAGCACGTTGCGGTTGGCAAGCGACGTCAATGTGTCGAAATTGGCCTGCCGCTCAAGCTGCTCTTCGTAATGCTTGATTTCCGTGACATCATTCAGCACACCGACAAAATGCGTGACCCTGCCGTCGGGACCGCGCACTGGTGCAATATGCACATCGTTCCAGAACAGCTTGCCATCCTTGCGATAGTTCCTCAGCAGCACAGAGGCTTCGGCACGATCCTGGATTGCCTGCCGCATGGCGACGATCCCGGTTTGCTGGGTATCGTCTGCCTGCAGGAAGCGGCAGTTCCGTCCGAGCGTTTCCCGCAACGAGAAGCCTGTGATCCGCTCGAAAGCAGGGTTGGCATATTCAATGCAGCCCGTCAGGTCGGTGATGATGATCGCATTCACGCTGGCTTGCAGGGCCCGGTTTCGCAGCCGCAGGCTCTCCTCTGCCAGTCGCCGCTCCGTAATGTCGATGCCCATCCCCGAAATGCATGGCCGCCCGTCCAGACGCACCTTCACGCCCGTCAGGTAATAGGGGATCCACTCTCCCCCCTTTGTTTTCAAGTGCACTTCGACATTCGCCTTGCCCTCCGAGAACACCATGCCGATTCTTTTCTCGAGCAAGGATCGCTCGCTTTCCATGGCCATGAAATCCAGCGGATGGGCGCGACTGACCTCGTCGTGGCTGTAGCCGGTAACTTTTTCGAGATTCTTGTTCCAGCGGAGAAACCGCCCGCTGGCGTCGATCACATAAAAGATGCCGGGTAGGCTGTCGATCAAGGCTTGCGAAAAACCGGCCTCCCTTGCCCTTCTTGCGACTTCTGCCGTCAGTGTTGCGTTGACCTGGTTAAGCTCGGCCGTACGTTCCGTGACTCGCTTTTCGAGGTCGCGGTGCGAGATGCGCAACTGTTCCTCCGAACGGTCTCTCTCATGCACAAGACGCTTCAGGGATTTCAGGCTGCGTCGCAGTTCGAGCTGCGCGACTGCCTGGTGCGCCAGCACGCGCAGCGAATCTTTCTGTTCTTCGCTCAGTTCGCGTGGTATGCAGTCGAAGACGGCGAGCGTTCCCAGCACAAATCCATTGCTGGCAACCAGTGGCGCGCCCGCATAAAAGCGCAGGCTTGGTTGGCTCGCCACGAGCGGATCGCTGGCGAAACGTGCATCGGCCTGCAGGTCGGGGACGATGAACAGCTCCGTCCCTTGTATCGTCACATTGCAGAATGACCGCTCGCGCGGCAACTCCTCCAGGTCGATCCCGATCCGGGCCTTGAACCATTGCCGCTTCTCATCGATCAGCGAGAGCGCCGCCATCGGTGTTGCGCACAGGCGTGACGCGAGGACTGCGATATCGTCGAACTGCGATTCGGGTGCCGTGTCCAGGATGTCGTACTGGCGCAGCGTTTCAATGCGCATGCCTTCTTCGGTATCGCCAATCCAGGCCATCAAGTTCGTTCCATTCACGATGCCAAACAATGACGGGTCGCCAGAGCATCACTCAACCCGTTGGTGCCCGGTAGGGCCATTGATCGTGCCGTACGGCACTTGGATTTGCCGCACGCACGCAGAAACGCCGGATATTCATCCACCGGCCGGTCCACGAGTGTTTCGACGCATGCGTTTCCGAAACGTTCGCCGCGAAGAGAATTCACCATCTGCTCAAAACGTTCCGCCGTGCCATTCCCCCTATCACCCTGCACCGGTGCGGTATACACTCAGTCTTGCCGGCGGTGTAACCTGCATGCCGGGCAGCGGCTTGGAAACAACCGCCAACCAACTATCCCACAACAAGAATTCAGCTCTATGGAACGCTACGTCGTCGATACTCAAATTTCCCCCGAAGGTCGCCTGGAAGTTTTGTCCAAGTCGGAAGTGGCCAAGCTGCTCGACACCAGCCAGGGTGGCCTGTATGAAGTCTTTCGCAATTCCTCGCTGGCAGTCTTAAATTGCGGCAATCCGCTGGACGACGGAAAGGAACTGCTCGAACGCTACAAGTCCTTTGAAATCAGCATCATCCAGCGCGAACGCGGCATCAAGCTGGATATACGCGGTGCGCCGGCAAACGCCTTTGTCGACGGCAAGATGATCAAGGGCATCCACGAACATCTGTTTGCGGTGTTGCGCGACGTGATCTTTGTCAGCAACGAAATTACCGGCAATCCGAAATTCGACCAGAGCACTTCCGAAGGGCTGACGGATTCCGTCTTCCACATCCTGCGCAATGCCGGCATCTTGAAGCCGATGCTCAACCCCAATCTCGTGGTCTGCTGGGGCGGCCACTCGATCTCGCGCGAGGAGTACGACTACAGCAAGAAGGTCGGCTACGAGATCGGCCTGCGCGGCATGGACATCTGCACCGGATGCGGTCCCGGCGCGATGAAAGGCCCGATGAAGGGCGCCACCATCGCGCATACCAAGCAACGCATTGGCAACGGCCGCTACCTCGGCCTGACGGAACCCGGCATCATTGCAGCCGAATCACCCAATCCAATCGTCAACGACCTGGTCATCCTGCCGGACATCGAAAAGCGCCTCGAGGCCTTTGTGCGCGCGGGCCATGGCATTGTCGTGTTCCCTGGCGGCGCCGGCACGGCGGAAGAGATCCTGTACATCTTGGGCATCCTGCTGCATCCCGACAATGCGGACATGCCCTTCCCGCTGATTTTCACCGGCCCTGTGCACTCCCAGGAGTACTTCACGCGAATCGACCAGTTCATCGGCGCGACGCTGGGCGAGGAAGCACAACGCCGCTACAAGATCATCATCAATGATCCGCAACGTGTTGCGCAGGAAATGCTGGCGGGGATAAAGCTGGTGCGGGAATTCCGCAAGGATCGCAGCGACGCTTACTACTTCAACTGGCTGCTGAAGATCGACCATGAGTTCCAGCGGCCGTTCCTGCCGACGCATGAAGCGATGCGCAACCTGCATCTGCACAAAAACCAGGAGCGGCATCTGCTCGCCGCCGACCTGCGCCGCGCGTTTTCCGGCGTGGTGGCCGGCAACGTCAAGGATCATGGAATCCGCGCAATCGAAAAGCATGGCCGCTTCGAGATCCACGGCGACCGCAGCGTCATGGAACCGATGGATGAGCTGCTCTCGTCCTTCGTCGCCCAGCATCGCATGAAGCTGCCGGGGACGAAGTACAACCCGTGCTATACCATCGTGACGTAAGCGCGGCGATCAGGCACGCAAGCTGACAGCGTGCGGCCTCATGCCTTTTCCGCTGGCATGTTGGCCGCACCGTACAGCAGCGATTCCACGGCGCGATCAAACACCGGCGCCGCTTCGACCGGAACGACCATGCCGTCGCGCAGCGCCTCGATAAGCGACGCATACGTGTACAGCACGAGCCCGCCATCGCGCTCCTTCTGCTCGCTCCCCTCCTTCTTGAAGAGGTACAGCGAACGATGGGTGCTGGTCCACACCAGCTGCCCCGTCACCGGCTCGGCGTCGTCCGCCCGGAATTCGACCCGTGTGCCCAACAGGTAGGTCTGCGCCAGGAAGTTCCTCTCGGCCGCAGTCGCCGTCACCGCCTTCACGCCCAGCCTCAGATCGGCGGCAACCTCCTTGCGCGCAAAGATGTCCTCGATGACGGAAGCACGCGCTTGCGGAGGCTCGTCGAGCGACCATGATGCCCTGTCCCAGCGGATCGATATTTGCGAGAAGCGCGCGTTCAGTTCGTCGAGCGTAGGCGCTGGCGCACCATTCGCGCCGCCCCCGCCCCGTAACACCGCCGTGTGCAATTCGACCATCTGGTCGAGGATCTGCCTGCACTCTTCTTCCGGCAACTGGATCAGCTGCAGTCCTGCTCGCAGGCGCTTCACCAGATTCGGAAGCAGCTTGATCAGGCCGGCACGTTGCTGCGGGTCTGTTTTTTCCTGCACGCTCCACAGCAGCTCCGGCAGCACCGAGTGGTAGCGCTGATACAGGCTGTGTGCATTGTCCGGAGAAAGCTTCTGTTCCGCGTCGTGCAAGGCTGCATGTACGAGCACATGCGGCCATACGTGGATCACGCAGTCCGAAATGCGCTTGTCGACATTCAGCGAAAGCATGGCATCGCACAAGGCAGTCGTGGCATTCGTCAGCAGCACGCTGAACCGCTCCGCGGCCTCGACAGCATCAATGCCGCGTTTTGTTTCCTTGTCATCCTCGCGAAGATAATTCTCCAGAAACGCTTCGAACTCGCCGAGCGCGGCCGAAAATGCCGCCATGTCCGCATCAAACTCTGCCAGCACTTTGCGCACGATGCGCCCGGCTTCCGCAATCAACACCCTGCCGGCTTCCGCCGCCGGATCAACACCCACGCCAGCCGTACTCATCCGGTTCAACAACCGGCGTGCAGGATGCCTGTCGTCGCGCAGCAGATCCGGTTGCAGAAGGGCTGCCTTCAGCAGCGGAATCTGCAGGCAGCCGAGGTGCAGGCGCAGTTCTGCCGGGATCTGCGGATCGTCCAGGATCAACTCGAACAGCATCGACATGACATCGACAGTCATGCGTTCTTCTACCGTCGCGCTGTCGAGATTGAGCTGTTCTCGAATCTGCGCAGCGTCCCGGAGTTGTGCGGAATCTGTCCCCTGGGCAGACAATGCCTTTTGCATCTCGGACAGTTTCGCCACCAGCGGATTGACCGGTGCTGCCTTTGTAACCGATGTGCCCTGGATTGCTTCGCCGACGGCGGCCGCTCCAAACGGACGCGAGGGCGCGAGCATCTTCCGGATGATTTCATGCAAATTGACGGACCGATTGTTGTCGGCGGGTGTACCGGGATCCCCCCTTGCCGCATCATTCGATGTCGGTCCGCCGACTGCGGCCAGCATCTTTTCCAGACCCGACAGCACGCGGCTGTCCGCATTTCTGGCGCCCGGCACCAGCGTGTCCGGCGGAGCGCCGAAATAGCGCTGATTATGTGCAGCACGCGATCGCTGTGCGAGAAAATCGCCGCGCACACCGGATGCCTCGAACACCTCGCGGATGGAAGAATAGTATGCGGGCAAGTGCTGGATCAGCGCGTTGGCCAGGTGCTGGAACAGCAGCCTGGTTTTCGCCTCATCGCCGGCGGTTTCAAGAATGGCCTCGTACAGGGAACGGGCGAGCAGATAAGGGCGAAACGGGTTCTCGCGTTCGCGCGCTTCGGCATCGCCGTGCATGCGTGCGACGATCACGTTCAGGCGGCCGATCGCCTCTTCATTGGCTTCACGCATGCGCTCGGTCAGGCGACCGACCTCGATCTGGTGATTAACGACTTCGTCATCAATCAAGGACAGTTCGTCGATGGACAGTTTGCGCATGTCGCGCCGCAGATCCACGTACATGGTTTGCATCGCGCGATCGAGATAGCGGCGGTACAGCGTCTGAATGCGCTGCAGGAAAACGTTACCTTCCTGCCGCAGGAAATGCCGGACGGAAGTGAGGGCCGTGTGGTCGGCGCCGGAACGGGCTCGAGCGAGCGCGTCGGCGACCTCTTTGTCTGCATCCTGCACTGCACGTTGTGCTAACGCCAGGAATCCGGATGAGGCACGCTCTTTTGCTATATGGATAAGACGTTGGTATTCCGTATCTGGCATACAAGTGTTTCTTGAGGGATGCGATGCCTATATCTTATGCGCAAACGCCTTCATTGCAGTAGCCCCCAAAGCGCGGAACAGTGCCGGAAGAACACCGGTGTTCTGCATTCCGGCAAGCTCGAAGACCAAACGGGACTTTATTGCAGTGCCACAACGGCCTCATCCGGCCGCCAGCAAGTCCAGTTCGCGCTGTTCCAGATAGCACCATTCTCCCTCGCCAAGGTCGAGCATATCGAGTGTCAGCCCGCCGATTGCAGTGCGGCACAACGCCGAGCAATGGTTGCCGGCAGCGGCGAGCATGCGCTTGACCTGATGGTATTTGCCCTGCTCAAGCACGATCTCGATGCGATGTTCATCGAGCTTGCGGCACGTCTGTGCCGCCAGTGGAGCCGGCTCATCATGCAGCTGGACCCCCGACAGCAGCTTGTCCACCAGTTCATCGGTGACCGGTGCATGGGTCGTCGCGACATACAGTTTCGGCACATGGCGGCGCGGAGACGACTGTGCATGGATGAAGGCGCCGTCGTCGGACAACAGCAGCAGTCCGGTGGTGTCATGGTCGAGACGTCCTACCGGCTGCACGTCGCGCCAGGTGAATTGCTCGGGCAGAAGGCTCAGCACCCCCGGATGGTGGCTGGGCTTGCGTGAACATTCATAGTTGCCGGGCTTGTTCAATGCCAGGTAGACGTGTTCACGGTACAGCCATTCCTCGTCAAAGACCGTGAAGGAAAGGCCGGCGGTCTCGAAACTTGCCCGATAGTCGGTGACGGTTGCGCCGGCAATCGTCACTTCGCCATCGGTAATCAGTTCGCGGCACCATTTCCGTGTGCCAAAGCCCTGCGATTGCAGGATGCGGTCAAGTGTCAGTTTGCTCATGGCGGCACTCTACCAGACAGCAGCAAAGAAAGAAGCATGGAAAACTGCACTTCACGCGCAATAGAGCGTCAGTAGAGCCTCAGTACGGGCATGACATACCTTAACAAGTGCAGAATCGACTGGCGTCAGGATGCCTTTGTCAGACAAACACCGACGTGCTGTAATATCCTGCGCTTTCTGACAATTCCCAAGGTCCGTCATGACGCCTGAGCCCGAACCGCTGATCGACGCCGCGCACGCAGCCTTCCTGCAACAAGGCATTTCGATGTGCGTGGCCGCATGCAGCCAGGACAATATCCCAACCCTGGTGCGCGGAACGGGTTGCAGGATTTCGCCGGATCGCCGGCGCGTCACTGTCTTTGTGTCTGCAATCCAGGCTGCTCCCGTGCTGCAGTGCATCAGGAACAACGGTTCGATTGCCGTGGTGTTCAGTGAGCCGTCAACGCACCGTACGGTCCAGCTCAAGGGAACCGGCGCCGTCATCGGCACGCCCTCAAGCGACGACCTCGTCCTTATCGAGCGCTACTGCGCCGCATTTTCGCGGGAGCTCCAGCCGCTGGGCTTTGCAGCGGCACAGATCCTCACGCTGCTCGCCTTTCCTCCCGAGGAGATCGTCAGCCTGAGCTTTACACCAGCCGCCGCGTTCTCTCAAACTCCGGGACCTAAAGCGGGCGAACCTCTCAAGGGGCATGCATGAACATCAAGCTCGGCGCCATCCGCGAGTGCTTCGAGGGCGTGATCCCCGGGATCATGGCAACCGCCGCCCCCGACGGGACGCCCAATGCCGCCTACCTCTCCCAAGTCCATTTCGTCGACGGCGAGCATGTCGCCCTCTCCTACCAGTTCTTCAACAAGACGCGCCAGAACATGATGGCCAATCCGAGGGCGACCCTGATGGTGACCAGCCCGGTGACCGTCACGCAGTATCGCCTTTCCCTGGAATACCTGCGCACGGAGACCGCCGGTCCGCTGTTCGAAAGCATGAAGGCCAAGCTGGCCGGGATTGCATCGCACACCGGCATGAGCGGCGTTTTCCGTTTGCTGGGCGCCGACGTGTGCCGTGTCCTTGATATCCAGGCGATCCCAGGCAAATCGATGCCCCCCCCGCCCCAGGAGCGCAATCTCCTTGCGGCACTGCGCACGACGGCTGAAAGGCTTGCCGTGTGCGGCGACCTCGACAAGCTCCTGTCTGAAACCCTGGCCTGCCTCGATCGCCAGTTCGGCATCCATCACGCCATGCTCCTGATGCTGGACGCACCAAGCGCCCGGCTCTACACCGTCGCCAGCATCGGCTATGAGCAATCCGGCGTGGGGTCGGAGATCCCGCTGGGGCAAGGCATCATCGGCGTGGCGGCACGGGAGCGTACGCCGATTCGCATCGGTCACATGAATTCCGAGTATGCCTATGGCCGGGCCATCCGCGAAAGCACGGCACACAGCGACTGGGCGAGTGCGCTCGAAACGCAGATCCCCTTCCCGGGCCTTGCCGAATCGCGCAGCCAGCTCGCCGTGCCGATTTCGGTGGCGCAGCGCCTCATCGGTGTGCTCTACGTCGAGAGCCCGCTGGATCTGCGTTTTACCTACGATGACGAAGACGCGCTGGTCAGCCTGGCCGGCCAGCTCGGCATGGCGATGCACCTGCTCCAGCACACCGCCGATATCGGCGACGAGAGTCCGCCCGCCCGTGCATCGATTTCAACGCCCGCCGGCAGTCCCCTGCTCGTGCGGCATTACCCGGAAAACGACAGCGTCTTTCTTGGCGACGACTACCTGATCAAGGGTGTGGCGGGATCCATCTTCTGGACGCTGCTGCGGGATTTTGCGGAGAAGCAGCGCACTGAATTCACGAACCGCGAATTGCGGCTGGACAGCCGTCTTCGCCTCCCCGATGTCAGCGACAATCTCGAAGCGCGCCTCATTCTGCTAAGCAAGCGCCTCATCGAACGGAATGCGCCGGTACGCATTGAAAAAACAGGACGCGGCCGCTTTCGCCTGCGCGTCGACAGGCCGGTGCAACTGCAGGAATCAGCCCGCTGAGGGCGTTTTTACGGTGACGACAGGCATCGTTTTTGTCCGCACTTTCCTAAAACTTCACTTAATTAATCTTAAAAAAACGCTAAGTAAAAAAAGCGCCGGTTTTCGACGGGCGCACCGCAGTAGACTTCGTCCCGATTCGGCACTCCGCACCTGCGTAGGCCCGATCCCAGCCTCTATCCCATTCCGATGAAGGACGATGATGAGCACCCACCATGCAGACAACAGCCCGGCCTCCATGCTCGAATGCATGATGCTGATCCGGGCCTATGAAGAAAGACTTGCGGCCATGCAGGCCGCAGGAAATCTCCCCGGCACGTGTACCGCCGTCGGCCAGGAAGCTTCCGCCGTCGGCGTCATACGCGCGCTGGCTCCCGCCGATCGCATCCTGACCAATCACCGTAGCGCGGGCCACCTCCTCGCGCGTGGCGCCGACCCCGGCCGCATGATGGCCGAAGTGATGGGCCGCAGCACCGGCTACTGCAAGGGCAAGAGCGGCTCCCTTCACATTTCCGCCAAAGACCTTGGCGTCATCCTGACGTCCACAATCGTCGGTGGAGAACTCTCGCTCGCGACCGGCGTCGCCCTGTCGATGTCGATGCTTGAACAGGACGGCATCGTCGCCTGTTTCTTTGGCGACGGCGCCGCGTGCGAAGGCATCTTCCATGAGTCGCTCAACTTGGCTGCGGTCTGGAAGCTGCCGATTCTCTATGTGTGCGAAAACAATCAGTGGCAGGCGTTTGTTCACCGTAAGGAAACGATGGTCGGCGACCACATCAGCGCGTGGGCCGCGCCTTATGGCATCGAGGCGCGCACGGTTGACGGCAACGACGTTGAGGCCGTCCATGCCGCAGCGATTGAAGCCGTCGCCCGTATCCGTGACACCGGCAAGCCCTTCCTACTTGAAACCTATACCTACCGCCTGCGCGGGCACTTCGAGCCGGATGACCAGGCCTACGTCGCCCCCGACGAACTCGCGGCATGGCGCACCAGGGATCCGGTTCTGGCGATGCAGCACAGACTGGTCGAACGAGGAGAAGCAAGCCCGGCGCACATCGTCGAGATGGAGCAACGGGTGGAAGCGGTGATTGAGCGCGCGGTAACGTTTGCCAGCGACTCACCCTTCCCGGCGCTATCCGAATTAACCAGCGATGTCTACGCATAAGGAGCGAAGCCATGCCACAAATGACTGTCAATGAAGCCGTCGGCCAGGCGCTCGCCGAAGAAATGCGCCGCGACCCGAGCGTACTGATATTCGGTGAGGGCGTCGCCACCAAACGCCCCGAGCTTGTGCGGGAGTTCGGCGAACTGCGGGTGCGCAACACGCCGCTGGCCGAGGGCATCATCGCAGGCACCGCGGCTGGCGCAGCCGCGACCGGGCTGCGCCCCGTGATCGACCTGCTTTTCGCCCCGTTCCTCTGCTTTGCCATGGAGGAGATCGTCAATAGCGCCGGCAAGCTGCGTTACATCTCGGGCGGGCAGTTCGAATTCCCGATGGTCGTCATCGCAATGACGGGCAGCGGCTGGGGCGTCGGCGCACAGCATAATCACAACCTCGAGGCCTGGTTCGTGCACAGCCCGGGCCTCAAGGTCGTCATGCCGTCTACTGCTGCAGACTTCAAAGGACTCCTCAAATCGGCCATCCGCGACAACAATCCGGTCCTGTTTTTCGTCGACATGCCGCTTGGCTACGTGCCGGGTGACGTGCCAGAGGGGGAACACAGCATTCCTCTCGGGAAGGCGGCCACCCGACGCGCCGGCGAAGACATCACCCTGATTTCCTACGCCAAGATGGTCGATACCTGCATGCAGGCGGCGGACCGGCTGGCGGACATCGGAGTCGATGCCGAAGTCATCGACCTGCGCTCCCTGAAACCGCTCGACGAGGAAGCGATTCTCGCCTCCGTGCGGAAGACAGGCCGCGTCCTTGTCGTGCACGAGGCAAGCCGGCTCTGCGGCGTCGGTGCGGAGGTTGCGGCCATCGTTGGCGAACACGCGTTTTCCACGCTCAAAGCACCTATCGTCCGTCTCACTGGCCCCGATGCACCGGCGCCTTCCAGCCACGTACTGGAGCAGGCTTTCATGCCTCAACCGGCAACGATCGTCAATGCAGCGCTCAGGATGATGAACCGCGAGGCGGCTGCCCATCAAAAAGCTGAAGCACAAATCGCATAACCACCGTCATAACCAACTTGAAGAGACACATCATGCGTACCTCAAATACCATCTATCCCACCTTCTCCACCGCCGGCATCATCTGGCTCAAGCTGGCGGTGGTCTACCTGATCATCGGCGTCGCCCTGGGTATTGGCATGGGCGCCAGTGAAGACTTCACCTTGCGCCCAGTCCATGCGCACATCAATCTGCTCGGATGGGCAACCATGGCCTTGGCCGGGCTTGTGTACAGCGTCTTTCCGACTGCCGGCACCGCCAGGCTCGCGCGCATCCATTTCTGGGCCACGAATATTTCTCTGCCCGCCATGTCCCTCGCGCTCACCTTCGTCCTGCTCGGATCGCGTCAGCTCATCCCCCTCCTTGCCGTCGCCGAGATCCTTGCAGCGCTTGGCATCCTTGCCTTTGCCGCGAATATCTTCATCAATTTGAGAAAAGACTGATTCGAGCCCGATTACCGATCCGGCATGGATTTGCCGCACGCTGGCTTCCCTCTCCCGCTTGTGGGAGGGGGCCGGGGAAAGGGCACAGTTCAACAAGGCACAGCCGAATCAATAAGAGCCCTGCTTGATACGAGGTTGGCGGCTACAAGCGTCAACCTCGAAATTGAGACCAACTCCATTCCCAAATCCGGGAATCCGCAATGCGTTGCAGCTGCTGCCATACGCTGCCACGTTGTGTTGTCACGCTGCCAAACTCAATGGCCTTCGGTCCTGCGCGAGCCGAATACGCCTTAAAATAGCGGTCGATCGTTCGTCAGCACTACTGACAGCACCCCGCAATCAATCCTCGCTTCACAATCCCTGATTTCAAAATACGTGCTTGGTACGGGATTTGCATCACTATTCTTGATTTCGCTCAATTAATGAGTCGAATGGCCACTGTGGCTTTGATGTGAACTGGACAACGAGCACAACTATGATTCTGCATCGCATGAACTTCTCTGACATGACCCAGACGGTTCCGTCTACCTCGTCCGCAGGCAACGTGCAGGACTTGCGCACTCGCTGCTCCGCTTGCAGCATGCATCAGCTTTGCCTGCCGATGGGACTCGGTGCCTCTGACATGGACAAGCTCGACCAGATCATCGGCCGCCGCCGCAAGGTGCCGAAAGATACGCACCTGTACCGCGTGGGCGACCCGTTCACCAATCTGTATGCAATCCGGCTCGGGCATTTCAAGACGCATCAGATCAATCCAAGCGGCGACCAGCAAATCACCGGTTTCCAGATGGCGGGAGAACTGCTCGGCATGGACGCCATCAGCACCGACCGCCATCATTGCAACGCCATTGCGCTCGAAGATAGCGAAGTGTGCGAAATCCCGTTCGCTCGCCTGGAAGCCCTCTTCGCCGAGATGCCGACCTTGCTGCATCATTTCCATCGCATGATGAGCCAGGAAATCACACGCGAACAAAGCGTTATGCTCCTGCTGGGAAATATGCGTGCGGAACAACGTTTTGCCGCCTTCCTCTCCAACCTATCGTCACGCTATTCCGTCCGCGGGTATTCGTCGACGACCTTCCAGCTGCGCATGACGCGCGAGGAAATCGGCAACTACCTCGGCCTGACGATTGAAAGCATCAGCCGCCTCCTGTCCAAGTTCAAGAAGCAAGGCTGGATCAAAGTCAATAACCGCGAACTGGAACTGCTCGATACGGCAACCCTGAAAGCAGTTGCTGCCGGCACCCGTACCTGCAGCTGAGCACCGGATCCCGCCGAAGGACTCGCTCCCCCTGACCTTCGCTCACAGCTGGTCAGGCGGAACGCGCTGTGTCAGATTTTCGAAAAACTGCCGCATCAAGCGGCAGTCCACTCCCCGGCAGGGTTTGCCTGCACAGGGGCGGAACCATTAACCGAATTTCCGATGCAATAGAGTTAGAGTGGAGTGTTCCGCTCGTTCGGTGTACCGATCAGGTAACACGTCAACATACTGGCCAGGGAACAGAATAGCCAGAAGATAAAGAAGCCGATGGTATACGCTGCCATCGGAGTCAAATCGATATCACTGCCCACAAGCGACAGGTCGTTCGGATCAAAGAGGGAAAAGAAGAAACCTTCTGCGACTATTGCCACCAGGAACGACGGCCACAAGACGACCATCAACAGTCGCGTCATCACACTACCCTCCTTTCAACTTGAAACGGATGTATTTAGCAAAAGTACATCATAAACGTTCAATCAGACAACATTTGCACACGCATAACTTCTCGATACTGGGAATTATGTTCGAGATTCCGGGAATGCGCAGAGAGGGTTGATTTTCTGTCGTGAACGAGAAGGACAGAGAGGAAGGAAACGAACGTCGTGGCGAGACCATTGCTCTCGCCACGCGTTAATCAATGTGGAACGGTAATCGGGTGGAGCGTGATCTGGGGTTCCTGCGGCCAGGCCCAGACACCATTGAGCCGCCAGTCCCGATGCTCCCCTTCGATCAGGATCTGCCAACGAGCCATATCCAGCATAGGAAGCGCAACCGAAAAATTGCCGCTCTGGTCCGGCTGGGCGACCAGCTTGAGGTCCTTTTCCGGCCGTGTGGAATGAATGAGGCTGATAGACAGTTTGTCAGCACGCCCTTCAAGCCCCCGTACAGTCCCGGCCAGCATGCTGGCCGCCGCATCATACCGGACCTCTGCCTCGAGCTGCATTTCTGCCGCAACACGGTCGCGGCTCAGGTCCTGGTTGATCGCCTTGCCCTGCTTGTAATAATCATCCACGACCAAGGCATCAGGCCGCGATACCGCAAGCCATGTCGTATAGATCCCTGCGAGGACCACCACAAACGGCCCCAGCATCAACAGCCAGGGCCAAGGATGTCTGTACCAGGGTTTTATGTCGCCAGAGTTACCTGGAATTGATGTCTTGACTTGCATACGGCTCTCCAATGAGATGCTGCAACGGCCGCTTAACGCGGCACGATGAACACAGCTTTTTCCCTGACATGCAAACGCTCTTCGTCAAGCGCCTGCAACTCGAAGGCAATCTTGTTAGACCCTTTTTCGCCCTTGCCGTGCGCGACGCGTACACGCACCGGTACAGCCCGGGAGGTCGTGCCATCCAGCTCCACTTCATCGGGTGAGGCCAGGGCAATCGAGTCGATACCAGAGACGCTGATCTTGTAACGATGCGGACGTTCGTCGGTATTCATGATCTGCAGCCGGTAGACATTCTCGATCATGCCATCCTCCACTTCGCGCCCCATCGTGCCACGGTCGCGGATGACATCAAGTTTCAACGGCGTGCGCGTCAACAGCGAGCCAAGCGATGCTGCAATAATCAGAATCAGGATGGCGCTGTAAATCAGCACGCGAGGACGCATTGCGCGCCGCCGCACCTCCTTTGCGGACAGTTTGTTGCTGATCGCGTTCTCGGTGGTATAGCGAATCAGCCCGCGCGGCGCACTGATCTTGTCCATCACCGAATCACATGCATCGATGCATGCAGCACAGCCAATGCAGTCGTATTGCAGGCCGTCGCGGATATCAATCCCCGTCGGACATACCTGCACACACATCGAACAATCGATACACGATCCCAGGTTGGCGTTTGCCGACGACTTGCTCCGCGCGCCGCGCGGCTCGCCACGCTCCCGGTCGTAGGTAACGGTCAGCGTGTCCTTGTCGAACATCGAGCTCTGGAAGCGGGCATACGGGCACATGTACTTGCACACTTGCTCACGCATCCAGCCGGCATTACCGTAGGTAGCAAAACCGTAGAACAGGATCCAGAACCATTCCCATGGGCCGAGGCCGAGTGTCATGACCGACTGGCTCAACTCGTGGATCGGAGTGAAATATCCCACGAAGGTAAACCCGGTCCACAGAGAAACCGCACCCCAGACAAGGTGCTTCGCACTCTTCCTCGCAATCTTTTCAGCAGACATCGGCTGCTTGTCGAGCCGCATGCGGGCGCTGCGTGAGCCCTCGATCTTGTTCTCGATCCACATGAAGATTTCGGTGTAAACCGTTTGTGGACACGAATAGCCGCACCAGAGGCGACCGGCAATTGCCGTGAACAGGAACAGCGCGTAGGCGCAGATGATCAGCAGCAGCGCAAGGTAAATGAAATCCTGCGGCCACAGCACGATGCCGAAGATATAAAACTTGCGTGCGCCGAGATCAAACAGCACAGCCTGCCGGTCGTTCCAGGACAACCAGGGCAGGCCATAAAAAACAAGCTGGGTCAGCCAAACGCAGACCCAGCGCCATGTTGTGTACCAACCTTTGATCTCTCGCGGGTAAATCTGCTCCCGCGCCTGGTACATCTTGACTACTGAAACCTTTACTGCAGGTTCACTCATTAAAGTTACCCAATCATGGCATGGCGGCGTCTCCGTGCCGCCATGCGGTTAGGTCGTCACTTTTGCGCGACTGTCGTTTTGTCGTTGGACAGGCTCCAAACGTAAGCTGCCAGTACATGGACCTTCGCTTCGCCCAGGAATTCCTTGAACGGCGGCATGGTGTTCGTGCGGCCCTTCGTGATGGTTTCCTTGATGGTGTCAGCGCTGCCGCCGTACAGCCAGGTCTTGTCTGTCAGGTTTGGAGCACCGATTGCCTGGTTACCCTTGCCCTCCGGACCATGACATGCTGCGCACGCACCGAACTTCTCCTTGCCAAAGGCGGCTTTAATCGGATCGGCGGTGGAACCGGACAGGCTAAGTACGTAGTGTGCAACATTTTCGACATCTTTGTCGGATCCCACTGCGGCTGCCATGGTCGGCATCATGCCGCTGCGGCCACCGAGGATGGTGGTCTTGATCACTTCCGGATCGCCGCCATACAACCAGTCGCCGTCGGTCAGGTTCGGGAAACCCTTGTTACCGCGGGCATCCGAGCCGTGGCACTGTGCGCAGTAAGTCAGGAACAGACGCTCACCGATGGCACGTGCCTGAGGATCGCTGGCCACTGCCTTCAGGTCCTGCTGCTGGTACTTCGCAAAGATCGGGCCGAACTCTTCGTCCGCCTTTTGCAGTTCAGCCTGATATGCCCCGGTTGACTTCCAGCCCAGCTTGCCGGCGAACGAACCCAGGCCGGGATACAGCGCCAGATATACGAGGCCGAACACGATGGTGATGTAAAACATCCACATCCACCAGCGCGGCATCGGGTTGTTCAACTCGGCAAGACCTTCGTCCCAGCTATGGCCGGTGGTTTTATCTTCCGGTCCGCCATCGCTGGAAACGACTACCTTCGCCTTCGATTGCGCCCACAGGAGCAGCGCACAGCCACCAATGCCGAGCAACGTCAGCGCGGTGATGTAAACGCTCCAGAATTCACTTGTAAAGTCAGACATGTTGTTTTTTCTCCGCAGCTTGGATATCCATTTCATCGGCGAACGGCAGGTTGGCTGCCGCTTCGAAGTCTGCGCTGCGACGCGCACTGTATGCCCACCAGACGATGCCAATGAAGCTGATGAAGCTCAGTACAGTGATGACGCTGCGCGCATCAATAATTAGGTTTTCGAGACCCATGATTGATTACCTCTTCGCCTTGATCAACACACCCAGACCTTGCAGATAGGCGACCACGGCATCCTCCTCGGTCTTGCCTTCCAGGGCTTTCGGTGCTGCTGCAATTTCCTCTTCAGTGTAAGGATGGCCCAGCGTCTGCAATGCACGCATCTTCGGCACGACAGACTCCGGGTCAAGCTTGGTCTTCGCCAGCCACGGGTAGCCGGGCATGTTCGACTCCGGCACCACATCACGCGGGTTGTTCAGATGGGTGCGATGCCATTCGTCGCTGTAACGGCCGCCAACGCGTGCCAGATCCGGACCGGTACGCTTGGAGCCCCACTGGAACGGACGGTCATACACATACTCGGCCGCGACCGAGTAGTGGCCGTAGCGTTCGGTCTCGGCGCGGAACGGACGAATCATCTGCGAATGGCAGTTGTAGCAACCTTCACGGACGTAAATGTCGCGGCCTGCCAGGCGCAGCGGTTCATAAGGCTTGAGGCCGGCAATCGGTTCCGTCGTCGACTTCTGGAAGAACAGCGGCACGATCTCGACCAGGCCGCCGACGCTGACCACCAGAACGATCAGGATGATCAGCAGCCAAGGGTTCTTTTCAATCAGTTCATGAGTAAATTTCTTCATTGCTGCTCCTAGATTCAAGCGTGAGTCGGCGCCAGTGCCGGGATGCGAGCCTCAACGGCTTTGCCGCCACGCACGGTCATGAACGTGTTGTATGCCATCAGGATCATGCCAGTCAGGTACAACAGGCCACCGGTAAAGCGGATCACGTAGTACGGGTAGGTCGCTTTAACGGACTCGACAAAGGTGTAGGTCAGCGTGCCGTCGGCATTCACTGCGCGCCACATCAGGCCTTGCATGACGCCAGCGATCCACATTGCGGCGATGTACAGCACGATACCGATGGTCGCAACCCAGAAGTGGACTTCGATCAGGCGGACGCTATGCATCTGTGTCTTGCCGAACAGGCGCGGGATCAGATAGTAGATCGAGCCCATCGTGATGAAGCCGACCCAACCCAGTGCGCCAGCGTGCACGTGGCCGACGGTCCAGTCGGTGTAGTGCGACAGTGCGTTGACGGTCTTGATGGACATCATCGGACCTTCGAAGGTCGACATGCCATAGAACGACAGGGACACGATCAGGAACTTCAGGATCGGATCGTTACGCAGCTTGTTCCATGCGCCGGACAGGGTCATGATGCCGTTGATCATGCCGCCCCAGGAAGGTGCCAGCAGAATCAGCGAGAACACCATACCGATCGACTGGGTCCAGTCAGGTAATGCGGTGTAGTGCAGGTGGTGCGGACCCGCCCACATGTAGGTGAAGATCAGCGCCCAGAAGTGCACGATCGACAGGCGATAGGAGTAAACCGGCTTGTCGGCTTGCTTCGGAATGAAGTAGTACATCATGCCAAGGAAGCCTGCGGTCAGGAAGAAGCCCACCGCGTTATGGCCGTACCACCACTGAACCATGGCGTCCTGCACGCCTGCATAGGCAGAGTAGGACTTCATAGCCGAAACCGGCATTGCCATGCTGTTGAAGATGTGCAGCAGCGCGACGGCCAGGATAAAGCCACCGAAGAACCAGTTCGCGACATAGATATGCGGCACCTTGCGCTTGACCAGCGTGCCGAAGAACACGACGGCATAGGACACCCACACCAGTGCGATCAGGATGTCGATCGGCCATTCCAGTTCGGCATATTCCTTGCCGGAGGTGTAGCCGAGCGGGAGAGAGATCGCCGCTGCAAGGATGACGAGCTGCCAGCCCCAGAAGGTAAAGGCGGCAAGGCCGTCGGAGAACAGGCGTACCTGGCTGGTACGCTGCACGACATAGTAGGAAGTGGCAAACAGCGCGCTGCCACCAAATGCAAAAATAACAGCATTGGTGTGCAGAGGCCGCAAGCGGCCGTAGCTGAGCCAGGCGATGTCGAAGTTAAGAGCGGGCCAGGCGAGCTGTGCGGCGACAAACACGCCGACCAGCATACCCACCACGCCCCACACTACAGTAGCGATCGCGAACTGCTTCACGACCTTGTAGTTGTAGTTCAGTGATGTATCCACGTACGATCTCCCAGGGTTAGTAACAAAGAATGAGGCGAGGGTACGACTCGGGTTCCCAAAAAGCTTTGACTTGAATCAAATTGACCCAAATCAAGCAAACCCTTCCGTCGGTAGGCCCTTTTAGGCTAAAAAAAAGCCGCAATTTTAGCGGGTTTTGGAAGTGTCTTGACCGGATTTTTCCGACAAATTTTCCTCTGGTATTCGGTCATCATCTTGCAGTATTCGCATACCCGGGCCGACGAGATCGTCGAACTGTCCGCTATCCGAGGCGCGGAAGAAGATCCATATCGCGACAAAGACGATCAGGATACTAATAGGGACGAGAAGATAGAGAGCTTCCATAACTTGCCAATATCGTATTAGGCGCCATGACGGCTCAACTGCGCCGTTCCATCGACCGCCGCGGCGTTAGTCCGCGATATGCGCCGCAAACGTAATGCATTGATGACGACGATTGCCGAACTGAGCGACATGCCGATCCCTGACAGCCACGGATTAAGCAGCCCAAGCGCCGCTGCGGGAATCGCCGTAATGTTATAGACCGTCGCCCACGCCAGGTTCTGACGCACGATTGCCATGGTCTTTGCTGCAGTCTGATCAGTTTCGGCGACTGAACTCAGCCGCCCCGACAGCAGTACCGTATCTGCATGCGTCTGAGCCAGAGCCGCACCGCTTCCCATCGCAAACGAGACATCCGCGGCGCGCAGGACTGCAGCATCGTTAATGCCGTCACCCACCATCGCCACCACGGCGCCTGCTGCCTGCAGCTTCTGGACGAATTCCAGTTTCTGGTCTGGCAACCGCTCTCCGTATGCAGCATCGATTCCGAGTTCATCGGCCACGCGCTGCGTAACGCCCTGCTGGTCGCCACTGAGCAGGATGACCTGCTTGCCACGCGCCTGGAAGTGTTGGACGACCTGCCTTGCGTCCGGGCGTATGGCGTCGGCAAGGTCGAAGCGCGCCAGCCATCCGGATTCGGCGCCCAGGTATACCGAGGTCAGGCCGCTTTCTTCCGTTACAGGCGCACTGCTTCCCGTGACTTCCTGCACAAAGGCCGCGGAGCCAAATCGGTACCGAAGGCCGTCAACAACACCCGACAGTCCCTGCCCGGCCGCCGACTCAACATCGGCCGCAATGGGGCGTCGCATACCTTCCGGAAGTCGCTGCACAGCGTCCATGATTGCCGCCGCGAGCGGATGCGCACTGGATGCCTCCAAGGCGGCCGCCGTGGCCAGACACCACGCATCGGACTGGGCGCCGAGCACGCTGATCTGGCGCAATGCGGGCCGGCCGAGAGTCAATGTCCCCGTCTTGTCAAAGATGACATGGGTCGTACGATGCAAGGTTTCCAATACATGAGACTGCACCACCAGCACACCTTGGCGCACGAGCCGATCGGTTGCCGCCGCCAAGGCGCTGGGCGTCGCCAGCGACAGGGCACAGGGGCACGATACAACCAACACGGCGATCGCAATTGGCCATGCACGCGACGGATCCACCCATTGCCAAGCAAAAAAGATGACGACGGCGAACAGGAGAAGCACTGCGACGAACCATGCTGCGACCTTGTCGGCCCATAGCGACAACTGCGGCTTGGCCTGCCCTGCCCGCTCGATCAGCTTTACCAGCGTTGACAACGCACTGTCGCGGGCCAGCTTTGTCACTTTGACCACGATAGGTTGCACTGCGTTGACCGCCCCCCCGGGCAGCGCATCGCCTAGCCCCTTCGGCTGCGGACGGCTTTCGCCCGTGAGCAGCGACAGGTCGATCGCGGTGCTGCCTTCGACGATGATGCAGTCGGCGGCGATCACTTCCCCCGGCTTCACCAGAACCATATCGCCTTCGCATAACTGCCCGGCGGGCACCACTTCCGGCGTACGGTCCTCAGGAAAATACGGCATGCGCGCGGCTGATGTGGGCAGCGCGTGCTGCAAGCGCTCCAGCGCCGAAGCCGCCTTTCGACGTGCGACAAGCTCGAGGTACCGGCTGCACAAGAGCAGGAAGATGAACATCGTCGCAGAGTCGAAGTAGACATCGCCCTCACCTTTCACGGTTGCGACGACGCTCCCGGCGAATGCTGCAGCGATGCCCAGCGCAACGGGCACATCCATGCCGAGTGCCCGGCTTTTCAGGTTGGCCCATGCCCCTTTGAAGAAGGGCAACGCAGAATAGAATACGGCCGGGATGGTCAGGAACAGGCTCGCCCAGCGCATCAGGTTTTCCATGTCCGCGTCCATGGTTCCATCTGTGGCGAGATAGACCGGGACGGCGTACATCATGACCTGCATCATGGACAGCCCGGCAATGAACAGCTGGCGGAAAAGTGTCTTGCTCGCGCGTTGAAGCTGCTCTCCATGCCTGACGGCGTCGAACGGATACGCTACGTAGCCGACTTCTCGCACTGCTTTCAGAATGTCGCTGGGTTTGCAGCTATCCTTTTGCCAACGCACCTGAAGCCGCTCGGTGGCAACGTTCAAGTTAAGTGTCTGCACGCCTTTCACCCCCGCCAGACGGCGTTCGATCAGCCAGACACAGGCGGCACAGCGGATTCCATCAACAGAAAATACCGCCTCGCAGAACTCCTCGTTGTCGTCGCCCGGTCCGACGAATCGTTCCAGCACTTCCGGTGCATCGTAGAGCTTCAATTCGTCGGGAACCAGGGATTTGCCATCCGCAGTTGGCGAGAATGCATTCCGGGTCAGGTAGTAATCGGACAAGCCGTTGTCGACAATTGCCTGCGCCACGGCTTCGCAACCCGGGCAGCACATTGATCGATCGATACCGGCAACCTTGACGCTCCAGCGGGAATCGGGCGGAACCGGCAAGCCACAGTGAAAGCAGTTCAGCGCAGCGGACTCGCTGCCTGCCGCAACAACAGCGCTCATCAGTGCCCCCCTGCCGGCGGAGTGATGCAAATTGCATCAAGCCAGCCCAGCGACAGACCACTAGTGGCCCGTACAAGGCCAAGCACGCCGAAGGCAAGGACCAGCAGCCCGCTTGCCACGCGCACCGAGCGTTTGCGAGTCCAAACCTGAAGGCGGGAGCCGAGCATGCCCATCGTAATCAGCACCGGCAATGTGCCCGCACCGAAAGCCAGCATCACGGTCGCACCCGACAACGCCGAACCACTCAGCATCGCGGTAAGCAAAACGCTGTACACCATGCCGCAAGGAACCCAGCCCCACAACCCACCAAGCGCGAAGGCCTTCCCGATGCTGTCGACCGGCAGCAAATGCTTCATCAACGGCTGCAACCGGCGCCAGACGACTTGGCCGGCGGCCTCAAGTCGCGCAAGGCCGCGCCAGGCATCCATCAGGTAGAGGCCGAGGGCGACGAGCATCAGGTTTGCCAGCCAATAGCCGGCAATCTGGAGAGATGACATGAATGACAAGGTGCGCACGCCCTGTGCGACGCCACCGGCAACAGCACCGGCAATGGCATAACTTGAAATGCGTCCGGCGTTGTAAGCTACGACGCGCAGGACGTCGGAGAAGACTGCCGGTTGCGCGATGGCGCCGGAACCGCCGCTGACGGGGACAGGAAAGGGACGCCGGGTAGATGTCGATGCAACCGAAAACGCACTTACAATCCCGCCGCACATGCCTACGCAGTGCACACCGCCAAGCAGGCCGATCATGAAAACGGAAAGAAAGTGTAGCTCGGTCACTTATCGGTAGATATCAAAAGTTCAAGCCAGCCGACGGACACGCCTGCTGGCCGGCCAGCATTATCGCTGATCAGCCGATTTGCTGCAGAGCGTCACTCAACCCAATGATCAGATCGTTTTTGATCAGATCGTTTTCGAGTAGCGCATCCGCTCCATCTTCACTTCCTTCTTGGTGTTCAGGTAGCGGTCAAACACCATGCAGATGTTACGGATCAGCAGTCGGCCTTTCGGCGTCACTGTCAGCCATTCGGAGCCGATGGTCAGCAGTCCGTCGGCTTCCAGTTCGCGGAGCTTCTCGATTTCGGTCGCAAAGTAGTCCGCGAAGGTAATCGGATAGGCAAGCTCGAGCGAGCGGATGGAAAGCTCGAAATTACACATCAACATCTGGATGATGATGCGACGGAGCAGATCATCGACGCTGAGTTTGAATCCGCGCGCGATCGGCAGTTCCCCTTGCTCGATACGCTCGTAATACGCTTCCAGCGTCTTTTCATTCTGGCTATAGGTTGAGCCCACAGCACTGATCGCAGACACGCCGCAGGAGACCATCTCCGCTTCCGCATGCGTTGAATAGCCTTGGAAATTGCGATGCAGGCGCCCCTGTCGCTGTGCGACGGCGAGGTCATCGTTGGGCTTGGCGAAGTGGTCCATGCCGATGTACACATAGCCGGCATCGGTCAGCCGCTTGATGCACAGGGCAAGCATGTCAAGCTTGGTTTCCCCGCTCGGCAGCTCGTCCTCATTGATGCGGCGCTGCGGCTTGAACAAGGCCGGCATGTGCGCGTAGTTGTAGATCGAAATGCGATCCGGGTCGGCCGAGATCACTTTCGACAAGGTTTGTCCCATCGTGATCAGGTTCTGCTTCGGCAGGCCATAGATCAGGTCGATGCTGATCGAACGGAAACCCGCATCACGCGCCGCCTGGATCACGGACCGGGTTTGCTCTTCCGGCTGGATACGGTTGACGGCTTTCTGCACCTCCGGATCGAAATCCTGCACCCCAAGACTGATACGGTTGAAGCCCTGCGCGCGCAGGGAATGGATGCGTTCCGGCGACACGGTACGCGGGTCGATTTCGATCGAATACTCGCCGGATTCGTCGGTGGCAAAACGGAACCATTTGCGCAGGTGTGCGAGCAAATCGCTCATTTGCTCATCGGACAGATAGGTCGGCGTACCGCCGCCGAAGTGCAGCTGCTCGACCTGATTCATCTCGGCGAACAGCCTGCCTTGCATTTCTATCTCACGCTTCAGGTAAGTGAGGTAGGTCTCTGCCTTGCTGCGGTTTTTCGTGATGATCTTGTTGCAGGCGCAGTAGTAGCAGAGTTTGTCGCAGAACGGGATGTGAACATAGATCGACAATGGATTGCGTGCACCCATTGCGCGCACACTGTTCACCGCCTGCAGATAATCGCCCATCCTGAAGTCTTCAGTGAAGCGATCGGCCGTCGGATACGAGGTATAGCGTGGGCCTTGCTGGCTCAGCTTTCGGATCAACGCGGCGTCGAACTGAACGACCGGAATCGGGGACACTGCATTTGCGGGAACTGCCATCTCGTTTCACTCCTGCTGCCATGCACCCCAAGAGGGGGGCGCGCTCTGACTGGCTTGCAGTGTACGGAGGGGGGTACGCAATCACCTTGATCTAAGTCAAAAAGCCCGGAAACCAATCGTGTAGCGCAATTCCTCCCTTTTTGTCAAACGCCACAGGCCCAAAATTGCGTCAAGCTCACCGAAACGAGTCGTTGAGCTGCCGTATCAGTGCCTGAGGCTGCACTGTGGGCTTGCACATTCTTGTCATCGCTCGGCGCTGCCAGTCGTCGAGTCATGTACCGGGTACGCCTTTACTTCCCGTGACAGCCGAAAAAATCCGCTGCCTGCGTGGGCACGTTGACAACCCGCCCTACAGCCCTCGTCAGCCCTCGCGGCCGTCGATGCGCGCGCTCATCAGATACGGGCCGTACACAACGACATACAGGAGAAATGCGGCAGACCAGCACACCGCTGCTGCAACAAGCATCGTGTTGCGCAATCCAAGCGCATTTGTCGCCGCAAGAAGTCGAGCAACGACACCTGCCTGGACCAGAACGTACATGACCAGCTCGCTGGTGCCGGCGTCCAACTGGCGTCCGGTATGGCCGAGTGCGGTGCGTGTGATCATGCCGATGATGAGTCCCGCCATGGAGCCGATCGCGAGGACGTGAAAGGCTGCACTGCTTGTCGTCATGTTCATCGCTGCCAGCGACAACATGAAAAAGCCGACCGGAATCCATGCATAGGAAATGTGCAAAATCCACACCAGGGGTTTGCCCAAGGTCCGATGCGGCTTCCACCCTGACAGCCGCAGCACATGCGCGCAGCCGGCTGCAAAGGCAAGTGCAGCCACGAGCGGTGCAGGCACCTGCATGACCCAGGCGGCGGCAGCAAATGCAGTCAGCGCAATGCAGATCCGGTCACGCTTCGCATCCGTGACAGGTTTGACTCCGACGACGCCGTTTGCGGTAAACCCCGGGATAACGCGTCCGCCGATCACGGATTCGATCATGACGATGATGAGGATCGCGGCATGGATCGGCGTGACAGAAGAGATCTTGATCCAGCCGAGTGTCGCAGCATGGAACGCTGCATTGACAACAGCAAGAAGCGAAAGCAGGCCGACCAGGAACATGTTGCGCTTGTTGCCAGTGCGCTGAAGCACACGGTAGATCGGCCATGCCGCCAATGGCAGGAATAGCAGATCGACCACTGCGGCCAGCAATGCCGGAGCGAACAGCATCGTGAGGCGTCCTGCAAGCCAGACGCCCGCCAATGCCGCCAGATGTCCGCGACGAGGTGTCCACAGACCGGTCCAGTTACGCGCCGCAGTGAACACAAAACCAACGATCACCGCGACTGCGAAACCGAACACCATTTCATGCATGTGCCAGTTCAGGTCGACACGGTTCAGCACCTGAGCAAAGCCGAAATACCGCGCGATCCAGAGCGGGACACTGACTGCGGCAAACGCTGCCGCCAGCAAATAAAAGGGGCGAAAACCGAGGCGAAACAGAGGATGGTGCATCAGCGTCGGCTTCCCCTGCCCTGCTGCTTGCGGCTCTTCGATGCTGAGTAGGCTCATCATTGCTCCATAAAGATTCATATAGGATGAATCTTATATCGCATCTGACGCCAAGGCAACCGCAACGTCGCCGATGATGCTGCAAAAGCCTCCTACGGACGAGGTGTCGCGAGATAGCGTCTACCGTAGCGGAAGCTTCAACAGAGTCGTGTCGTTATCCAGCGAACGATGCGTCTCGAAACCGAGGTCCTTGACCAGTGCGAGCAAAGGGCCGTTATAGGTAAGTGCTTCGCCGACAATTTCCTGGGTGCCTCGTTCGCGGCAGTATGCAATCAGCTTGTTCATCAGAACTCGTCCCAGGCCCTTTCCCTTGAGATCGGAACGAACGCTGATTGCAAACTCGGCGCTGACATTGTCAGGATCGAAAATTACCCGCGCCACGCCGAGTGTTTCCGCACCGCCATCCTCCCGCTTGCGTGTGGCGATAAACGCCATTTCACGGTTGTAATCGATCTGTGTCATGCGTGCCAGCTGCGCATGGGAAAGCTCACGCATACGAACAAACATGCGCATGCGCACGTCTTCAGGATCGAGCGAGTTGAAGAACTCGATGTGCTGAGGGCCATCTTCCGGACGAATCGGCCGTAGCAGGATCGGAATGCCTTGCCAAGAAATCCACTCTTCAAGTTCTTCCGGATAAGGCCGGATAGCCAGGCGGTCGACACCATGTTTCTCTGCGGTCTTTACGCTGATCCGAGCGTCCAGCGCAATCACGCCTTTTTCGTCCGCCAACAGGGGATTGATGTCCAGCTCGGCTATCTCGGGTATGTCGATGATGAGGTGTGAAATCTGTATCAGCGTATGACAGATTGCATCGACATCGGCAGCGCTCCGGTGGCGGAATCCGGCCAGGAGCTTCGACACCCGAGTACGGGAGATCAGGTCGCGTGCCAGCACCATGTTCAGCGGCGGCAGCGCTACGGCATGGTCCGCCGTCACTTCGACAGCGATGCCGCCCTGGCCGAACAGGATCACCGGCCCGAACAAGGGATCGGTTGCCACGCCGACGATCAGTTCATGTGCATTCGGCCGGCGCACCATTGACTGCACGGAGAAGCCGCCAAGACGCGCGTCGGGCCGAAGTTCCATCAGCCGTTTGTTCATTGCACTGGCAGCACTGGTGACGGCGTCGGCATCAGCAAGGTCAAGCACGACGCCACCCACATCGGATTTGTGCACGATGTCCGGCGACAGAACTTTCAAGGCCACCGGAAAACCGATTTCCGCAGCGCATTGTGCAGCCTCTTCCACCGTGCGCACGGATCGGGTTTGCACAACGGGCACGCCATAGGCCGCCAGTACCTGCTTCGCCTCCGGCTCGGACAGCGCACTCCGGCCGCTGGCGAGGACTTGTCGCACGATGGAGCGCGCCGTGGCCCGGTCTTCGGAAAATGCATCAGTCACGGAAGCAGGGACTTCCATCAGGAGTTTCTGGTTGCGGTGATACTGCACCGTCTGCATGAAACCCCTTACCGCTTCCTCCGGCGTCTCATAGGTCGGAATGCCCGCGTCAGAGAAGATTGTCCGCGCTTGTGCCACCGACTCGCCGCCAAGCCAGCACGCAAGTACATTGCGCGATGCCGCCTTGAGAACAGGTGCAACCGCAGCAGCGATTTCCGCACTCGGAACGATCGCCGTCGGCGCGTGGATGAACAACGTGGCATCCACGTCTGCCTCCTGCAATAGCACCTCCAGCGCTGCGATGTATCGCTCGGCCGGTGCATCGCCGATGATGTCGATCGGATTGCCGCGGGACCAGGTGGGCGGAAGTATCTCGTCGAGTTTTCGCATTGCTGCCGGCGAAAGATTTGCCAGGCAGCCGTTCTTGCCGATCAAGGCGTCGGTTGCAAGTACGCCGGGACCGCCGCCATTGGTAAGAATCGCGAGGCGGTCGCCCTTCACCGGCCGCGAACGCCCGAGCGTTTCCACCGCATCGAAGAGATCCATCGTGGTATAGACGCGCAGCATGCCGGCGCGCCGTATCGCGGCGTCATACACATCGTCCGATCCCGTCAGGGCGCCGGTATGCGACGCAGCGGCTTTCGCGCCTTCCGGCGCCCTGCCCGCCTTGATGACGAGCGTAGGCTTGCTGCGTGCAGCAGAGCGCGCTGCGGACATGAATTTTCGTGCGTCCGTGATTCCCTCCATGTACAGGAGGATCGCGTGCGTGTCTGGGTCGGTTGCGAGATAGTCGAGCACGTCGCCGAAATCCACGTCGGCACTATCTCCAAGTGAAATGAACTTCGAAAAACCGATGCCACGGGATTTCGCCCAGTCCAGCACGCCGGTCACCATGGCACCGGACTGCGACACGAACGCAATCTTGCCCGGCAACGCACCAGTGTGCGCAAAACTCGCATTCACGCCTTGGCCCGGCACGAGCAGTCCGACGCAATTGGGCCCGAGAATACGCAGCAGATGCGGCTTGGCTGCGGCCAGCATCAGGTCTTTCATGTTCCGGCCGCGCAGATCCTTGACGGAACCGAGGCCGGCTGTGAGCACAATTGCCGCTTTGGTGCCGAGCTTGCCAAGGTCGCCGATGATGCCCGGGACCGTTGCCGGCGGCGTACAAATGACGGCCAGGTCGGGAGCGCTGGGCAGCTTTGCCACGCCGGGATAGACCTTCAGGCCGGACAAGGATTCGTACTTCGGATTGACCGGAATGATCTGCCCGGTGAACCCGCCCGTCGTCAGATTCTCCAGCACCGTCGCCCCGACGCTATGGGGCTTTGCGGAAGCGCCGATAACGGCGATTGAACGTGGTTCAAAGAGATATTTCAGATTCCGGATGCTCATACACAGCCTTCAGGGTTGTTATTGCTCTTGGCAGGTAACGCCGTCACACGCGCGGCGAGTATGCATTGTCAGGTCACGACAGTCGGTGCAGTCTCCTGCGATCATGCCAGAACAAACTCGCGCCGATTGCATGTCGTCGCAGGACTCCCGTTTATTGCACTTCGATTTCGTCGAGCTTGCCAGCGCCTTCGGTGGTCGGTGTCGACATGCTCTTCCGGTCTGTGGACCAAGCACATTTTATGCAATCGCACAGTACAATTCTGCTGGCGTGTCCGCATTCAAACCACACGCTCGGAGACGTTTGATCTGAATCAAAAAGCCCGGAACTAATGTTTGCAGTCCTCGTATTTTTCTGGACTGCATTGCCGCTTGGCCCTACGCTTATGTCGCACAAACTGCGTAGAAAGTGCGTAGAAAGTGAATAACGCTCGCTCCCAGACCTTGAATTTGCTCTGGCAAAAGCTTAGCCAATCATAAAAAGGGGTATCAAATGCCGTACAAAACCGTACTCGTCCATGTTGACAACGACAAGCATGCCGGCGAACGCATCAAGATCGCCGCCAGGATTGCCATGAACGAGGAAGCGCACCTGATCGGCGCTGCACCGTCCGGCGTGTCGCGCTTCATTTATCAGTCCAAGTTCATCTATGAGGGTGGCGCCATGTCGACGCACCTCGACGGCCATCTCGATGAACTGCGCAACCATGCGAAGGAAGCGCTGGCAAAGTTTGAGGCAACCGCAAAGAACATGGGCGTCGCCTCCTACGAAGCACGCCAGGTTGACGACGAAGCAGGCGGCGGCATCAGCCTCCAGGCTCGCTACAGCGACCTCGTGGTGATCGGCCAGACTGACCTTGACGAACCGTCATCCACGACGCTGCCCGACTTCCCCGAATTTGTCATCATGAACTCCGGCCGCCCGGTTCTGGTCGTGCCGTACGCCGGCCAGTACGAGACGGTGGCCAGGCGCGCTCTGATTGCGTGGGACGCAAGCACCAGTGCAACTCGCGCAGTGACTGCGGCGATTCCGCTGCTCAGACGCGCCGACAATGTCGATGTCGTCGTGTTCAACCCGGATTCGCGCGGTGACGCACATGGCGAGCAACCCGGTGCGGACATTGGACTGTACCTCGCGCGCCATGGCATCAAGGTCAACGTCGTTCGCCAGAAGACGGACATCGACGTGGGCAATGCCCTGCTGTCGATTGCCGCCGATCTTGGCTCCGATATGCTGGTGATGGGTGGATACGGCCACTCACGCTTCCGCGAGATCCTGCTCGGCGGCGTCACCCGCACCGTGCTGGAGTCCATGACCGTTCCGGTGCTGATGGCACACTGATCGTATCGCCGGTGCAGGCAACGCGCTTGCACCGGTATGGTTTCACCTCCCCTTCCGCAGGACTCAGCCCAACCAACGGGGCAGCACGACAGGTTTCCCCCAAGATCCGCCATAGCTTGATCCAGATCATTCAAGCGCATCTCGCGATTCGATTAGCATCACTGCGTCCTGAGCTTACGCCGCGTGATCGCTTCAGCGTGATTCATTTGCGGCATGCAGCTCCACTCTTCATTTTTTATAGGAAGCACCATGCAAACCGAAATCCTGCATGTCACGGGAATGACCACTGAAGATTGCACTGAAACCGTCATGCGCGCCCTCAAGACGATTGACGGTGTGAGCAATGTGAGCGTCTCGTTTCCGCAGAGCCGCGCCATCGTCCAGTTCGACGACCAGCTTACCGCGACGCAGGAAATGAAGGCCGTGCTGGCGAAAGCCGGTTACGGTGTAAAGGCGGACAAGCCGCAAGAGGAGTCATGCGGCGGTTGCTGCGGCCGCTGCAGTACCTGAGCGGCATAGCGGAAAACCCACCGTCCATTCTCATTTTCTGCGGGCCGCCCCCGGTCCGTACCGGCGCTGAATCCACGATTCCGTCATCTCCACCTCGTCCGGCCATCAGGCCGGCTTCGACGCTCAACCCGCCGGCCATCCTGTGCCCGAGCGCGAATACGGTGGCCGACATACGGCTTGGCAGACTCCGTTTCTCAAGATGTTCAGCGCGTGCTTCTTGACCGCGCTTCCTGCCGAATGAACAGCATCGGCAACAGCAGCCGGTGACGGATCAGGATGACAGCGAAGCATCTGCATCTGCATCTGTGATGCGGGAATCCGCCAGCAACTCCAGCGTCCGCACCTCACCGTCACTATCCGCCGGTTTGCGCCATGAAGCGGACGATCTTTTCCGGACGCTCGCTGAACTCGTGTTTCTGCGGCTTGAGTTCGATCGCCTGCCGGATTGCCGTTTCGAGCTCAGCATCGCTGGCTCCGCCGCGCAAGAGCGGGCGGAACTCGAATTTCTCTTCCTGTCCAAGGCAGAGGTACAAGGTACCGTCAACAGACAGGCGTACCCGGTTGCAGGTTGCGCAAAAGTGCTGCGACATCGGCGTAATGAAGCCGACGCTCGCACGGCCATCCGGCGTCGCGAGGTAGCGCGCGGGGCCGCCACCTAACTCCGCTGCCTGCGGCTTCAGGCCGAAGCGTTCCTGCAGGCGAGCCTGGATCGGACCAAGCTCGAGAAACGAAGTGTCGCGCCCTGTGGCGCCCATCGGCATGGCTTCGATCAGGCGAAGGATGAACCCGTGCTCGATGCAGAACTCCACCATCGCGTCGATCTCGCCGTCATTGATCCCGCGCATCGCGACCATGTTGATCTTGATCGGACTGAATCCCGCCTCCTTGCCGGCCATGATCCCATCAAGGATCTGCTGCAGGCTGTCGCGCCCGGTGATCTTTTCCATGCAGCCACGATCGAGCGAATCGAGGCTGACGTTGATACGGGAAACGCCGGCAGCTTTTAACTCGCCTGCATGTCGGGCGAGGCGCGTAGCATTTGTCGACAGCGAGAGATCGCGTACACCGGGCAGTCGCGCAACGCGTTCGGCCAGTTCCGGCAGATTGCGCCTTAACAGCGGCTCGCCTCCGGTCATGCGGATGCGCGAAGTGCCAAGGCGTGCAAACACATGCAACAAGCGCTCGATTTCGTCAAACGTGAGCCAATGCTTCGGCTCCTCAAATCCCTTGAAGCCTTTGGGAATACAGTAGCTGCAGCGCAGGTCACAGCGGTCTGTCACCGACAGGCGAAGGTAATCGATAGACCGCCCGAAGCGGTCGCTTAACGTCGCTTCTCCTGATGGGTTGGATAGTTTCATTATCTCGGTCGACTTCTCTGTTGCGGATGGGCTGGTTGAGCTAACGGTCATAGTCATCGAGGCATTGGAATCGTTTAGAGCCTGTTGAAAAGCTAGGCGGCGTCCACTCCATGCGGTGGTCGAGATGAGCAGGGCTTTGCGAGCACTACCCTGTTCCGCCCTTCGCACTTCGCTTGGTACAAGGCGCTGTCCGCATCACGCAGCAGGCAATCCCAGTCCATGTGTTCCGGCTGCAGGACGGCCACACCGATGCTGACGGTGAACTGGATTTTTCCCTTCGGCGTGTCGACCCTCAAGTCCTCGATGCATGTGCGCAAACGTTCGGCGCAAGCAATAGCCTCGCTCTCTGATGTTTCCGGCAACAGGCACGCGAACTCTTCGCCGCCGATGCGCCCGAGCCGGTCGGTCTCCCTCACGCAGCCGCGGCACGCATCCGCAAAGGCTTTGAGCGCGAGGTCGCCGATTTCATGGCCATATGTGTCGTTGATGTTCTTGAAACGATCAATATCGAGCATCGCGACGGCAAGCGGTCGTTGATGGCGCCGCGCGCGCATGATTTCCTGCGCGGCCAGCTCATTGAAATGTCCGCGGTTGTACAAGCTGGTGAGCGCATCATGCCGGGCCACATGCGTCAGTTGCAGCTCGAGCAGGAATGCCTTCTGCCGGAAGAAACGGAACATCAGCATCAGGACAAGCGCAAGGCAGGCATTCAAGAGGTAGGAAACGATATCGTTGAGGTAAGCAATGAACGACATCTCGCGCGCTGCCACTACTGCGTAAAGGAAGAACGGACCGCTCGCAATCCAGAGGAAGGTCGATATGCGCAGGGAGGTCAGGGTGACCAGGAATATCGACGCGGAGATGGTTATCAATCCATAGTACGCACCGTCCTTGAGCAGACTGGAAACACCGATGAGCGCAGAAGCGTAGATCCAGTATATGAACCCGGCACGCTGGGTCGGAGTCCAGCCCAGGGTTGTGCGCCGAAAGGCGATCACCGAGATCACCACTGCGGCAACACGCAGAAGGAAGGCCTGCCCCGCATGCTCCGGGTCAATGAGGTAGTCTCGCAAGCCAAAACCGATCATCAGCATGCCCAATACCGGGCCGACGATCGGGAGCAGCTGGTCCACGTCGGATTCGTGCTTGCTGCGGAGCTGCTCCTCCAGTTCCGGGGGAAGTAGCTGCAACTTGGTTGGGGCGGCCGGCACCTGGGGTGCTCCTATCTAGTAAACCTGCTCAGGACATCAGTAGCGTTTCAGGAAATCTGAAGCCGCACAAAAATCGTAAGTCCGGCCTACTCCGGGGTCAATCCGCTGACTTAACCTGTGTTAAGAATTTCAAAGATATTTACCGTATAGCAACTGGTGTGCTTTTGCGTGTTTCTATATCGGCATACCCGCCGCAAATGCGCTACCCGCGTATTTGACGATCGGTGGGTGAATAAATGCACTTGCCTGGAACTTTCCCTCCAAGAGGCAAACAATGTCGCTTGTGTACTCGGCCGATATGGCCGGATCGTGTGGCATGCATCGAGCACCGACGTTTGCGCCGGGTGCCATCGGGGTGCACGAACTTCCCTCCTTAGGCTGCATGGAAACATACGAGCTGTACCCATTGCCAATGCCACTGCGATTGCAAGCAGGCAGCAATACCGGCATCCGGATTTCAATTCCGGAGGAACCAAAGGCTTCAGTTACATTTTGAAATACCGTTTGTCGCTTCTCGCGCGAATTGATGCGAACCCCGCGAGAAATAGTGGTCTAAAACACATCTTCGGCAGTTTCTGAAGAATCCACCATTCATATGTAGGAGCGAGCATGAAGAAATTACCCATAGCCATTTTCCTGTCGCTAATTGGCACAGCGACTGCCTCGTTCGGCCAGACAACGACAACCACGACGACCAACGATCCCAGCCAGAGCCCAACTCCAAGCGCTGCACCGACCACACCGGGATCGTCCACAGATACTTCCGGCAGCAGCGGCACCTCCGGCAGCGCCGCTTCATCGGGAAGCGGTGACCAGGGAGCGGTGACCACCACGACCACGACGCAAACGACCACACCGAAAACAGACAGCACGACATCCGGTGCCTCTTCATCCGGCACCTCCGGTACATCCGGCACATCGGATATGAGCGGCACAAGCGGGTCGTCGGAGAGCAGCAGCTCCGGCAGTAGCACAACGCCATCCACCAGCGGATCATCGGGGACAAGTTCTGGCGCCACCACCGGCGGCTCCGGCCTGAGTGTCCCGCCGCCTCCAAGCTATGGCGGCACGTCGGACACCTCCGGCACTTCAGGTAGCTCAGGTATGTCCGGATCATCGGGCAGCTCGGATACAAGCGGTTCCTCCGGCTCCTCCGGGACTGACACCTCCGGGTCCGGAAGCACGTCATCCGGCACTTGGGGCACGGGCAGCGGAACCTCGGGAACGTCGGGAGCATCCGGCACGACGGGCTCAGATACATCCGGAACCGGAAGCACCACATCTGGCACTTCCGGAACAGACAGCAGCTCCAGCGGATCGGGTAGCTCCGGCATGTCAGGAACTTCCGGGACTGGCTCTTCCGGCACGACAGGTACGGACACGTCGGGCACCAGCGGCACCTCCGGCACTTCAGGCACCTCCGGTACTTCAGGCACATCCGGCACGACTGGCACTGGCAGCTCCGATACGAGCGGCACCTCTTCCGGTACGTCGGGGACGGACAGCAGTACGACGCCGTCGAGCAGCGGCTCAAGCTCGAGCACCTGGGGTAGCGGGTCTTCCGGCACAACGGGCACGGGGTCTTCCGGCACGGTGGATTCGACTTCCGGCACATCCGGGACATCAAACGACACATCCGGCAGCGGCACCACAACCTCCCCCGGAACAACGACCACCACGCCGTCCGGATCCGGCACGACCTCGCGCTGACCGTTTCATGGCGTAAGGACGAAGGTCCGAAAGCCAACCCTTGCGAACTGCACCGCAGCGCGATGCATGCGGTGCAGTTCGCACGTTACGACCTCCTGCCATGCGCCTTGCACCGCACACGCAAGGCGCTGTTCGATACCGAATCATCGGTCGCATGCTGGAGTTCCAGGAACAGACCAGCAATTTATACGACTTGGATGTCACGCCTGCTAAAGGCAAGGCCCACTGATTTGCGAACGCAATGCGTAAGCATTTCACCGACATCCTGCAGGCTGGCATGCCCGGCATGCCGTACGACACCAGCTCCTTGCCGCTGCCAGTCGGCAGCACCGCGCCTCCGTGCGATGCACTGGAAAAGCAGGATGAGCTGCGCCATTACATGACCGAGTTGTTTCCAGTCTGGAGGCATGCCGGCCTCAGGCAATACGCGCGCTGAGACCGTTCCGCTTGTCGTTCATCATCGTGACGCAGACCGTTCCTCCCTCTTTCCAATCTATTCAACGTGCGGCGACAAGAACGTCGTTTCCAAGCTGTTCGAGACGGAATCGGCTCTATCCAAAAAGTGTCGACAGCCGCTTAGGACAAGCACCTACAGGCATGCGAGGAGTTCATCCACACCGAAACTCGACACAAAGAACATCGCATCTCCCTGCCAAATCATCCCGACAAATTCAGAGCACGAACACTATGAATCAGCAGCCGCGTAATGGACTATCACCCGCCGCCGTCCTCGTTTAATATTGGCAAAAAAGGAGAATTCCATGAGCGCAAGTACGTTAGCGAGCAGTCCGCGCAGCTTCGCGGCCGAATCGAATCACCGCTCGCTGAAGGTCGGCGGCATCACACCATTCACCGCGACCGACTACCCCGGCAAGCTCTCGGCAGTCGTATTCGTACAGGGTTGCCCCTGGCAATGCGGTTACTGCCACAACCCCCACCTACAGCTCCGTCTGCAGAAAAGCCCGTTGCAATGGTCGCGCGTGTTCGGCCTGCTTCAGAAGCGCGTTGGTCTGATCGATGCAGTTGTATTTTCCGGCGGCGAACCGACACTCGATCCGGCGCTGCCGGACGCCATCGCCGATGTGCGCAAGCTCGGCTTCTCGGTCGGCCTGCACAGCGGCGGCGTCTATCCGAAACACCTGAAAGCGGTGCTGCCGATGGTGGACTGGGTTGGCCTGGACATCAAGGCACCGTTCGATTGCTATGAGCGCGTGACGGGTGTCGCCGACAGCGGCCAATCGGCGCGCATCAGTGCCGAGGCAGTGCTGGAGTCGGGAGTGAAACATGAATTCCGCACGACGGTGCACCAGTCATTGCTGTCCGAGGACGATGTTGTCGATCTGGCGCAAACCCTGGCCGGCATGGGCGTGCAGAACTATGCGCTACAGAGCTTCCGGTCGCAGGGGTGCAAAAACAAGAACCTGAAATCCCTCGCAGGAGCTGGCAACCTGAGCGACGACCTGATACGCAAGGTATCGGGACATTTCGCAAACTTCAGTGTACGAAGCGATTAGGCGCAGCTTGACGCGCGGATCGGCGATATACCGAAGACTGCAGAGGTCGATACCAGCCGCGCAGCCGCTTGTTTAATCAGGCCTAGGCTGTGTTTGACAAGTGTAGCGAGCGTTTCGGAGTGGTGTCGAGGAGCGCACGCGTACGACTGGTACGCCGAGCACCGCAGACATCAATCCGGGCCGCGCAGTAGCTTGTCAAACACGGCCTAGCGGGCTGCCTTGTCGGACGGCTGCGATGCCAGCCTTTCACGCATTGCTGGTGTCATCTCCACGTTCCGGTTCGAATCGATCAGCATCACTTCCTTCAGGCCGAGGCGCGCTGCCATCTCGCGCCAATGCGCAGGCCCTGCGACAAACAAGGGCTTGGAATGACCGTCCGAGCGTGTACCGGCGTCGTTGCCACCCGAGACGATGATGGTCACCGAGGCGACCAGATCAGTCGTCTCCCCGGTGCGCGGGTCGATGATATGCGGACGCCGCTTGCCATCCTTCATGAAGTAGCGCTGGTAATCGCCGCTGGTGCCGATTGCTTCGTTATCCCGCAGCTTAACGACCGCAATGGATCCTTCGCCGCGCGGATCCTGTATGCCGACCGTCCACAAGCGGTCGCCGGGCTGGCCGATCGCGAGCATGTTGCCGCCGACATTCACCAGTGCCGCCTTGACGCCCTCGCCGCGCAGGATGTGTGCCGCACGGTCGAGTGCATAGCCCTTCGCGTATCCGCCGAGGTCAAGCATCACTGTCTTGTTGCGACTGCTGATGGTGGTTCCGTTGAACTGCAGGTCGGTCATGCGTGGATTGGCATCCACCAGCCGTTTGATCTTGGCCGGGTCAGGCGAATGCGGCGTGATATCGCTGCTCTGAAAACCCCAGAGGCGGATCAGCCGCCCGACGGCCGGATTGAACAGGTTGTCCGAGCTTTCTGCCAGCATGGTCGCCGCCTTCAGGATATCGACCATCTCCGCATCGGCTTCGTACGGCTCGCCGCGGGCGATCGCATCGTTCAGCGCAGTCAGCGCACTCGGTTGCCACGCGTGGAACTTGTGGTGCAGGCGGTCGAACTCGCGCAACACCTTGGCACTGAGGTCAGCAGCACGTTGTTCGGATTCGCCATAAATGCTGACCTCGACCCGTGTGCCGAATACATGTCCTTGCGTACGATGGATGGTGTCATTGCGCGCGCAGCCAGCCAATACAGCGAACAGCAATGCAAAAAGAAGAACAAGAGGGCCGTGGAAATGACGGAAATTGCGCATGATGCTGGCGGTGAACGCGATCAGCGAGAATACGGGTAGGACGGAAAGATGGAGGTCGTCCCAAAAGCCACGAGGAAGACCGCTTTTTGACGAGGATTGATGAAAAGAGCGCCGGTTGCCCGGCGCTCTTTTCTTGTTGGCTGGTTAGCTTGCCTTGCTGATCATGAAGTCCACGGCGGCCTTCACGTCCTCATCCTTCAGGCTGGCATTGCCACCCTTTGGCGGCATCAGCTTCAGGCCGTTGAGCGCGTGGGTGTAGACGGTATCCTTGCCCTGAGCAATGCGCGGCTCCCATGCAGCCTTGTCGCCCAGCTTCGGAGCGCCCATCACTCCTGCGCCATGGCAGGATACGCAGTTAGCGTTGAACACCTGCTCGCCCTTGGCGAGGTCACCTGCGCTGGCGGTTGCCGGTGCGCTGGCTGCCGGTGCGCTGGCTGCCGGTGCGCTGGCTGCAGGTTCGGCTGGAGCAGCGGCTGGTGCTTCGGCGGCCGGTGCCGGAGCCGGTGCTGCGGCAGGTGCCTCAGCAGCCGGTGCAGGTGCAGATGCTGCCGGTGCTTCCGACTGCGGAGCCTCTTTCTCGCCGCAACCAACCAGCGCTGCAGCAACGATAAACGGCAAAAGTGTGAGAGCCTTCATCTATTTCTCCTTATGGTAAAAAAATGTAAGTCCAGGTCACGCCCCATTGCTATGCCAGCGTCGCCGTATCAAGCAATGGGTCGACCAACAGAATGTCTAGTAACCGAGAAAAATTGGTCCAGCAATCCGTGCCCGGAAGGGTAACAGAATCAGCCACGATAGTCCCCTCATCACCATGCAGATGATGTGGGAATGTGGCGCATTCCGGATGTACCGGAGCTGTATCGATACAAAATTCTGCCTCGCCCCAGCTCCAGCTGATCATGTACTCCTCAGCGCTGTAGTAACGCACTTCCATCAGCAAGCCGCTGTCGAAGACGACGATCAGCGCATCCTGGACCATGCGCACCGGCTCTGAAAGGCGTTGCGCATACTGTTCCTCGATTTTTTCCTTCAGCATCAGGTGCACGCTCTCGGTACGGTCGGCGCTACCCGCAGTGCCGCCCATGCGCGCCATCATGTCGCCGCGTACCTGCTGCCGCGTCTGCTCGATAATCAGCGCACCGAGGTAATCGTTATAGGCGGGATGCTCTTCTACCGCCTTGCTCCTGATTTTTTCCAGCAGCGCCGCTTCGTCATCGACACCATAGCGATTGAGGACTTCCTTGCGTGTTTCGCGCAGCACGAAGTTGATCTGCGCGTAGAGTTTCTGCTGGCCTTCCGGGTCTTCGTTAGCTTCGAGCTCGTCTATCAGTGTCTGGTCCATTGCAATTCCTTAATGCATCGAATTGTCGTCCGGCGCGCCGGTGTTGACATTCACCATGTCGAGGGTGATCTGCTCGAAACGAAGGACTTTCCCGCCCTCCTTCTGCGCGAATGCTTCCGCGTCTTGCAGACTGGAAAACGAACCGAAAGTCGGCCCCATGGAACCGGTCTTTTTGCTGCCGACAACATAGATGGCCGATTTAGCATCGATCCAGTTTCCGTCCGGATGTTCCCATGAGGTCTTGCCCATATCCTGCACGAACGCACCGGCCACCGGCCGCCTTTCCTCCGGCGCGAGCAGCGATCCGAACAACTCCATCAGGTCGCAGAAAAATTCCGGCGCACCTTCCTTGTAATGAATCTGCGCCTTCGGCCCCGGATAATCCTTCAGCATCATGCCGTCGAGCGAGCATGCTGTATCGGCGCCCGGCTCCTGCGGCGATGCCTGCTGGGTCGTTTCGCTGCAAGCGGCAAGCGCAGCAAGCAGCATGAAGGTCGCTGCGAGCCTGTTTGTTTTTGTCGTCACTTGAATCTCCAGTTTGCAATCAAGAAAGGAATAACAATCCAGCCGAGCATGATGGCGCCCAGCACCATCGGATTGGTCAGAGTCTCGGGCATCACGGTGGCAAGCCCGTACATGGTCTGCACCTGTTCGGAACTGAAGATGTTCAGCAGGCGGAACACGTCGGCGGGATTTAACATCAGCAGCGTGCCGAAGACTGCACTGCCGAGGTTACCCTGGCTGAGCACCAATGCCCCGGTCAGCAGCAGGTCGAAGACCAGCACGAAGAAGAACCACAACGCAATGGCCAGGCCCGACGCACGCATGCGGTCGGACACCAGCACCGACACCAGCACCGACAGGCTGAGGAAGGCCATGCCCATCAGGATCGCGGAGAATACGAAGCCGAGATAGTGGTACAGGTCGGCCGTGCCGAGCTGCGACGCCATCGGCAACAGCCCGGCGCCAAAGCCGACCACCGTCGAGACCGACAGCGCCAGCGCAAGGCCGAGGTATTTTCCGAAGAGGATCTCGAAGCGGGTGATCGGCATCGACATCAGCAGCTCAAGCGAGCCGCGCTCGCGCTCGCCGACGATGGCGTCGTAACCGAGGATCAGCGCAATCAAGGGCACAAGATAGATCACCAGGCTGACCAGGCTGGCAATCGTCACATCGATGCCGCGAAAGCCGACGGAGCCCTGCTGGGCGGAGCCGAAATAGGCAATGGCCAGTGCAAACAGGGAGAAGATCACCGCCACGGCCAGTACCCAGAGGTTGCGGATGCGGTCGCGGAATTCCTTGCTGGCGATGATGCGCACCTGCGCGAAATCGACACTAAGCATGCTCACCTCCGTAACCGAAGAACAGGTCCTCCAGCGAAGGCTCATGCACGACGATGTCGCGTACTACACCGCTCAACGTGCCGATGGCACCGAGCACAGCGACCTTTTTCGCCTGTGGGCAGGCAATTCTCGCCTGGTCTTCGCCGATCTCCATCTCGAGGCCCATGGGCGCCAGTGCGCCATGCAAATGCTGTCCCTGCCCCGGATTGAGCGTCAGTTCGATCACCGATGGCAGCACCATCCTTGCGCGCAATTCGGCCAGCGTTCCTTCCGCGGCAATGCGCCCGGAATTGAGGATCACCAGCCGGTCCACCCGCTCCTGGATCTCGGCCAGGATGTGCGAAGTGATGATGATGGTTGCGCCACGTGCCTGAACATCGCGCAGGATGCGGTAAAAGTCATGGATGCCTTCCGGGTCGAGGCCGTTGGTCGGCTCGTCGAGGAAGATCAGGTCCGGATTGCCGAGCAGGACCTGGGCAAAGCCGAGGCGCTGGCGCATGCCTTTGGAATAACCGCGCACCCGGCGTCCTGACGCATCGGCAAGGCCGACGCGCTCCAGGATGGGCATGCATTCATTTCGGGGAACCTGCTTGAGGTCGGCAAACAGTTGCAGCACTTCCAGCCCGGTGAGATTGTCATAGGTGACGAAATTCTCGGGCAGGTAGCCGATGCGGCGACGCGCCTGCCGGAAGTCACGTCCGCTGGTCAGCACACCATGGATGCGCACTTCGCCTGTCGTCGGCGGCATGAGTCCAAGCATTAGCTTGAACAATGTGCTTTTTCCCGCGCCATTGTGGCCGATCAGGCCGAACATCTCACCCTTGCCAACTGTCAGGCTGACGCCACCGAGCGCCTGCACATCGCCGAAGCGCTTGTTGACGTCAACCACCTGTATGGGACTGCTTGTCACTCCACTTTCTCCAATCCTGATTCAAAGGGCGCATGCGTGGGTTCCTGTCCACGATGCTGGGCGCACGCAGCAGCGGAAATTGCCGCGCCACGAAACGCAAGGTCTGTATCGAAGGGCTCGAGAGTACCAGTTTGAGCAGCGGATACTGCCAGTTCAGGCGGTCCACCACGTCGTTGGCCTCATATGGCACGTCGCCACGCGCATCACCGTTCTGGTCCCAGCCGCTGTAGTTGCTCCAGTAATTGCCCTGCAATTTGCCCCATTCCACATCGCGCGAGGCCACAAACTTGACTTGCTCGCGATTGTCGATGAAGTCGTTGCCATCCACTTGGTTATTGCTCGAGCCGGCCGACACATGCGCACCGACACCGTTCCCCATCACGAGGTTCTGGCGCACGATATTGAACTCTGCGTCGTAAATGAAAAAGCCGCGCGCATTACCGACAACCACATTATTCTCGATCACCGAATCCTGGATCGTTCGCAGCATGATGCCGTGGTCACTGTTGCCCCACGCCTTGTTATTGCGGACCTTGAGATCGCGCACTTCCATCAGCGCCAGGCCACCGCGATTGAGATAGGTCTCGTTGTCCTCCCACGTGCTGCCGTTGGTGTTCATGTAGTGGGTACCGTAGCGCAGGTGATGAATCTTGTTGCCGCGGAAGACGGCATTGCGCGACACGTCGACATAGATGCCGTCACGGGCATAGCTGATGTTGTTATCGACGACCTGCACGCCGTTCACATCAAACACCTGCACGCCATTGCCTCGTGCAGCCGACAGAAGATCGCGCCGTCCGGTGATGGTGTTGCGCTCGACACGCGCGTCGCGCAAGCTTTCAATCCAGATGCCGAACAGGTTGAACACCAGCTCGCAATCTTGCACCGTAATCCGGTCCGCGCCCTTCTGCGCGTAGATGCCCGAATTCTGCGCGGTCTGGTCGATGCCGCTGTCGCGCACGATGAAGCCCTGAATGGTGACGTCGGGCGCGCGCACGCGGATCACGTCGCCGGCGAAGCCTGCGCGTATCGTGGGCCGGTTGAGGCCCTTGAGCACCAGCGGCTTATCGATCACCAGCCGCTCGGCATAGTCGCCGCGCTCAACCTCGACGGTATCCCCCGCCTTGGCTGTCTTGATGGCAGCCGCGATCGATTCACCCGCTTTGACCGTCAGCACTGCACTCCAGGCGGCACCTCCCCATGCTGCGAGCAACGCCGCCAGCGTCCATGCACAAGCGCGCGTTCCTGGCCGTCCTTTTACAACATCTTCAACTGACACTGTTAGCCCGCCTTCGTCGCCAGCTCAGCCGTTTTCTCGGAGAGGTTGCGGCGCACGCTCTCGAGCGGAATGAAATAGCCCTTCGCATCGATGGCGGTGAGCGGCAGGCCTTCGCGCTCGCGGTGCTTGCGCT
>NZ_BAAGWA010000012.1:0-108004 GCF_054780595.1 Noviherbaspirillum agri
CGGCGCCGCTTCGGCTGTACTTGCTGATTCTCTTCCATGGTGTACACGTGTCCACTTGAGTTTATGGTGGACACGATGCTCCGCGATCTTGACCTGCCGATTCAAGATGCGATCACCGGGCGCTTACCACCGATCAAGAAATTCCGCCACGCTTCCACCATAAGTAGCCACGCGGCCTGCGCAACGTGGTCACCCATGTCAAGCACTTGGCCATTCTCGTCAACAACCGCAAAGTAAGCTCTCTGGCCGAGCATTGTTGTGGCCGATAAGCCGAAGCAGTTAGCTGACAATATTGCATGTTCTAGCGTCGGGACTGGTTCATCGCTTGGAATTAGCATACCTACTTCCCTCAGTATTGTTTCCGGATCGCTCGTTGTTTCCGCTGCTGCGATTAGCTCAGTTTGACGAGCACGTGCCATCTTTTTGCCCTCAACAACAAGAGTAAAATACCGCCTTTATGTGCTCAGTATAGGTTACGTGTCGCTGGGCACAAATAAAACGAAATTGAAAGATAAATTTTGAAAAAGCATTTAGAATCAGTGGGTTATGGTCCAAAAGTTGGATTTGTGTCATTGGGCTGTCCGAAAGCGCTAGTCGACTCCGAACAGATCATCACCCAGCTCCGTGCCGAAGGTTACGAAACCGCCAAGTCCTATGACGGCGCTGACCTCGTCATCGTCAATACCTGCGGATTCATCGATGCTGCCGTGCAGGAGTCGCTCGATGCAATCGGTGAAGCGCTGCATGAAAACGGCAAGGTGATTGTTACCGGCTGTCTCGGCAAGAAGAAAGACGCGGCGGGCAACGACCTGATCCAGAGCGTACATCCGAAGGTACTGGCAGTGACCGGCCCGCAGGCGCTGGGCGATGTGATGTCCGCAGTGCATACGCATCTGCCGAAACCGCACGATCCTTTCCAGGATCTCGTGCCGCCGCAAGGCGTGAAGCTGACGCCGAAGCACTTTGCCTACCTGAAGATTTCCGAAGGCTGTAACCACCGCTGCAGTTTCTGCATTATCCCCTCGATGCGCGGTGACCTCGTGTCCCGTCCGATCGCGGATGTGATGCGCGAAGCGGAGAACCTGTTCAAGGCCGGCGTAAAGGAACTGCTGGTCATTTCCCAGGACACCAGCGCCTATGGCGTGGATGTGAAATTCCGCACCGGTTTCTGGAACGGCAAGCCGGTCAAGACGCACATGACGCAGCTGACGGCGGCGCTGGGCGAGTTGGCCGCGCAATATGGCGCATGGGTACGTTTGCACTACGTGTACCCGTACCCGCATGTGGACGGCATTATTCCGTTGATGGCAGAGGGCAAGGTGCTGCCTTATCTGGATGTCCCGCTGCAGCACGCGCATCCGGATGTCCTGAAGCGCATGAAGCGCCCGGCCAGCGGCGAGAAGAACATCGAGCGCATCCAGGCGTGGCGCAAGATGTGTCCGGACCTTACCATTCGTTCGACCTTTATTGCAGGATTCCCGGGTGAGACAGAAGAGGAATTCCAGTACCTGCTCGACTTCCTGAAGGAGGCGGAGATCGACCGTCTCGGTTGTTTTGCCTATTCGCCGGTGGAAGGCGCGACCGCAAACGAGCTGGCCAACCCCGTTCCTGAGGAACTGCGCGAAGAACGCCGCGCCCGCGTCATGGAACTGCAGGAAGGAATCTCGAAGAAGCGGATGCAGGCAAAGGTGGGCAAGACCATCCGCGTATTGCTCGACGAAGTGACCACCAGCGGCGGTGTCGGCCGCACGGCCGCCGATGCGCCGGAAATCGACGGTGTGGTGCATGTGAAGCCGCCGTTTGAGCCGCACCGGAAGCTGAAGGTCGGCGAATTCGTCGATGTCACGATCACGGCAGCCGACACCCACGACCTCTGGGGCGAGGCCTGATTGATATTTGACTGATTTGAACGGAGCCATCGCATGACTGATCCCAAGTCGCTCCAGACGGCGCTGATCCATTCCGACTATGCGCCGCCGGAAGGCTTCGCCGCCTTTCCAACGGCCATCCACCACGCGTCGACCGTGCTGTTCAAGGATGTGGCGGCGCTGCGTTCTCGCAACTGGCAGGACAAGACAGCATACACCTACGGCTTGCACGGCACGCCGACCAGCTTTACGCTCGAAGCGCGCCTGGCCGAAATCGAGGGTGGAACGCATTGCGTGCTCGCGCCGAGCGGCCTGGCTGCGATTGCGATGGTAGATTTCGGGCTGCTCAGGACGGGCGATGATGTGCTGATCCCGGATAACGTCTATAACCCGAACCGCGAACTCGGCCGCTGGCTTTCGCAGGACTACGGCATTACCGCGCGCTTTTACGACCCGCTGGTCGGTGCCGGGATTGCAGAACTGATCCAGTCGAATACACGGCTGGTGTGGACCGAGGCGCCGGGGTCAGTGTCGATGGAAGTGCCGGACATTCCCGCTATCTGCAAGGTCGTGCAGGAAAGGCGCGCAGCCGGACAAGACATTCATGTGGCAATCGACAATACCTGGTCGGCCGGCATTGCTTTCCGCGCCTTCGAGCATGGCGTGGACATCGTGATGCAAGCGCTGACCAAGTACCAGTCCGGCGGATCCGATGTGCTGATGGGCGCTGTGATTACGCGCGACAAGGCACTGATGCACCGTATCGAGATGGCGCACATGCGTCTCGGTTTCGGCGTTGGCATGGATGATGCGTATCTGGTGTTGCGCGGCCTCGCGACGATGAAGCTTCGTTTTGACGCACATGACGCCGGCGCACGCAAGGTGGCTTCCTGGCTGAAGCAGCGGCCGGAAATCAACCGCGTGCTGCATCCGGCGTTTGATGATTGTCCCGGACACGAAGTCTGGAAACGGGATTTCACTGGTGCCGGCGGGCTGTTTTCAGTGGTGTTTGACGAGCGTTACAGCGAGGCGCAGACCGACCGTTTCATTGACAGCCTGAACCTCTTCAAGATCGGATTCAGCTGGGGCGGCGCACACAGCCTGTGCGTTCCGTATCGTATTCAAGCGATGCGCAAGAACTGGGCGGGAAAGGGGCCGCTCGTACGCTTTAATGTGGGGTTGGAAGACCCGGATGACCTGATTGCGGATATCGAGCAGGCATTTGCCGCGCTCGACGCGCCCGCCTGAGGTGGGGGCAGCGGCCCAGTCGTGGACCGACAGATGCGTAAGTCAGGTCGGCATCGGCTTGTTGTTGCCCAGGTCCACGATGCCCCTGATCAGCCGGTATGCCTTCCAGATCCAAGCAGCCGCAAGAATCGGGATGCCAATGACGATCCCGACGATGGTGAAAATGCAGAGCCATCCGATCGCACTCCAGACCAGGAACCACCAGAACGAGCGGATTTGCCAGCTGTGATGGCTGTAGACGAAGGTCCCCGACGTTTCCGGACGTTTTACGTAGCTGATGATCAGCGGGATGAAGGAAAACAGGCCCATTGAAAACACCAGGCTGGCACCATGGAAAACGTATAGCCACCAAGCCAGGTTTTTCCGGGATTCCAGGTAAGGGTCGAAAACCAGTTCCTGCACCATGAGGGTTCCTTGGAAGTGTTGTATTGAAGACTATTCAAACAACGATAAGATTCCGTCGAGACCCACAAAATTCAATGCAACATCAGCTTGCTGCCGGACAATCGGCTTGGCGCGGAATGCCACCGACATACCGGCAATCGACATCATCTTCAGGTCGTTCGCGCCATCGCCCATCACGATAGCTTTCGTCGTGGAAATGCCGAGTTCGGCGCAGACACGTTCCACCGTATTCTTTTTCTCATCCGCATCGACAATACCGTTCACGACCCGGCCGGTGAGTTTCCCTTCGACGATTTCAAGGACGTTGGAGTGCGTGTAATCGAGGCCCAGCGTGGTCTTCATGCGGTCTGTGAAAAACGTGAAGCCGCCGGAGACCAGCAATGTCTTCAGACCTGCTGTCTTGATCGCATCAAGCATGTTTGCTGCGCCCATCGACAATTGCAGGCGTTCGTCGTACACGCGCTGCAGTGCCGTTGCATCCAGCCCCTTGAGTAGTGCCACGCGGCGCGTCAGGCTTTCACGGAACTCGATTTCGCCGCGCATCGCGGATTCCGTGATTTCTGAAACCTGCGGCTTCAGCCCCTGCATGTCCGCGATTTCGTCGATGCATTCAATGGTGATCAGTGTGGAGTCCATGTCCATGACCACCAGTCCGAAATCGCTCAGTTTGCGGCCCGGCGGGACGAAGGCATAGTCGACTTGCGCGGAGAAGCAATCGGCATCGATGCGTTCTTTCAAGTCGTTGGTAATGCGGATGCCTTCACAGCGGAATGCATTGTCATTGATCGGGACAACGCGCTGCGCGTCGGCCATTTCTGCGATGCGTTCGATCGTGGAGCGTTCCGGCGATAGGGCTTGGAGGATCAGGTTCATGTCGGGCCGTGGGTGCGGATGGGTCAAATTAAAAAATCAGGGTCAGCACTTAACTAACGAGTGAGCGGATCGTCGCCTTCACCTGCGACACGCGTGCTGCGAGGTCGGGCATGCTTGCGGTAATGCGCAGCTTGTCCTGTCCGTTCAGTTTGATGTGCCGGTTCTTCTGGATCAGCTCGATGATCCGCATCGCGTCGATCGGCGGATTCGGCTGGAACTGCAGCACTGCCGATTCCGCATGGGCGTCGATTTTAACAATGCCGACCGGGATTGCGGCGATCCTGAGACGGTGCGTCTCGATGAGGGCCTTTGCGGCATCCGGAAGTTTCCCGAACCGGTCGATCAGTTCTTCCTGCAGGTCGTCGATCGCACCCGGCGATTCGCAGTTGGCCAGCCGCTTGTACAGCGACAGGCGCTCATGCACATCGCCGCAATAATCCTGCGGGAGCAGGGCGGGGACATGCAGGTTGATTTCCGTTGTCGTCGACAGGGGCGCTGCGAGGTCCGGTTCCTTGCCGTTCTTGAGCGAGCGCACGGCCTCGTTGAGCATGTCGGAATAGAGCTGGAAGCCGATTTCCTGCATTTCGCCGGACTGGCTTTCGCCCAGCACCTCACCGGCACCGCGGATTTCCAGGTCGTGCATCGCAAGGTAGAAACCGCTGCCCAGTTCCTCCATCTGCTGGATCGCCTCCAGCCGCCGCTGCGCCTGCTTCGTCAGTCCCTTCACATCATGTACCAGCAGATAGGCATACGCCTGGTGGTGCGAGCGGCCGACGCGGCCGCGCAACTGGTGCAACTGCGCCAGACCGAACTTGTCTGCGCGATGCATGATGATGGTGTTGGCGGTCGGGACGTCGATGCCGGTCTCGATGATCGTCGTGCACAGCAGGATGTTGGAGCGCTGGGACACGAAGTCACGCATCACCTTTTCCAGGTCGCGCTCATGCATCTGGCCGTGTGCCACGGCGATGCGTGCCTCCGGCAGCAGTTCTTCCAGCATCGCCTTGCGATTCAGGATGGTCTCGACTTCATTGTGCAGGAAGTACACCTGGCCGCCACGCTTGAGTTCGCGCAGGCAGGCTTCGCGGATCACGGAATCGTCTTCGCTGCGCACGAAGGTCTTGATGGCAAGGCGTTTCTGCGGCGCGGTGGCGATCACGGAAAAGTCGCGCAAGCCTTCCAGCGCCATGCCGAGCGTACGCGGGATCGGCGTCGCAGTGAGCGTCAAGACATCCACCTCGGCACGCAGCGCCTTCAGCGCTTCCTTCTGGCGGACGCCAAAGCGATGTTCCTCATCGATGATGACCAGGCCGAGGCGGGCAAACTTCACGTCATTCGACAGCAACTTGTGTGTGCCGATCACGATGTCGATCGTGCCTTCGGCCATGCCCTTGATCGCTTGCGTGACTTCCTTGCCGGTGCGAAAACGCGACAGCTCGGCAATCTTCACTGGCCAGTCTGCAAAACGGTCGGCGAAGGTCTGTGCATGCTGTTCGGCGAGCAGGGTGGTCGGCGCAAGAATGGCAACCTGTTTGCCGCCCATGACGGCGACAAAGGCCGCACGCAAGGCAACTTCCGTCTTGCCGAAACCGACGTCACCGCAGATCAGGCGATCCATCGGTTTGCCGCTGGTCATGTCCCTGATGACGGCATTGATCGCTGCGCTCTGGTCGGGTGTCTCTTCAAAGCCAAAGCTCTCTGCAAACCCCTCGTAGTCTCGGGCCGAATACTGGAACGCGTGTCCCTGGCGCGCAGCACGACGCGCATACAGATTGAGCAGTTCTGCAGCAGTGTCGCGAATCTGTTGAGCGGCTTTCTTCTTTGCCTTTTCCCATTGGCCGGAACCGAGTACGTGCAATGGCGCCTCCTCCGGCGAGGCGCCGGAATAGCGCGAGATCACGTGGAGCTGCGACACCGGGACGTACAGCTTGGTGTCCTTCGCGTATTCGAGATGCAGGAACTCGGTCTCTCCGTCGCCGAGATCCATGCTGAGCAGGCCCATGTAGCGCCCGATGCCGTGGTTGACGTGCACGACCGGGTCGCCAATCTTCAGTTCCGACAGATCGCGCACCATCGATTCGACCTGCGTGGCCCCTTCCTGCTTCTTGCGACCGGCGCGGCGACCGGTACCGGCGTACAGCTCGGTCTCCGTGATGAAGGCGAGGTCCCCCAGGTCGGTGCTGAGTTCGAAGCCGGCATGCAGCGGAGCGACGCCGAGCATCAGCTTGTCCGGAGCGCTCAGGAAGCCGTCGAAGTCGTCACATGGCGCAAGCGTCAGGTTGAATTCATTGAAATACTGCTGCAGCGTTTCCCGGCGGCCGTTGGAGTCGGCACAGATCATCACCCGTTTGCCAGTCTGGAGCAGGTAAGAGCGCAGGTTCGTCAGCGGGTCGTCCAGACGGCGGTTGACGGCGATATTCGGAATGGGTGCGGAGATCTCGGAAGCGGTATCGCCTTGCTGGAGTACCCAGCGGGCATGGGGCTTGGCGAGGATGAAGAAGTCCTCGTCGGTCAGGAATACACGCTCCGGCGCCAGCAGCGGACGTTCGCGGTCGGCCTTCAGGAACTTGTAGCGCGATTGGGTATCGGCCCAGAAGCGCTTGATCGCTGCGTCGATGTCGCCGACCAGCGCGAACATGGTCTCGTCCGGCAGATACTGGAACAGCGTTGCGGTCTCGTCGAAAAACAGCGGCAGGTAGTACTCGATGCCCGCCGAGGCAATGCCGTTGCCGATGTCCTTGTAGATCGGCGACCTGGACGGATCACCCTCGAATTCCTCGCGCCAGCGGCTGCGAAAAGCGGTGCGCGCCGCTTCGTCCATCGGGAATTCTCGCCCCGGCAGCAAGCGGACTTCGCGTACCGGATACAGTGAACGCTGGGTATCGGCATCGAAGGTACGGATGGTTTCGATCGTGTCGCCGAACAGGTCCAGCCGGTAGGGGAGCGCTGAACCCATCGGGAACAGGTCGATCAGCCCGCCACGTACCGAGTACTCGCCGGGCGACATCACCTGCGCCACGTGGGTATAGCCGGCCAGCGTCAGCTGCGATTTGAGCCGTGCCTCATCGAGCGTTTCGCCTTGCTTGAAGAAGAAGGTATACGCAGCCAGAAAAGAAGGCGGCGCCATGCGCAGCAAAGCGGTGGTCGCCGGCACGATCAATACGTCGCACTGTCCACTACGCACTTCGTGCAGTGTTGCCAGACGCTCGGACACCAGGTCTTGGTGCGGGGAAAATGCATCGTACGGCAGCGTTTCCCAATCCGGCAAAAGATGGCAGTGCAACTTGGTCTGCTCCTTGTTTGCAAACCATGGAATTTCTGCCAGCAGGCGCTGTGCGTCGGTCGCATTGGCGACGACGACGGTCAGCATGCGTTTTTGCGCTTTCAGTTCGCGTGCGGCTTGCGCCAGGACGAATGCATCTGCCGAACCGTGCACGGCGGGCAGGGCGAAGCGATTACCGGGTTTGGGGAGGTTTTTTTTGAGTTCGAATGACATCAAGTAACGACATCGGAAATGTCATGGCAGCCCGGCAGCAAGCTGGATTGGCGGACTTTGACTGTGCGAAAATATGCCGAAATTATAAACCAAGCCCTCCACTGGAGCCCGGCCAGCCATCTTCCACGAGGAGACATACCTCGGCCTGGCTTCCGATTACATGAATACGATGATTCCCTCGCGTTACTTTGCTCTCATTCCGGCGGCTGGCGTCGGCGCACGCATGGGGGCGGAATGCCCCAAGCAGTACATGCCGCTTGCCGGCAAGCTGATGCTGGCACATGTCCTCGATACCTTTGCTGCGACGCCGGCCATTGCGCACGTGTACGTGGTCGTCAGCGCGGACGACGGTTACATCAAGGATGCGGTGGACGCCGCACGGCATCTTGCCGACCGTGTTACCGTCCTCTACAAGGGCGGCAATACGCGGCACCAGTCTGTGCTCAACGGGCTGAAGGAAATCCGGCAGGACCTCAATGATGGCGATTGGGTGCTGGTCCACGATGCGGCACGGCCGGGACTGACGGCAGCACTTATCGAACGGCTGATCGATGAAGTCCGGGACGACGAAGTCGGCGGCCTTCTCGCATTGCCGGTCGTCGATACCTTGAAGCGCAGCGATGCCGCGGGGCGTTCGGAAACGACCGTGCCGCGCGAACACTTATGGGCTGCACAGACGCCACAAATGTTCCGCTACGCTTTGCTGCGCCGCGCGCTGGAACAGGCGGTGACCGTAACCGACGAGGCGAGTGCGGTAGAAGCGTTGGGACTCAAGCCGAAACTGGTGGAGGGAAGTCCGCGCAATTTCAAAGTGACGTTGCCGCATGACATCGCACTCGCAGAACTGCATTTGAAGGAAAACACATGAATCAGGCCACTATGCCGTTTCGCATCGGCCAAGGATATGACTGCCACGCTTTGGTGCCCGGGCGCAAGCTCATCGTTGGCGGCGTGACGATTCCGCATGCGACCGGCTTGCTCGGGCATTCGGACGCCGATGTCCTGCTGCATGCCATTACCGACGCCATCCTCGGGGCGGCAGGTCTCGGCGATATCGGCCGCCACTTTCCGGATACCGATCCGCGCTTTGCGGGCGCGGATTCCCGTGTCTTGCTGCGCGAGGCGTGCAAGCGTGTTGCGGATACGGGTTATGTCATCGGAAATATCGACGCGACCATCATTGCGCAGGCGCCGAAAATGGCGCCGCATATTGCACAGATGGCGGCTAATGTTGCGGCAGATCTGGATGCCGCAGTGTCGCAGGTAAATATCAAAGCCAAGACGAACGAGAAACTCGGCTTTCTCGGACGGGAAGAAGGCATCGCTGCCGAAGCGATTGCACTTCTGTACAGGAAGTAAAACGTCCGCAGAGTGCCATCAGTCCGGTAAAAGCCCGTAAAAGGCTTTTGGCTCACGAGTTCGCGACATGCATCAACCGCCGCCGATGCCCTGAATAATGCGGCCCGTCCCCTCGCAGGTCGGGCATTCGCTGCCGTCTTTTCGTTTGCCGGTGCCCGCGCAATCGCCGCAGATGTCTTCGCCGGTGCCGGGCGTGCCTGGCATGGCCTCGTCGCCTGGCTTCAGGTGTTCCGGCTGTTGGCTGGACGAGCCGGAAGTGGGGGATGACGCCATAAGAAGCTCCTCAAAGGAAAAACGGCATGGATTTCCATGCCGTTCATCATTCATTCTCAGCACTACTCGCACAAACTGTACGATCTGGATCTGCACCAAGGCATGGCGAAAAAATAGATTATTCGTCTTGCAAGAAGTTCAAGCGCCGTACGTCAGAGGCTCAGTTCAAGCACCTTGCGACTGACCTCGAGCGTCACGTCGCGTTGCTCGCCTAAGGTAACCATGCCGTGGCTCTCGAGGTGTTTGAGAATAGTCTCGATGTTTTCCGCCCCAAGCCGATAGTCGCTCAAGCGCGTCTTTACGCCCATTTGCTCGAAGAAATCCTGCGTCCGTGCAATTGCCTGTTCAATGCGGCTGTCTTCATCGCCTGCGGTGATGTTCCAGACGCGTGCGGCGTATTGCAACAGCTTCGCACGCTTGCTTTCCTTGCGTACGCGCAGCATGCCAGGCAGGACAATGGCCAAGGTCTGTGCATGGTCGAGCCCGTAAAGTGCCGTCAATTCATGCCCGACCATATGCGTCGCCCAGTCCTGGGGCACGCCGGCGCCAATCAGTCCATTCAAAGCAAGCGTGGCACACCACATGATGTTGGCTCGGGTGTCGTAGTCCGTCGGACTGGAAAGCGCTTTCGGGCCTTCTTCGATGAGTGTCAACAACAGGCCCTCGGCAAAACGATCCTGTACCGGTGAGTTGACCGGGTAGGTCATGTACTGCTCCATGATGTGCGCATAGGCATCGACGACGCCATTGCCAATCTGCCTGGTTGGCAGCGTGAAGGTGGTTACCGGGTCAAGGATGGAGAACTTGGGAAATACCAGACGGTGGGAAAACGGCAGCTTGGCCTTCAGCGATTTGCGGGTGATGACAGACCCGTTATTCATCTCGGAACCGGTTGCAGGCAAGGTCAGCACCGAACCAAACGGCAGGGCCTGGGTGATATTCCGCCCGCGCTGTTCCAGGATAGCCCATGGATCGCCTTCAAAATATGCGGCAGCGGCAACGAATTTCGTGCCGTCGATCACCGATCCACCGCCTACAGCGAGCAGGAAATCGAGCTTTTCCTTTCGGACCAGTTCAACCGCCTGCATCAGCGTTTCGTAGGTGGGATTCGGTTCGATTCCCGAGAACTCCTGCACATGGCGTCCAGACAAGGCACGTGTCACTTCATCGTAGGCACCGTTGCTCTTGATGCTCCCGCCGCCATACAGCATCAGTACACGTGCATTGCCCGGAACGACCTTGTTCAGGTCGGCAATGCGACCTTTGCCAAACAGGATGTGGGTCGGGTTATAGAAATCGAAATTCAGCATGAAGAGTCCCTTCAGAGTAAGGAGTGTTCTGGTTGTGCCTAGGTGCGCGGCTTCTTGCGACATTCATATTTCACAATGGAACGGCTTGCCTGGCGTGAATGGTCCGGTGGATAGGAGCAGTCTTTGCCCTGGGCGGACTCCATTGTCTTTCTTGATGAAAGGATTGTAATTGCCAATTTGAGCTTTTGCTTGCCAGCGTCAAAAATGAACAGCAAATGCCGGTTTACGCTGCACACCGTAATGACGTGGCATCTTTTCACATCATCTTTTCCCCAAGCACGAAACAAAGGAGAAAGTATGGCAAATGAGGGCTATCACGAACCGCTGGATAAACTGTCACCAGCCACAATGGACATGCATCGCGCAATCGTTTCGCTGATGGAAGAGCTGGAGGCGGTGGACTGGTACAACCAGCGCGTCGATGCCGCAACCGATCCCGAACTCAAGCGCATCCTCGAACACAATCGTGACGAGGAAAAGGAACACGCCGCAATGATGCTGGAGTGGATACGTCGCCGCGACCCCAAGATGGACGAGGAGCTCCGCGAAGTGCTGTTCAAGGGTGGCGACATCGCTGGTCATCACGCCGATGATGACTGACCGCCAGGGCTCACGTCGACGGAAACGTGCACGGCGGTGCGCAGCATGGCACGTGGAGGTGAAGCTCCTTCTGGACGAAGCGGGATCGAAAGGGTGGCGATGGCGGCGACAATCAAAGTCAAACGGGCTTACGAAGCGGCATCCGAGGCCGATGGTGTACGCATTCTGGTGGATCGTATCTGGCCGCGCGGCATCAGCAAGGACGAACTGCGACTCGATTATTGGGCCAAGGATGTTGCGCCCAGTAACGAGCTGCGCAAGTGGTATGGCCATGAGCCGCAGAAGTGGGAGGAATTTCGCGAACGGTATTTCGCCGAACTCCGTGCCAATTCCGAAGGTGTCCGTGCGCTGATTGACCGACTTGGCTCGGGTACTGCAACGCTGCTGTATGGCAGCAAGGAGCATGAGATCAACAACGCCGTTGCCTTGCGCGACTTTCTCAGGCTGGAGCTGCGGCACCACCGGTAAAAGACTGACCTGGCTGCGACTTTGTACTTCGTAGCGAATGCCGGGCTAGCGTTCAGCATAAACGGCAAGAGGAAGAAGTGCGCAGCAACGGCGCGCCACTCGAAACCAGCGGCGAGTAGGCTGGACAAAAGAATTTACGCTGCTGCGCCTGTAATCGGGAGCGAAATGCGGATACGCAGTCCGCCGCCTTTCTTGTTCGACAATTTGATCGTGCCGTTATGCCGCTTGACGATGCGCTCCACGATGGCCAGGCCGAGACCGGAGCCATTCGCTTGTCCGCGTGCCTGATCGAGACGGGTAAAGGGCCTGAGCAAGCGCTCGATGTCGGCTTCCGGTACGCCTGCGCCGCGGTCTGATACCTCGATGACGGCGTTTTGTCCTTCGACTTTGCAGACCATGTCGACATAAGCAACGTTGGTATTTTCCGTCTTGCCGTAGCGGCGCGCATTCTCGATCAAGTTGGCGACGATACGGCGCAGGTCGGTCGCATTGCCGAATACGTTGACGCCCTCGGCGATATTCATGCTGATCTGTATCTCGCTCGACCGGCCCGCTTCCCGTGCGCATTCCGTCATCAATGCACTCAGGTTCACGCTTGTCAACTGTCCGGCATCCGTGGATTTGGCGTACACGAGAAACTGACCAATGATCGCATCCATCTGTGCGAGATCGGACTGCATTCCCTCGCGGGCTTCGTCGGCGAGCTTGGCCAGTTCAAGCTCCAGTTGCATGCGAGCCAGCGGCGTGCGCAGGTCGTGCGAGATGCCACCAAGGATGACGGCGCGGTCGGTTTCTACACGGTTGAGGTCGGCCACCATCTGGTTGAAACTGCGATTGGCCTCCTTGATCTCGGTCGGGCCCTTTTCCGGTAGCGGGTCGGGCTGCTTTCCTTCCGCAATCGCTCGCGTTGCGGCAGTGATGCGCGCCAGTGGCTGGTTAATCAGGCGAGAAATGAATACCGCTCCAAGCAGGGACAAAATCATCGCGGCTGTACCCCAGCCCAACCACTGGATGTTGGACACGCGTTCGATCCGCTCGCGATCCAGGCGCAACCAGTAATTGTCATCATCGATCTTGAAACTGACCCAGAATCCGGCCACGTCATTGACGCTGCTCGCGAACTTCGTGTCTTCGCCGAGGCGGGCCTTGACGTCGGATTCGAGCACTTCCATCAGCTCGCTCTCCGGCGGTGGAAGAACGACGTCGCCTTCTTCGAGCGGGTAGATGCGAATGCCTTCGTTGCTGGCGAGGTCGAACAGCAGTTCGCGCCGCATGTCCGGGGCAGAGTGAGTGAGGGCTGCGCGTGTGACGGTAATGATCGAGATCACCTGCGCGGCCATTTGCTGTGCGCGCGGCGTGCGTTCAACAACACGAAAGCTGTAAACCCACGCCATGATGCTCGCCGTGATCAGCACGGCCAGGAGGACGAAGGTGCGCCAGAACAAGCCGCTTTTCAGCCAGCTGAATTGGTCTCTGAGAAGCGCGGTCAAGTGGGGAATGCCTTAAGTCTTGCCTTTATCTCGTGTCGCGCCAGGCTTGGTCGCTCAGCGCGGCTGTCCTTCAGGGATGAACACGTAGCCCAACCCCCATACCGTCTGGATGTAGATCGGATTGGACGGATCCGGTTCGATCAGCTTGCGCAGGCGGGAGATCTGCACGTCGAGGCTGCGGTCGAATACTTCGTATTCGCGCCCGCGCGCAAGTTCCATGAGTTTTTCGCGGGAGAGCGGCTGGCGCGCATGACGCGCAAACACCTTGAGAACAGAGAATTCGCCGGTCGTCAGCGAAATCGTTTCACCGTTCTTTTTCAATACGCGCGTACCAAGGTCGAGGATGAAATCACCGAACTGGAATGTCTGCGGCGTCTCCGACGGTGCGCCGGGGATTTCGTCAGGGCCTTTCCGGCGCAGCACGGCATTGATGCGCGCAACCAGTTCGCGAGGGTTAAAGGGCTTGGGCAGATAGTCATCGGCGCCCATTTCGAGCCCCACGATACGGTCTACATCTTCCCCCTTGGCTGTCAGCATGATGATCGGTGTCTGGTCGCCTGCCCCACGCAGCCGGCGGCAAATGGACAGCCCGTCTTCTCCGGGCAGCATGAGATCGAGAACCAGGAGATCGTAGCGTTCCCGGATCCAGAGCTTGTTCATTGCCTGCGCATTCTCTGCAGTCACGACATTGAAGCCTTGCTCGGCGAGGTAGCGACGCAAAAGATCGCGCAAACGCACGTCGTCATCGACAACCAGAATTTTTGCCTGAGGGCCGCTTTGTGCGGAAGATGAATTATTAGTTGTGACTGGGGGCGTATTCATGGCGCTATGGTAACTTCAGAAAACCGATGAGCAAAACCTTGAAAGCCAAGCATTACAAAGTGTTACACACTTTACCTTAAACAGGTTATCGCTTCCAAGCGTGAAGCATACACTTCATCATCATCGTTTTGCTAAATCCTTGTGACGGAAGTGTCTTGCAGAGTACCGAGGCACATGGCCAGGGTTCAAGGAGCGCAGTGGTCAATTCAATATGCGAGTCAGACAAATCGGTATTCCCTTGCTGCTGATCCTCGGCTCCGCACCTGCTTTTGTTGAGGCTAGCGGATTCTGGAGCGAAGGACTGAATGCCGTACGTACCTATCAGATGCCCGGTTTCGCGATGGATCGCAGCGATCAGCGCCGCGGACCCTCGGTTGATCGCGGCGACGATCGTCGACAGGAGCGCAGGCACGGCGAACGCAAAAGCAGTGGAGACGGCCCCCAAGGGGATTTCGGCGATCAGCAGGACAATGCCAATCGTCAGAGCCGGCTCTCGCCGGAGCAGCGTCGCGCCCTGCGCAGGCAGATCGACGAGGCCGGGCAGGATATCTACACACCGAAGCGCTAGGTGCCGTTTACAGCACCGTGGCTGCCCCCGGGAATTGCCGCTAAGAGCGTCTAACAAAATGCCGCTTGCAGCGTTGCGCCTCCTCGCCGTACGCCATGTACTGCCTTCGTCGGCGCGCCTTGCCATCAGCATCGTGTTAGACGCTCTAAAGCTTTGTGCCAGCCTCGTGTCAGCTTCGTCAGGTCGGGACCGGGGCTTGCTGATATCTCTTACTTCGGCCGTCGTCGTGCGGCGATATCTGCCGTGAGTTTTCCAAGCTGCTTGTAGAGCGCGCCATGGCGCTCATCCCATGCGTTCACTGCACGGTATTGCTTGACTGCCGTGGCGATATCGCCGCGGGCAATCGGGCCGGTCAACGCATCGGTCGGACCGAGGCGGAAGACATTGTCGACGGTGCCGCGAACCAGCGGCTCCATCAACTGGCGCGCGACCTCCTCCGATACGCCAGCTTTCATATAAGCCTGCAGGGCGACATCCAGCAAGGTGACCAGATAATTGGATGCGAAGACGGCTGCAGCGTGATAGATCGTCTTGAACGCGGCGTCGATCGGCACCAAACGGGCGCCCACTGCCGCAAATCCCGGTTGCAGGACGTCGAGCGCGCGTTGGTCGCCTTCGATCCCGCAGAACGTCCCGCCAAAATCATTGACTGCCTGTTCCGGCTCGGCAAAGCTGCGCACAGGATGGATGCTTGCGACCGCTGCCCCGCAATCAGAGGCCGGATCCAGGATAGAGGAAGGCAGGGCGCCGCTACAGTGGAATACCACGGTTCCCGGTGCAATCAGGCCCGCCTGCGCAAGCGCTTTGCAGCAATCGGCTATGCGGTCGTCCGGTGTTGAGATCAAGGTAATGTCTGCAGGGTGCATTTGATCAAGGTCGGCAACGGCGCGTCCAGCGCCGATAAATGCCACCGCCCGCGCTCCACTCTCGAGCGACCCGTTCAGCACGTCCTGGACTGCGAAGACCATGTCTTGCGTCCAGAGCCGCCCGAGTGTCTTTCCGACGTGGCCCGCACCGATGATATTGATGGTTTTGGCTGAGGTCATGATTCCGTCTGTTTGCGGCTTTGTGCTCTCTGCCGTGTGTGCCAATCCTGCTCAAGCAGTGAATAACAGTTCAGGTCATGGAAGCAGCCGCCCCAGAAAGCCTGCTCCCTATGCACACCTTCAAAGCGGAACCCCATGCGAGTCGCCAGGCCGATCGACGCAAAGTTGTCGGGATGGGTTTCCGCCTGTATGCGGTGCAGGAGCATGGAATTGAAGCCGAAGTCGAGGACGGCCTCGAGCGCCTCCCGCATATAGCCTTGGCCATGGCAGTCGCGCCGGATTTCGTAGCCGACGACGCAGTTGTGCCAACTTTTATTCCATCGAAACAAGCCGCAGGTACCGATGAATTGTCCGTCCGAAAGGCGCTCCAGGCCCCAGCGGTATCCGGTGCCGGTATAGAACCAGCCTGAAAAAAGCTCCGCCAGTTCGTCCGCCTGCGATAAATCGGTAATCGGGTCGATGCCATACCAGCGCATCCAGTCGACGTCCGAGTGGATGGCAAACAATGCAGGCGCATCGCCGGACCGGATTTGCCGAAGATACAGGCGCTCCGTGCGAAGCTGTGGAAATGACGGCTGGATCATCGTGGCGGCAGGTGTGTTCGTCCGGTAAGCGGTTTCCGGATTCAGCCGAGGAATTTTACCGCCGCACCGGTTGCCCAGTATTTTCCTTCGGTCGGGTGTTCCTCATGTTTCACCATCTTGCGATCGCGGAAGAGAGGATGGGACATGGCTTCATCGGCGCGCAAGATCGGTGTCACGCAGCAGTCTGCCTGGCTGAACCGTTCGGTCCACGTTGCCAGCGTCTCCTGCCTGAAAATGGCGTCGAGTTCCGCCTTGACGGCCATTGCGTCCGCGCCGCCGACTTCCTGTCCGAGGCTCCAGTGCCGAGTCTTCAGGTCGGCCCTTCTCAGCACATCGCAGCACGCTTCCCAGAATTTCAGTTCCAGCGACCCTACGGCCATGAACCGGTCGTCGCTGGTGCGATAGACGTTGTAGCAGGGGACGCCTCCGGTCAGCAGATCGCGGCCGGGCGGGACCGAGCGGCCGAAATTATTGACTGCAACCAGGGGCATGATGTTGTGGGCAAATACCGCATCGGTCATCGATACATCGACAAACCTCCCCTGACCGGAAATGCGCGCGCCGATCAGCGCGGCAAGTATGCCTTGCACAGCCGCCTGCGCGCCGCCAAGCAAGTCGCCGACCTGCAGGTTGGGCAATGCGGGCACGCCGTCGGGGCCGACGTTTTGCTCCAGCATGCCGGCCATGCCGATGTAGTTGATGTCATGGCCGGCGAGCTGGGCAAACGGGCCGTCCTGGCCATAGCCTGAGATCGCGCACATGACAAGCCGCGGATTGCGCTGTCGCAGCACTTCCCAGCCTACGCCGAGCTTGTCCATGACGCCGGGGCGGAAACTCTCGACCAGCACATCGGCAGTTTCAACCATTTTGAGAAGTTCTTCACGCTGCGCGGCATTCTTCAAATCCAGCCGGATGCCCTGTTTGCCACGATTGACGGCGATGAAGAACTGGGACACTTCATTGCGCACATGGCCCATCGTGCGGGCGTAGTCCCCGGCACCCGGGTCTTCCACCTTGATGACTTCGGCGCCCATGTCCGCAAGATGCATCGTCGCCACCGGACCCGGCAGCAGGCGGGTAAGGTCAATGACGCGAATGCCTTGCAAGGGCTTGTCGATCGGTTGGGTCATGCCGCCTCCTGAATGATCGATGTGATTGATGAAGCTACGTTATCCCAGCTTTTCCAATGCGTCCTGCTGTTCCAGCCATTCGGTTTCGAGCTGCTCCAGCTCCTTCACCAGATAGGCCTGGTCAACGATCAGCGCCTTCAGTTCTTCCTTGTTCGCTTCGCCGTAGATGGCCGGATCGGCGAGGCGTGCATCAACCTCCGCTTTCCGCGCATTGAGCTTGGCCATCTGCTCGTCAAGCCGCTTGATGCGGGATTCGATCGGTTTCTTCAGGCTGGACAGCCGCTGGCGCTCTTCTGCTTCCAGGCGGCGGCGTTCCTGGCGGTCCTCGCGCGACTCCGACGGCGCCGCATTCTGGGAAGCAGGCGCTTTCTCGGGCGAGGTCTGACCAGGCGACGGAAGCGGTGCATCTGTCTTGCCCAGCTTGGTCTTGAACAGCCAGTCGCGATAGTCGTCGAGATCGCCGTCGAAGGGCTGCAGCATGCCGTCGGCAACGATCATGAACTGGTCCGTCGTTGCGCGCAGCAGATGACGATCGTGCGATACCAGGACCAGCGTGCCTTCGAACTGTGCCAGCGCCATGGTCAGCGCCTCGCGGGTCTCCAGGTCGAGATGGTTGGTTGGTTCGTCAAGCAGCAGCAGGTTGGGGCGCTGCCAGACAATCAGCGCCAACGCCAGCCGCGCCTTCTCACCACCGGAGAAGGGCGCAATCTTGCTGGTCACCATGTCGCCACCGAAATTGAAGCCGCCAAGGAAATTGCGCAGCTCCTGTTCACGCACATTCGGCGCGATACGATTCAGATGCCAGAGCGGTGACTCGTCATGGCGCAGCATTTCCACCTGATGCTGTGCGAAGTAGCCGATCACCAGCCCTTTGCCGAGGCGCACGTCGCCCGCGAGTGGCGTCAGCTCACCTGCCAGCGTTTTCACCAGCGTCGATTTGCCTGCGCCGTTAACACCGAGCAGGCCGATGCGCTGGCCGGTTTGCAGCGAAAAATTGATGCGGGAGACGATGGGTTTTTCAACGACCTGATGCGTCGCAGGATTCTCGCTGCGGTAGCCCGCCACCACATCTTCCATGACCACGAGCGGATTCGGAGCGCTCAATGGTTCCCGGAATTCGAAGGAGAATTCCGCTGCCGCCCGTAATGGCGCCAGCTCTTCCATCTTTGCCAGCATCTTCATGCGGCTCTGCGCCTGCCGTGCCTTGGTGGCCTTGGCCTTGAAGCGGTCGATGAAGGATTGCAGGTGGGCGCGCTGTCGTGACTGCTTTTCAAATGCCGCCTGAGTCAACGCAATCTGTGCCGCACGCTGGCGCTCGAACGCGGAGTAGTTGCCGGAGTAGCGCTTCAGCTTGCGGTCTTCGATATGCACGATCACGTTTACGACCCCGTCGAGGAAGTCGCGGTCGTGAGAGATGATAATCAGCGTGCCGGCGTATCGTTTGAGCCAATCCTCGAGCCAGATAATCGCATCCAGGTCGAGGTGGTTTGTCGGTTCGTCGAGCAGCAGCAGGTCCGAAGGGCACATCAGCGCCTGCGCGAGGTTCAGGCGCATGCGCCAGCCGCCGGAGAAACTGGCGACAGGCTGCAGCATCTGGTCCTGCGAGAAGCCGAGGCCGGTCAGTAATTGTTCTGCGCGCGACCGCACGGTATAGGCATCGGCGTCGGCCAGCGCAGTGTGCAGTTCCGCGATGCGCGTTCCATGCGCTCCATGGTCAGGTTCGGTCTCAAGCCGGGCGAGCTCTTCCTCAAGACGGCGCAGGTTGGCGTCACCGTCAATCGCGTATTCGATCGCTGGTCGGTCAAGCGCAGGCGTCTCCTGCGCGACGTAAGCCATGCGCCATTTGGCGGGATAATCGACTTCGCCCTGGTCGGCGTGCAGCTCGCCCCGCAGCAAGGCAAACAAACTCGATTTGCCTGCACCGTTGGCCCCGATCAAGCCAATCTTGTCGCCCGGGTTCAGGGTGACATCGGCATTTTCGAGCAGCGGTTTGACGCCGCGGATAAGGCTGACTTGCTGAAAACGGATCATTGTTTCTTCAGTTGGTCGGCGGTGAGCAGGAAGACCATATCGTCTCCAGCACTGGTCGACACCCATGTCATTTCGAGCTCGGGGAACGCGGCTTCGGCAAATTCCCGCTCGTTGCCGATTTCCACGACCAGCACACCATGCTTGGTCAGCCGCTCGCCGGCGCCAGCCACGATCTTGCGCACGAGGTCCATGCCATCCGTTCCGCCGGCAAGCGCGATCTGCGGTTCGCGCAGGTATTCCTGCGGCAGTTTGCTCATCGATCCCGCGTTCACGTAGGGCGGATTGGTGATGATGAGGTCGTATTTCTTTCTCGGAACTTTTGCATACAAGTCCGATTCGATCAGGGTGATGCGGTCCTGCAGGCCGTAGTCTTCTACATTGCGGCGTGCGACTTCCAGCGCATCGCGGGAAATGTCTACTGCGTCGATGTGTGCATTCGGAAATGCATCGGCAAGCAGGATCGGCAGGCAGCCGGAGCCCGTGCAAAGCTCAAGGATGTTCTCGACAGATTCCGGATCGGCCACCCACGGCGCGAATTGTTCCGGAATCAGTTCCGCGATGAATGAGCGCGGCACGATAACACGCTCGTCCACATAAAAACGGTAGTCACCCAGCCAGGCTTCATTGGTGAGATAGGCGGCCGGCACGCGCTCGACGGCCCGACGTTCAATGACCTTCAGGACTGCAGCGATTTCTTCAGGCAGCAGGCGTGCGTCGTAGAAAGGCTCCAGCTTGTCCAGCGGCAGATTGAGCGTGTGCAGGATCAGGTAGGCGGCTTCATCGAATGCATTGCTGCTGCCATGGCCAAAGAATAGCTTGGCACTGTTGAAGCGGGTCACGGCATAGCGCAGCAGGTCGCGGAGGGTGGAGAAGTTTTCTGGAGTCATGGAGAAGATGGGGTGAAGTGCCGGCGTGATGAATTTCCCGCCCGGAGTGGGCGGGAAGTGCGCTTAACGCAACAGGTTTTCCAGCGTGCGGCGGTAGATGTTCTTCAGTGGGTCGATGTAGCGCAGTTCGATATGCTCGTCGATCTTGTGGATGCTGCCGTTGGGCGGGCCAAACTCAATCACCTGCGGACAGATCTCGGCGATGAAGCGGCCGTCGGACGTACCACCGGTAGTGGATAGGTCGGCATCCAGATTGGTTTCTGCCTTGATCGCCGCGATGATCGCATCGCTCAGTTCACCGCGCGGCGTCAGGAACGGCTTGCCGCCGATCGTCCACTTCAGGTCGTAATTGAAATCGTACTTGTTCAGGATCGCATGCACGCGCTGCTGCAAGCCTTCCACAGTGCTGGCTGTCGAGAAGCGGAAGTTGAAATCCACAACGACCTCACCGGGAATCACGTTCGTCGCGCCGGTTCCGCCGTGGATGTTCGACATCTGCCACGATGTCGGCAGATAGTACTCGTTGCCGTCATCCCATTTTTCCGCGGCCAGTTCGGCCAGTGCCGGTGCTGCAAGGTGGATCGGGTTCTTGGCCAGTTGCGGATAGGCGATGTGACCCTGCACGCCCTTGATGGTGAGCTTGCCGGACATTGAACCGCGGCGGCCGTTCTTGATGACGTCGCCGAGCTGGTCGGTGGAGGTCGGCTCGCCGACGATGCAATAGTCCAGCTTTTCGCCACGTTCCTTGAGTTTGTCGCAGACCACGACGGTCCCGTCGATGGCGGGGCCTTCCTCGTCGCTGGTCAGCAGGAAGGCGATGGAACCTTTGTGGCCGGGATGCGCGGCGAGGAATTCTTCGACCGCAACCACCATCGCGGCAATCGAGGTCTTCATGTCGGCCGCGCCACGGCCATACAGTTTGCCGTCACGCCGGGTCGGAACGAAGGGGGCTGAAGTCCATTGCTCGACCGGGCCGGTCGGCACGACGTCGGTATGGCCGGCAAAGACGACGAGCGGCTGGGCGTCGCCCTTGCGCGCCCACAGGTTGGTCACATCTCCGGATTGAATCGATTCACAGGTAAAACCCAGCGGTTTCAGCAACTCGATCAGACGCTTCTGGCATCCATTGTCGTTCGGCGTCACCGATGAGAGGGCAATTAGCTCCTCGGTCAGTGCAAGGGTTCTGCTCATAACTTATTTTTTGAAAATTTGTTGATAAAGCGCGTCGGAAAAACCGACATGCGCATTGCCGTCATTGAACAGGACGGGGCGCTTGATCACCGACGGCGACTCGAGCATCAGTTCCGTCGCGCTCGCCGCATCCATCACCGCAGTCTTGCGTCCGTCGCTCAATCCACGCCAAGTGGTGCCTTTGCGATTGACGAGCACATCCCAGCTGACGTGTTCAAGCCATTGATTGACCAGCTCGCGGCTGATGCCGGCCTTCTTGAAGTCGTGGAAGGTATAGCTGATCCCGTGTTGGTCCAGCCAGGTGCGTGCCTTCTTGACGGTGTCGCAATTGGGGATGCCGTAAAGCGTTGTTGTCATCAATTAAACGTTAAGCGTGAATTCGGTGAATGTCGCGCCTTCCTCGGCCTTGACCTCCGGCTCCGGCTCAGCTTGCTTTGGCTCCTGCGCATTGTTAAGCAGCCAGTACAGGTTGCTTGCGGAATCCGCATTGGCGAGGCCTTCGTCCTGAGTAATGACGCCATCCTGAATGAGCTGCATGAGTGCCTGTTCGAAGGTCTGCGACCCCGGCGACATGCTCTTTTCGATTGCTTCCTTGATCTGGCTGATGTCGCCGGTTTCGATCAGTTCCGCAATATGGCGGGTATTCAGGAGCACTTCTACGGCAGCGCGGCGTCCCTGATCGACGGCCATGACGAGGCGCTGTGAAATGATCGCCTTGAGGGTGGCAGCCAGGTCCAGCAGCAGTGAAGGGCGGTTTTCGATCGGGTAGAAGTTAACGATACGGTTCAGCGCGTGATAGCTGTTGTTCGCATGCAGCGTTGCCACGACCAGGTGTCCTGACTGTGCGTAGGCCAGTGCGGCACCCATGGTTTCCTTGTCGCGAATTTCACCGATCAGGATGCAGTCAGGCGCCTGGCGCAGCGCATTCTTCAGGGCGACCTTCAGGCTTTCGGCATCGATGCCGATCTCGCGCTGGTTCACGATCGACTTCTTGTTGGTGAACAAAAACTCGATCGGATCTTCGAGTGTGAGAATGTGGCCGGTCCTGAGCGTATTCCGGTGGTCGAGCATGGAGGCAATCGTGGTCGATTTGCCGGAGCCCGTCGCGCCGACTACCAGGATCAGACCGCGCTTTTCCATGATCACCTCCGCCAGTACTGGCGGAAGCTGCAGGTCTGCAAGGCGCGGAATCTCGCCCGGGATATGGCGGAACACCGCCGAGATGCTGCCGCGCTGGCGGAAGGCAGAGAGACGGAAACTCCCGAGGCCGGCAACCGGGATACCCAGGTTGAGCTCGTTGTGGGTTTCCAGTTCCTTCATCTGCTCCGGCGTGATGATCTCGTTCAGCAGGTTCTTGATGGTCGCGTTGTCCATCTTCTGCTGATTGATGGGGAGCACATGGCCGTTGATCTTGATATGTACCGGTGAATTCACCGTCATGAACAAGTCAGACGCCTTCTTATCTTTCATCAACTGGAACAAGCGGTCCATTGCCATGTTGCTCTCCTTTGCCTCTTTGCTTCGAATGGATTACGCGTCGCGCAGCAGTTCGTTGATGCCAGTCTTGGCGCGGGTCTTTGCATCGACCCGTTTCACGATCACTGCGCAGTAGAGGCTGTACTTGCCATCGGCTGACGGCAGGCTGCCCGAAACCACGACTGAGCCAGCCGGAATGCGGCCATAGCTGACCTCGCCCGTGGCGCGGTCATAGATCTTGGTCGACTGGCCGATATACACCCCCATCGAGATGACGGAGTTCTCTTCGACGATCACGCCTTCGACGATCTCGGAGCGGGCGCCGATGAAGCAGTTGTCTTCGATGATGGTCGGGTTGGCTTGCATCGGCTCCAGCACGCCGCCGATGCCGACACCGCCGGACAGGTGCACGTTCTTGCCGATCTGTGCGCAGGAACCGACGGTCGCCCAGGTGTCGACCATCGTGCCTTCATCCACATAGGCGCCGATATTGACGTAAGACGGCATCAGCACGACGTTCTTGCCGATAAAGCTGCCGCGGCGCGCAACAGCCGGCGGAACCACACGAAAGCCGCCCTTGGCGAAATCATCAGCGGTGTAGTTGGCAAACTTGGTCGGGACCTTGTCGTAGAACTGCATCGCATTGGCAACATTCGCGCCGGCCGGCATCGGCACATTGTCTTCGAGGCGGAACGACAGCAGCACGGCTTTCTTCACCCACTGGTTCACCACCCAATTGCCGCTGTCCTTTTGCGCCACGCGCAAGGAGCCCTGGTTCAGTTGTTCAAGCACATGCGCCACCGCGTCGCGCACCTCTGCCGGCGCGGATTTCGGCGAGAAATTGGCGCGGTCTTCCCATGCCTGGTCGATGATTTGTTGGAGTTGTTGAGTCATTGAAGTACTTATTTAGGTTGGTGGATCAGGATAATTTTTTCGTGAATTCGACGATGCGGCGCGCAGCTTCCAGGCACTCGTCGACTTCCGCGACAAGCGCCATGCGGATGCGGTTTTGACCCGGATTGAAACCGTGCGCTTCGCGGGCAAGATAGCTGCCAGGCAACACCGTCACATTATATTCGGCGTACAAGCGCTTCGCGTATTCGGTGTCGGACAAGTGTGGCACTTTGGCCCACAAGTAAAAACCGGCATCCGGGAGCTGAACGTCGAGTACTTCCTGCAGCATTGGCGTGATCTGCTTGAATTTCGAGATGTACATCGCGCGGTTCTCCGCCACGTGTTCCTCGTCGTTCCACGCTGCGACCGAGGCTGCCTGGATGGACGGGCTCATGGCGCTGCCATGGTAAGTGCGATACAGCAGGAACTGTTTCAGAACTTCCGCATCGCCGGCGACAAAGCCGGAACGCATCCCGGGAACATTGGAGCGCTTGGACAGGCTCGAGAAGGCGATCAGGCGCGGATAACCGGTTCGGCCGAGTTTATGCGCCGCTTCAAGTCCGCCTAGCGGCGGTTCGGACTTGAAGTAAATCTCGGAATAGCATTCGTCGGCGGCAATGACAAACCCGTAGCGGTCGGACAATTCAAACAGCTCTTTCCAGTTCTCGAGCGTCAGCACGGCGCCGGTAGGGTTGCCGGGAGAGCAGACGTAAAGCAGCTGGACACGTGGCCAGACATCTGCCGGCACGGATTTGTAGTCAGGCGCAAAGTTGAGCGACGGGTCGGAATTGACGAAATACGGCTCCGCACCAGCCAGATAGGCCGCTCCTTCATAAATCTGATAGAAGGGGTTCGGGCACATTACCAGCGGTGACCCGCCGCCCTGTACCTCGCGGTTCGGATCGATGATGGTCTGTGCCAGCGCAAACAAGGCTTCACGGGAACCATTGACCGGAAGGACCTGGGTCGCCGCATCGATCTTGGGCAGGCCATAGCGACGCTCCAGCCAGCCGGCAATAGAGTTGCGCAGTGCTTCGGAGCCCAGCGTGGACGGATAATTCGCCAAGCCGGCGAGATTGTCTGTCAGGGCCTTCTGGATAAAGGCTGGCGTGGCGTGCTTCGGTTCGCCAATACCCAGCCCGATCGGGGAGCAAGTCGTATTCGGCGTGCAATCGGCGAAGAGTTTCCGAAGCTTTTCAAACGGGTAGGGTTGCAGTTTTTTTAAGAGCGGGTTCACGGGAGGAAAAGCTCGGGGAAAGGAATGGAAATGGTACAGATCGAGGCCGCATTATACCGTTCGCCTCTGCAAGGCGAGCCGGCGCTTTCCATTCTGGAAAGTAATGGCCGCACAACATGAAGTGATATGATAAGGCCCTTTCCAGGGCGGGATTTTCCGCTTGCTCAATCCAGTGTTGAACAGTCGATAACGTGCGCCTAACTTCTCTTAAATTATCGGGATTTAAGTCTTTTGTAGACCCAACCAACTTCCAGGTTCCCGGGCAGTTGGTTGGTGTTGTCGGTCCGAATGGCTGCGGAAAATCCAACATCATGGACGCCGTGCGCTGGGTCCTCGGTGAATCCAAGGCGTCCGAGTTGCGTGGCGAATCGATGCAAGATGTCATCTTCAATGGATCGACGACCCGCAAGCCGGCGGGGCGCGCCTCGGTCGAGCTGGTCTTCGACAACAGTGATGGCCGGGCTGCCGGTCAGTGGAGCCAGTATGCGGAAATTGCAGTCAAGCGCACCCTGACACGAGACGGCACTTCAACCTACTACATCAACAACCAGGCGGTGCGCCGCCGCGATATCCAGGATATTTTCCTCGGCACCGGCCTCGGTCCGCGGGCGTACGCGATCATCGGGCAGGGCATGATTTCGCGCATTATCGAAGCGCGTCCGGAAGACCTGCGCATCTTTCTCGAGGAGGCCGCAGGCGTATCGAAGTACAAGGAACGCCGGCGGGAAACCGAAAACCGCTTGCACGACACCCGCGAGAACCTTACGCGCGTCGACGATATCCTGCGTGAGCTGAATACGAATCTGGAGAAACTCGAAGCGCAGGCTGCCATCGCGCAAAAATTCCGGGAGCTTCAGGCGGATCAGGATGAGAAGCAGAAACTTCTCTGGCTGCTTCGTAAGAACGAAGCAAAGGCAGAGCAGGAGAAGTTCTTCCGCGAAATCGAGAAGGCGCAGACGGACCTGGAAGAGCAGACCGCAAAGCTGCGCCATATCGAAACTGAGCTGGAACACATGCGTCAGGCGCATTATGCGGCTGGCGACCGCATGCATACCGCGCAGGGACACCTGTACCAGACCAATTCGGAAATCGGCAGCCTTGAAGCGCAGATCAAGTTTGTTATCGAATCGCGCAGCCGGCTGCAGGCGCAGCTCAATTCATTGACTGCACAGCGCGACCAATGGCAGCGGCAGGGGCAGCAGCAGCAGGAAGAGCTCGAAGAAGCCGAGATGCGGCTCGAGGAGCACGCGTTACACGTTGAGCAGGCACAGCAGGCGGCGCAGGACCAGAACGACAGACTGCCCGCGCTCGAACAGGCGTGGCGCGAGGCGCAGCTCAAGACAACCGAGTCGCGCAGCAAGATCATGCAGATCCAGCAGCAGATTGAGCTGGAATCGGCGCATCAGCGCAATGCATCCAACATCCTCGCCAACCTCGCATCGCGTCGCGAGCGGCTGATGCAGGAAAAGAACGGCATGGCCATGCCAGACACGGCGCATCTCACGAACCTCAAGCTCCAGCTCGAAGAGAAGCAGGCAACACTGGAAGATGCGCGCGAACAACTGGAAGCAGCGCAGGAACAGCAGCCCAGGCTCGAGGAAGAGCGCCAGGCCGCGCAGCAGCAATTCAATGCGGAGACCGCAAGCAACACACAACTGGAAGCCCGACTGGCTGCATTAAAGCAACTTCAAGAGAATGTGCAGACTCAAGGCAAGGTCCAGCCGTGGCTGAAGAAGCATGAACTGGGCGAGCTGCCGCGCCTCTGGCAAAAGCTGCATATTGACCAAGGCTGGGAAACTGCGCTGGAGTCCGTATTGCGTGAACGGACATCGGCACTTGAGATGTCCAATCTTGATTGGGCAAAGGCGTTTTTCAACGACGCGCCTCCCGCCAAGCTGGCGCTGTATAGTGCCAATACCGGTGTTGTGGCCAATGTCGACACGCCCGCAGGGCTCAAGCCGTTCCTGGATTTGTTGCAACTGAATGACCCCGGACTGCGCGCATTGCTGCAGGATTGGCTGCACAACGTTTTCGTCGCAGAGGATACCGCTGCTGCGTTCGTGGATCGCGCGAAGCTGCCGGTCGGCGGGTATTTCGTGACTCGTCAGGGGCATGTCATCAGCCGTTCCAGTGTCCGCTTCTATGCGTCCGACTCCGAGCAGGACGGCATGCTCGCGCGCCAGCAGGAAATCGAGAACATCACCAAGCAGTTGCGCGCACAGCAGATGCTGGCTGACGAGGCGAAATCACGCGTCGTCCGTGCCGATGCCGCCGTGTCGCAGGCCGCACAGCGTTTGCAGGAGCTGCGCCAGCGCGTCAATGTCCTGACACAGGGCGTGCACGGACTGCAGATCGACGTCATGAAGCTGTCGGAAGTCCAGGAGCGCTTCAATCAACGCAGTACCCAGATCGAGTCTGATCTCGCGGAAATTGCAGAGCAGGAGGCCGAGCAGCAGCAGATCAAGGCGGAGTCGGAAGCTAAGTTTGAGCAGCTTGATATCGAACTTGCCGAGCTGCAGGAAAAGCATGAGGAAGGTCAGACCGGTTACCTTGCGAAAGAGCAGCAGCTTAACGATGCGCGACTGCGCCTGCGCGAGCTGGAACGCGCCGCACAGGAAGCGGAGTTCGCGGAGAAATCCCACCGTAACAAGATCGAAGAGCTGAAACGCAGCATTGCCACCGCGCTAGAGCAGTCGTCGCAGCTATTCGCCAGCATGCAGCAAGGCCACCTAGAGCTCGAAAGCCTCGACGACCAGGCAGCCCAGGCTGGGTTGCAGTCCTTGCTGGAGAGGCGCAGTGATCAGGAACGTGCTCTTGCAGATGCGCGGCACGAGCTGGATCAGCTGACGCAGAAATTGCGCCATGCCGAAGAAGCACGCATGCAGGCAGAACGCAGCCTGCAGCCGCAGCGCGAGCGCATCATGGAGCTGCAGCTGAAAGAACAGGCCGCGCGCCTGAACCAGGAACAATATGCGCAACAATTGGCGGAAGTGCAGGCTGACGAGACGGCGCTTTCAGAAAAGCTGATCGGAGACATCCGACCGTCTTATTTGCAGGGCGAAGTGACGCGTCTCACCAATGCGATTAACGCGTTGGGGGCGGTCAACCTTGCGGCGCTCGATGAGCTGACGCAGGCTTCCGAACGCAAGAATTTCCTCGATGCGCAGCACGCGGACCTTACCGAGGCCATCAATACCTTGGAAGACGCGATCAACAAGATCGATCGGGAAACACGCGAACTCTTGCAGGACACCTTCGACAAGGTCAACAAGCATTTCGGCGAATTGTTCCCCGTTCTCTTCGGCGGCGGCAACGCGAAGCTGATCATGACGGGTGAAGAGATCCTCGATTCAGGCGTGCAGGTGATGGCGCAGCCGCCAGGCAAGAAGAACGCCACCATCCACTTGCTGTCGGGCGGCGAAAAGGCACTAACGGCAACGGCGTTGGTGTTCTCGATGTTCCAGCTGAATCCGGCGCCGTTTTGCTTGCTGGACGAGGTGGACGCGCCTTTGGACGATGCGAATACCGAGCGATTCTGCAATATGGTCAAGCGGATGTCGTCACAAACCCAGTTCCTTTTCATTTCGCACAACAAGATCGCGATGGAGATGGCGCAGCAACTGATTGGTGTGACGATGCAGGAACAGGGCGTATCGAGAATTGTCGCTGTTGATATGGAATCTGCTGCGAGTTTTGCGACTGCCGCCGAAGCGGCGTGACGTGGTGATGGTGCGGATCGGGTTGGATGATTTACGGATCCGCTGGTTGAGCATGGCGAACCCGGCTTGCGGTTTAATTCCGTGCGGAGCGTGCGAGAGCGGCGCGTTTTTGATAGTACGCAACGTTCATTTGCGCCTCCTTGGCACGTTGTTGTTCCACATCTGCGCAGATAAGGTAATGGCGCTCCGCGCGCTGCAACCACCAATGATGGATTGAACGCATGATAGGCGCGAGCGACAGCATGGCAAGTTGCTGGAGTTTGAATTCTTTCGTTTCAGAAATGTCCAATGCGGATTTGGTCGAAAAGTTATTCATGGTGGACGCGCTGGTAAAAGTTTGATGCCTGGTATTGGTACTGTTTTTTGACTGTGTATTGAAACGTGGCTGTTCGTTCTCCTTCGCAAAAGCACGGGACTTGGTTGAGCCGGTTTCACGATCGAACTTCATGCAATCCTCCGTGGGAGAAAGGAAGCGCAAGGCAAGCTTCATTTCCGATACAGCGACATGCCAAAAGCAGTGAGTTCTTCTGAGCACATTGAAAGAATGTCACTGCAGACAGTTGCTATTCTATTAGCGCGGGGATTTGTACGGTATTGATGAACGTCAACGGCGCGGGCATGCTGAGTCGGCATGCGTCAACTGCTGGACAATAAATTTTCTTATCCGCAATTTGCGGGGACAATTTCAACCAACGAATGAGAAGGCCGTTCGCCTTGACAACTTTATTTTGGGACAATACGCTGGTTTCCCTCATCTGGCCCCTTCTTCGTGGCGACCTCGTTGCCATCCGACTACCAGGTCGCCAGTGACAATTTTGGATTTCTTAATGACGCAATTTCGAATGTCGGATCCTGTGCATCGTGCCCCAATGCAGCGCGGTAGTTTTTGCGCAATAAACGTGTTTAAAGAGAGGCGCTCGGCATGACGGAGCTTCAAGCAAGCCTGATGATCATTGGCGCCACTATCGTCGTCGGCGTCATCAGCTACAACAAGTGGCAGGAATTCAAGGCCAAGAAAAGTGTGCAAAAGGCCTTCTCATCCGAGCACGACGATGTCCTCATGCAGCCGGATGCAGATGCGGCGAGCGAACCCGAGCAGCGCCGCGAGCCCGTGCTGGATACTGCGGACACGGGTGATCAAGGCATAGTCGACTCACAGTCCAGTAATGCGGATGAAGAGGTTCTTGCCAAGCCACCCAAGAAAGAGTTACCGATTGACGAACTGCTTGACTGCGCGATTCCGTTGGCGCTGGAGTCGCCCGTTCGAGGCGAGAAACTGCTGCCCAAATTGCAGGCGCTGCGGCATGTCGGAAACAAGCCGGTCCATTTTGTGGGGCTGTGCAATGACGGCGAGTGGGAGGCGGTCGCACATGGCGGGCAGTACTTCCGTTTGGTTGCGGGTATTCAGCTGGCAAACCGTAGCACCGCGTTGAATGAACTCGAATACTCCGAACTGATCATGCGACTGCGCCAGATCTGCGACGAGATCGATGCAGAACCTGATGTTCCGGATATGACCGAGGTCATGGCAAATGCACGTGCCTTGCATCAGTTTGTTGCTGAATACGATGCGCAACTGAGCGTCAATGTGCATTCGAAAGGCCAGGCCTGGGCCATCAACACGCTACTGGCTGCATTGGAGCGACAAGGCTTCGACCTGCGCCCGGACGGCCGGCTTGTCATGCCGGACGGCGAGGGCGGAGTGCTCTTTTCGTTGTCCACCAACGTCACGCTTGCGGCGGAAACCACATCACGTCTCACGTTGCTTCTTGATGTGCCGCGCGTCGCGCGAGACCGCGATGGATTTGGCGCGATGACGGCATGCGCAAAGATGCTTGCCGCGAGACTCGATGGCGTCGTGGTGGATGACGGCAATCAGCCTTTGTCGGAAGGTACGCTCGCAGAAATCGCCGGTCAGGTCAGCGCATTTTACGATCAGATGGAGTCGGCCAACATTCCGGCTGGCTCGGTACGTGCACAACGTCTGTTCAGTTAAACGATGCAGCCGGATCTTTTTTCGAATGCCGCGCCGGCAAGCCACGAGGCCAGCCATTGGCTGGAACGCGCAGCATGGCTGAAATCCGAGCTTAACCGCCACGCACATGCGTATTACGTGCTCGACAATCCGACGATTCCCGATGCCGAATACGACAAGATGTTCCGTGAACTGGTCGAGCTGGAGCAAGCACATCCCGACCTGGTTACATCGGACTCGCCTACGCAACGTGTGGGCGGCAAGCCGTTACCGCAGTTCGAGCAGGTCCGGCATTCCGTGCCGATGCTGTCGCTGAATAATGCATTCGATGAGGACGACATCGTTGGCTTCGACCGGCGCGTACGCGAAGGACTGGAGACCGACAGCGACGTTGAATATTCGACCGAGCTGAAATTTGATGGTCTTGCGATCAGCCTGCGTTACGAGAATGGTGTCCTGGTCCAGGCCGCAACCCGCGGCGATGGTGCCACCGGCGAGAACGTGACCGCGAACATCAGGACTGTGCGCGCTGTGCCGCTCAGGCTGCATACATCCCATCCGCCTGCCGTGCTGGATGTACGCGGCGAAGTGCTGATGTACAAGGCGGACTTTGAAAGGCTCAACACACGTCAGCGCGAGGCGGGGCAGAAGGAATTCGCCAATCCACGTAACGCAGCTGCTGGTAGCCTGAGGCAGCTGGATTCACGCATCACGGCGCAACGTGCGCTGCGGTTCTTCGCCTACGGGATTGGACTGATCGAGGGCGGCCAGGTGCCGCCTTCGCATTCGGAGTTACTTGACTGGTACGCGACGCTCGGACTTCCGGTTTGCAGGGAGAGGGCAATAGTGAAAGGCGCGCAAGGCCTGCTTGCATTCTTCCATGGTATCGGCGCCAAGCGAAAACAGCTTCCATACGATATTGACGGTGTTGTCTACAAAGTGAACCGGTTGGCGCATCAGCAAAAGCTCGGGTTCGTGTCGCGAGCACCGCGTTTTGCGATAGCGCACAAGTTTCCGGCGGAAGAGGCGATGACCGTGCTGCAGGACATTGGCGTGCAGGTCGGCCGCACTGGTGCCATTACGCCGGTGGCGCGCTTGGTGCCTGTGTTCGTGGGTGGTGTGACGGTTACCAATGCAACCCTCCACAATGAAGACGAGGTGCGGCGCAAGGATATCCGGATTGGCGATACCGTCATCGTGCGGCGAGCCGGTGACGTGATTCCCGAAGTTGTCGCCTATGTGCCGGAGCTGCGACCGGAAGACGCGCGTAAGTTCGTGATGCCGTCAACTTGCCCGGTGTGCGGTTCTCCTATTGTGCGTCCAGAAGAAGAGGCTGTCGCGCGCTGCTCGGGCGGCTGGATCAAATGTGCCGCACAGCGAAAAGGCGGCCTCCTTCATTTCGTCTCACGGCGCGCAATGGATATCGAGGGTTTGGGTGACCAGCTGGTCGAGCAGCTGGTCGACAAACACATCATCACGACGGCCGCCGATTTGTACAAGCTCGGTTTGACCTCGCTTGCTGCACTGGATCGCATGGCAGAAAAGTCGGCGCAAAACGTATTGAATGCGCTGGAGAAATCCAAGTCGACAACGCTCGGACGTTTCATTTACGCCTTGGGAATCAGGCACGTCGGTGAAGCCACGGCAAAAGAGCTCGCGAACCACTTCGGCACCCTCGATGCGTTACTCGATGCGAAGGAGGAGCAACTACTTGAGGTGGCAGATATTGGGCCGGTAATCGCAGGCTCTATCAAGACATTCCTCTCAGATCCTTTGAACCGCGAGTTGATCGAGCAGTTGCGTGCGGCTGGTGTGCATTGGACCGAAAATACGCGCTCAGGCGACGCGCCCAAGCCAATGCAGGGTCGAACGTTCGTGCTGACCGGCACGTTGCCAAATCTCACGCGTGACCAAGCGGCAGAAAAGATCGAGGCAGCGGGCGGCAAGGTGGCTGGATCAGTGTCCAGAAAGACCAGTTACGTCGTTGCGGGCGAGGAGGCGGGTAGCAAACTGGCGAAGGCGCAGGAGTTGGGCATTGCCATCCTTGACGAGGCCGGGCTTTTGAAATTGTTGGAGGAAGAATGAGAAGAATCAGAAAGGCAGTTTTTCCGGTGGCAGGTCTTGGCAGTCGCTTTCTGCCGGCCACCAAGGCGCAGCCCAAGGAGATGCTACCCGTTGTTGACAAGCCTTTGATTCAGTATGCCGTGGAAGAGGCGGTGGCTGCAGGTATCACCGATCTTGTTTTTATCACGGGGCGAAACAAGCGGGCGATCGAAGACCATTTTGATACCGCATATGAGTTGGAATCGGAACTTGAGGCCTCGGGCAAGACAGCGTTGTTGGACGTCGTGCGCAATGCAATTCCAAAGAACATCAACTGCATTTACATTCGGCAGTCAGCACCACTCGGCTTGGGCCACGCAGTCTTATGCGCCCGGCCTGTGATCGGAGATGAACCTTTTGCCGTCCTGCTTGCGGACGATTTGATGGATGTGGATTCGGGGCAGCGACCGGTGCTGCAGCAGATGACCGATCTCTATACGCGCGAAGGGTCCAGCCTGCTGGCGGTCCAGCAAGTTCCGCGTTCAGAGACAAAACAATACGGTATCGTCAGTACGGTGCCGTACAAACCGGGGCTTGAAAGGGTCGAGGGTATTGTCGAGAAACCTGCGCCCGATGTCGCTCCATCGACGCTGGCAGTCGTTGGACGCTACGTACTGAACAATACGATCTTTGACTGCCTTGAAGGACTCGGCAAGGGGGCGGGTGGGGAAATACAGTTGACGGACGGAATTGCAGCGCTCATGCAATCCGAACGTGTGCTGGCATATCAGTATGAAGGGCGGCGTTTCGACTGTGGTTCCAAGCTCGGCTATTTGCAGGCGACGGTTGCAATGGGGCTGAAACATCCGGATATGGGACAAGCGTTTTCCAGCTATCTCAAGCAAGTGATATGACTGCCAGAGAAATCCTCAAGATGGGCGATCCGCGCCTGTTGGCGCAGGCTGCACGCGTTGAACGGTTTGACACGCCAGAGCTGCATGCATTGATCGAAGACATGTTCGACACAATGCACGCTGCCAATGGCGCCGGGCTTGCTGCGCCTCAGATTGGCGTTGGCCTTCAGGTTGTCATCTTCGGCTTTGGGAAGAACGCGCGCTACCCGGACGCCCCGCCGGTGCCGGAAACCGTATTGATCAACCCCATATTGAAACCGCTCTCCGAAGAAGTCGAGGAGGGCTGGGAAGGCTGCCTGTCCGTGCCGGGATTGCGTGGAGTCGTACCCAGATGGAGACGACTCCATTACGAGGGTGTAAACCAGTTCGGAAATCCTATCAGCCGCGATGTCGAAGGTTTCCACGCCCGCGTCGTTCAGCATGAATGTGATCACCTTGCGGGCATTCTGTATCCGATGCGGATAAAGGACTTTTCGCGGTTCGGTTTTACGGACGTTCTGTTTCCCGAGTTGAGCGCGGCCAGCGACGATTAACGCAACGTTCTCAGGCTCACCGCCTAAAACTTCTCATCGAGAGCCAGGTAGCGCCATTGGCCTGGCGGCAGATTCCCCAGTTTCACGCCGCCGATGCGCACGCGCTTCAGGCCGAGAACCTTGAGGCCGACGGCTTCGCACATGCGCCTGATCTGCCTTTTCTTGCCTTCCCTCAAAATGAAGCTCAGTTGATCTTCGTTTTGCCAGCGCACCTTCGCCGGCAGCAGCTTTTTGCCATCAAGGGACAAACCGTGATTCAACAGCTTCAGGTCGGAATCGGGGAGTCGTCCTGGTTTGGAGTACTTCACGCGGACCAGGTACTCTTTTTCCACGGATGTGTCTTCACCGATCAGTTGCTTGGCAACCCGGCCGTCCTGGGTCAGCACCAGCAGGCCGACGGAGTCGATGTCGAGACGCCCAGCAGGGACAAGACTGCGCAACTGGCTGGGGTGGAATTGAATCGGCGTCTTGTCCTCCGGCCACCGGCTTGCAGCATTGATCAGCGTCACAGCGGGCTTGTATCCGTCCTCGGCCTGACCACTGACATAGCCCATCGGTTTATTGAGGAGAACAGTTACGCGCCGCGCCTGTTGGGCTTCCGCCTGACGCTCGACCGTGATGCGCTGGGTGGGAAGGACCTTGCTGCCAAGCTCTGAAACGACCACACCGTCGACACGTACCCAGCCACGCTCGATCCATTCATCGGCTTCGCGCCGCGAGCACAAGCCGAGCTCAGACATGCGTTTGGAGAGGCGGACGGGTTCTGTCATGGTGAATGAAAAGTTGGTGTGGAAAAATTGAAGTTATACGCGCAGCGCTTCTAGCAGGTCGGTTTCAAGCTGGATCTGGCTGCGCGGATTATTGAGGACTGCGCCGTCGACAATAAATACGTCTTCAACACGTTCGCCCAGCGTCATGATCTTCGCCGTGTGCAGATTGACTTTGTACTTCGCTAGCACATTGGCAATCGAATAAAGCAGGCCGTTGCGGTCGTTGGCGGAGACAGAGAGCAGATAGTACTGTCCACGCTCATCGGGGCGCAGATCCACAGTCGGCGTGATTGGAAAATTCCGGGACAGCCGTGACAGTCGGCCGCGAGTCGGTGGCGGCAGCTCTGCGTGTGATTCGATCAGTCCCGTCAGCTCATGCTCGATCAGGCTGATGATGTCTCGGTAATTGTTTGCGAATGCCGGTTCGGTAACCAGGAAGGTGTCGAGCGCGTAGCCGTGTTTTGTCGTATGGATTTTCGCATCCAGGATGCTGAAATTCTTGCGGTCGAAATAGCTGCAGATCCGCGCAAAGAGATCCGGCTCATCCCTGACATAAACCGCTACTTGGACGCCTTCGCCGATCGGCGCCAGGCGACACTTTACGACGGCTGCACTGCTATCTGTCTTGTTATACAGAGCCCGTGTTTGCCAGGCAATATCGGCGGCATCGTGCCGAAGAAAGTAGGCGACATCGAGTTGCCGCCAAAGGCGCTGGTGTGCATCTTCCGGAAGGCCATACAAGCGCAGGGTTTTGAGCGCCGCCTCCTGTCGATTTTTGAGCTCGTGATCTGTTGAAGGATCTTCACCGCCGAGCACACGCAGCGTCATGCGATACAGGTCCTCCAGCAGTTTTCCTTTCCATGCATTCCAGACTTTCGGACTCGTGCCGCGGATGTCTGCGACAGTCAGCAAATACAGCGCGGTGAGATGGCGCTCGTCCTTCACGAGGACGGCAAAGTTGCGGATCACATCAGGATCTGAGAGGTCCTGCTTTTGGGCGACTTGCGACATCGAAAGGTGGTGCTCTACCAGAAATACTACAAGTTCGGTATCGTCTGTCGACAGAGCGTGGTCGCGGCAGAAACGGCGTGCATCCGCCATCCCGAGGAGGGAATGGTCTCCGCCGCGTCCCTTTGCAATGTCGTGGAACAGAGCCGCAATGTACAGCAGCCATGGTTGCGCGAAGTTCGCCATCAGCTGGCTGCAGAAAGGGTACTCGTGCGCATGTTCCGTCATGGTGAATCGCCGCACATTTCGCACCACCATCAATATGTGCTGGTCGACCGTGTACACATGAAACAGGTCATGCTGCATCTGGCCGATGATGCGGCGGAAATTCGGCAGATAGCGTCCGAGGATACTGGTCTGGTTCATCCCGCGCAGCGCGTGGGTGATTCCTTGCGGCGCTTTGAGAATTTGCAGGAACAATGAACGGTTGGCTGGATCGCGTCTGAACTTGCTGTCGATTTTGAATCGGGCATGCCAGAGCGCGCGTAAAGTGCGGGCAGTCATTCCCTTGATTTCCGAATGCTGTGCGATCAGCAGGAATACTTCCAGCATTGCGGATGGTGTGATGGTGAAGGTATCGTCGTGTGCGATATCGATCAGCCCATTAACCTCGTTGAAACGCTCGTTGATCGGCTTGGGTGAGACCGGCTGGGGAAACAACTGGGCTTTTATATTCTGCAGAAGAATAGTATTCAGCTGTGTGACCGCCTTGGCCGCCCAATAATAATGCTGCATCAGGTATTCGCTCGCGCGCCGCATTTCGTTGGTCTTGAAACCGAACGTTTCAGCTATTGGTGCCTGCACGTCGAATACGAGTCTGTCCTCGCGCCGCCCGGTGTGTATGTGCAGGCGAATGCGGATATCCTTGAATGCTCGTTCTTTTTGTGTCAGCTGGCGCGCTTCGGTCGGTGTAATTAATCCGCGTTCGGCAAGCTTGCGCCAGGAATCACCCAAGCCGGCCGCCTTTGCGACCCATAGAATGACCTGCAAGTCACGCAGTCCCCCCGGGCTCTCCTTGCAGTTGGGTTCCAGCGCGTAGGGGGTGTCTTCATATTTTGCGTGCCGTTGACGCATTTCCAGGGTCTTCGCCTGAAAAAATGCCTTCGGATTCATCGCCGCCTTGCATCGATCCTGCAGGAAATGAAACAACTTGCGGTTGCCGGCAACGAGGCGTGCTTCCAGCAGACTCGTCTGTACTGTGATGTCCGCAGCTGATTCAATGAGGCATTCGTCGATAGTACGAATGCTGTGCCCGATATCGAGACCCATATCCCAAAGAAGCTGAACCAGCTCCTCGAGTGTGCCCTGCAGTTCGGCGTCGGCCGCACCATCCAACAGGATCAAAACATCGACGTCCGAATGCGGGAATAGCTCTCCACGCCCATAGCCACCGACAGCAACCAGCGCGATGCTGGCCGGGAGATGAAGCGTTTCCCACGCTTCGGTGAGCGCCAGATCAACAGCCTGACAGAGGCGGCTAAGCAGTTTTTCCGGCTTGCCGTCAACCCGGAACGCTGCGATGGCTGCTTGCCGCTCAGTTTTCAGTTGCTCCTTGAGCGTCAATGCAAGTGGTGCCATTTCCTACGCTTCGATGGCTTGTTGGTTTGGTCGCGGTTCGATAAATGCCGGCGGCGGGGGCATGCCAGCGGAAACCGTCAGCACCTCGTAACCGGTTTCGGTAACCAGTACGGTATGTTCCCATTGCGCCGACAGGCTGCGATCCTTGGTCTTGATCGTCCAGCCGTCGCCCATTTCCCGGATTTCGCGTCGGCCCGCATTGATCATTGGTTCGACCGTAAAAATCATGCCGGGGAGGAGTTTTTCCAGTGTTCCGGGACGGCCGTAATGGAGCACTTGTGGCTCTTCATGGAACACTTTGCCAATGCCGTGTCCACAGAACTCGCGAACCACGCTATATCCTGCTTTTTCCGCGTGCTGCTGGATGATGAAGCCGATGTCGCCCAAATGCGCACCCGGCTTGATCTTGGAGATTCCCAGCCACATGCATTCGAATGTGATTTCAGTCAGGCGACGCGCGAGAATCGAAGGCTCTCCAACAAAGAACATCCGGCTCGTATCGCCATGATACCCATCCTTAATGACGGTAATGTCGATATTGAGCACGTCGCCGCTTTTTAGTGCCTTGTCACCAGGAATCCCATGGCAGACAACATCATTGACCGAAGTGCAGATCGCTTTCGGGTACGGCGTGTATCCCGGTGGGCAATAGTTCAGCGGGGCAGGAACGGTTCCCTGCACATTGACCATGTATTCGTGACAAAGACGGTCTAGTTCGCCGGTAGTAATTCCGGGTTTGACGTGCGGCGCAATGAAGTCGAGCACTTCTGCCGCCAGCCTGCCGGCGATACGCATGCCTTTGATGTCTTCTTCCGTTTTGATTGAGATAGAGCCCATATAAAGCCAGACTACGCTGAAAAGGCGTAAGTAATGATTGATTCGAAATTATAGACGACGCTATGGATATTCGCCGGAAGGCGATGGACTGTCTTGAACGAGTCCAAAGAATTAAGGTAGAATCTCGGGTTAGCTTGGAAATGCTCCAAGCGAAACTCAATCGAAACGCGAATTCGGTCGAAAAGGGTGCTTTGGCATGGCAAGGTGGTTATTGCTTTCCCAAGGTGGCTGACCGGATTCCAGACCTAACCCTGGAGAAATTATGTCCGTTACCATGCGTGAAATGCTGGAAGCAGGTGTCCACTTCGGCCACCAAACCCGCTTCTGGAACCCCAAGATGGCCCCGTTCATTTTCGGTCATCGCAACAAGATTCATATCGTCAACCTGGAAAAGACCCTGGCGATGTACCAGGAGGCGATGAAGTACATTCGCCAACTTGCGTCTAACCGCGGCACCATCCTGTTCGTCGGCACCAAGCGCCAAGCGCGCGAAATCCTCGCAGCTGAAGCTCAGCGCGCGGGTATGCCGTACGTGGACCAGCGCTGGCTGGGCGGCATGCTGACTAACTTCAAGACCATCAAGACCTCGATCAAGCGTCTGAAGGACATGGAAGCCGCAATGGAAGACGGCTCCGTGGAAAAGCTGAGCAAGAAGGAAGCGCTGATGTTCCAGCGCGAGATGGAAAAGCTGCAAAAATCTATCGGCGGTATCAAGGACATGGGTGGTATTCCTGATGCGATCTTCGTCATTGATGTCGGCTACCACAAGGGCGCAATTACCGAGGCTGCCAAGCTCGGTATCCCGGTCATCGGTGTGGTCGATACCAACCACTCCCCGGAAGGCGTAACCTACGTTATTCCGGGCAATGATGATTCCTCGAAAGCAATTACGCTCTACGCCCGCGGCGTGGCTGACGCGATTCTCGAAGGTCGTGCCAATGCGACGAATGAAGTGCTCGAGACTATCAAGGGCGGCGCAGACGAATTCGTTGAGGTCAACGAGCAGGCTTAAGAGGCCCTGTGTCCTGATATGTCGGGCTTCAAGAAAGGGGCAACAATGGGTCGCCCCTTTTTTGTAGCCGGTTGAAACGTATTTTGATTGAACGCGTCCGACAAGACGTCACTGAATTAGGAGAAAAACATGGCGGCAATTACCGCAGCGATGGTGGGCGAACTGCGCGCAAAGACTGATGCGCCGATGATGGAATGCAAGAAGGCATTGACCGAAGCCGATGGCGATATGGTCAAGGCAGAGGAGATTCTGCGTGTGAAGCTTGGTAGCAAGGCTTCCAAGGCAGCGTCCCGTATTACGGCAGAAGGTGTCGTCGCTGCTTATATTTCCGGCGGCGTTGGTGCAATTGTCGAAGTAAACTGCGAAACCGACTTCGTTACCAAGAACGAAGAGTTTATTGCCTTGGCGAATACCTGCGCAAAGCTCGTTGCTGAAAAGAATCCGGCCGATGTCGCTGCCTTGGGCGCGCTGCCGGTGGATGGAAAAACGTTGGAAGAAGTGCGTGCCGCGCTGGTTGGCAAGATTGGCGAAAATATGTCGATTCGCCGTTTCAAGCGGTATGAAACTGGTTCGAAGCTGACTTCCTATTTGCACGGTACCCGTATCGGCGTCATGGTTGAGTTCGACGGTTCCGATGACCAAGTCGGTAAGGACGTGGCAATGCATGTAGCGGCAATGAAGCCGGTAGCCTTGTCTGCTAACGATGTTCCTGCCGATTTGATCGAAAAAGAGCGTTCGATTGCAACGCAAAAGGCTGCAGAGTCCGGCAAACCTGCCGATATTGTCGCCAAGATGGTCGAAGGCTCCGTCCAGAAGTATCTGAAGGAAGTGTCTCTGTTAAACCAGCCGTTCGTTAAGAACGACAAGCAGACTGTTGAACAAATGCTGAAGGCGGCAAACACCACGGTGAAGTCGTTCACCATGTTTGTTGTTGGCGAAGGTATTGAGAAGAAACAGGATGACTTTGCGGCAGAGGTTGCCGCTCAAGTAGCTGCGGCCAAACAGGCGTAAGCAGAATAAAACGGGCCGAAAGGCCCGTTTTTGTAGGTGAGCCCGGCGATGCCGGAAAGATTCTTCCAGTGGTGTGCCTTTTCCTACTGCAGGATATTCACTTTCCAAGCTTTCCGCCTTATCTTGCCACAAGACATTTTCTTACGTTGCATCAATAGATAGATACCCCAAAAGCGCCGGATTTCATCTACGCTGTAGCCATATGGCAGCAAGGTTTTGATGAAAAAGGGCGATTATCATTTTTTACACAAATCGGACAATTATTAGGAGTCCAGCCCTATGACAAAACCGGCTTATAAGCGTGTCCTGCTCAAACTCTCTGGTGAAGCATTGATGGGTGATGATGCCTATGGCATCAATCGTTCAACCATTGAGCGGATGGTTGCGGACGTGGCCGAAGTGGCAAAGCTGGGCGTTGAACTCGCAATCGTTATTGGCGGCGGTAACATCTTTCGCGGCGTTGCTCCGGGAGCTCAAGGAATGGATCGCGCAACGGCTGACTATATGGGAATGCTGGCGACAGTGATGAACTCGCTGGCACTTGCGGATGCCATGCGTCAGGTCGGTCTCACCGCGCGTGTGATGTCGGCGATCGGTATCGAGCAGGTGGTAGAGCCATACGTGCGGCCCAAGGCGCTCCAGTACCTTGAAGAGGGAAAAATCGTCATATTTGCTGCAGGTACCGGGAATCCATTCTTTACAACCGATACGGCGGCTGCATTGCGTGGTTCCGAGATCGGTGCCGAGGTTGTCCTGAAGGCGACCAAAGTCGATGGGGTATATAGTGCCGACCCCAACAAGGATCCCAATGCGACGCGCTATTCGACCATTACCTTCGATGAAGCTATTTCCAAGCATTTGCAGGTGATGGATGCAACGGCATTCGCACTGTGCCGCGACCAAAAGCTGCCCATCAAGGTATTCTCCATCGTCAAACCCGGCGCTCTGAAGAACGTCATCCTTGGCGACGATGAGGGAACACTCGTACACGTATAAACGATTCTTACTCGCTGTAGAAGAGGAGAGCAGAATGACACTCGCAGATATCAAGAAAAACGCTGAACAAAAGATGCATAAGTCGATTGAGACGCTCAAGGCCGACCTGGCAAAAGTGCGTACCGGTCGTGCGCATACCGGCATTCTCGACCACATCCAGGTCGATTATTACGGTACGCCGACCCATATCAATCAAGTTGCAAACGTCACTCTCATCGACGCGCGCACAATCGGTGTGCAACCGTGGGAAAAGAAAATGGTTGCGGTTATCGAAAAGGCGATCCGTGAGTCCGACCTTGGCCTGAATCCCTCAACTCAGGGCGAACTGATCCGGGTGCCGACGCCGCCGCTCACCGAGGAGCGCCGGAAGGAAATCGTTAAGGTTGTAAAGGGCGAAGGTGAGGATTCGAAGGTTGCGATTCGTAATATCCGCCGCGATGCCAACGAGGCACTGAAGAAGCTCTTGAAAGACAAGGCATGCTCGGAGGATGAAGAGCGCCGTGTGCAGGATGAGGTGCAGAAGCTGACGGATAAATTTGTCGCTGAAGTCGACAAGCTGATCACCGAGAAGGAAAAAGAGTTGATGACGGTTTAAGTTCTGTTGGAGCTCTGCCGGCGCTTCCTGTCAGCGCTGGCAGGAAGCCATGACAAGTGCGCCGTGTCGCGGTGCGCTTGCGGCAAAGCAGCATATCGCAGTGCCATGCGTTATGCTTTGCTCGCACCAACCCGATCATTCTGCGACAACCATTTCTTCGCTTTATTTCACATGACGCATACAAGCTCAACGCAAGCGGTACCTGTAGTCTCTTTGATACCGCGTCATATCGCCATCATCATGGATGGCAACGGTCGGTGGGCGACCAAGCGTTTCATGCCGCGTGTGGCCGGCCATGGAAAGGGCGTGGAGGCGGTGAGGAACGTGGTTGAGGCGTGTGTGAAGCGCGGTGTTGAATACCTGACGCTGTTTGCTTTTAGCTCGGAGAACTGGCGTCGCCCCGCAGATGAAGTGTCCTTGCTGATGCGTCTGTTCGTGACGGCTCTCGAGCGCGAGGTGTCGAAAATGCACGCGAACGATATTCGCCTCAAGGTAGTTGGCGATCTGACCCGGTTTGATGTGAAGCTTCAGGAATTGATCGCAAACGCCGAGCGCCGTACTGCGAACAATACGCGTCTGACAGTCACCATTTGCGCCAACTACGGCGGACGATGGGACATCATGCAGGCCGTGAAGAAGATGATTGCGGCAAATCCCGGTGTGAGCGACTTCAGTGAAGAGCAGCTGGCCTCCCAGCTTTCGATGGCTTACGCGCCGGAGCCGGATTTGTTTGTGCGGACGGGCGGTGAGGAGCGTATTTCCAACTTCTTGCTGTGGCAACTCGCATACGCGGAGTTTTACTTCACCGAGACCTATTGGCCGGATTTCGATGCAGCAGAGCTGGATAAGGCGATCACTTCATACCAGCAGCGCGAACGCCGATTCGGACGTACCAGTGAACAACTGATCGAACAGAAAAAGGCCTCGTGATGCTCAAGACGCGGGTAATCACGGCCCTAGTTTTGCTGGCCGTACTGCTAGCGGTTCTGTACTCCGGTTCCGATCTATTCTTTGTGTTGGTCGTTACAGCATTTTTCGGGGCTGCTGCCTGGGAAAGTTTCAGGCTCTTTCATAGTCCGCGGCCGATGCTTGGTGCTGTGATTTGGGGGGCTGCGTTTCTCTTCATCGTGTTGCCTGGAAAACTGTCCAACGCAACGCTGCTGTTCGGCCTGTGTGCGGCAGTCTGGGCAATACGACTTGCGCCTTCGTTGGGAATTGGTCTGCCGCCTTTAGACGGAATAGCGAATCGCCTCCTCAACGGCATATACGGTATAGCGATTCTTGGATGCTTTGTCGCGATCATCGTTCTCTTCCAGCGCTCGCCTCTCTATCTCCTCTCGGTGCTTGCACTCGTCTGGGTGGCGGACATCGGTGCATATTTTGCCGGCAAGGCCTTCGGAAAGCATAAACTTGCGCCATCCATTTCCCCAGGCAAGTCATGGGAGGGGGCGATTGGTGGATGGATTGCAGTGCTTGTGGTGGCAGCGGCGTCTACAACTCTTCCGGCGTTGAAAGACACGTTTGCGCGAGAAGTGTTGGACAAGTGGGGGGGGGGTGGCCTCATTGCCACGCTGACCGTGTTCGTTGCGGCCAGTATCATTGGTGACCTATTTGAATCGCAACTCAAGCGGCGGGCAGGAATGAAGGATAGTAGCAATTTGCTGCCGGGGCACGGTGGTGTGCTGGATCGGATCGATGCCGTTATTCCTACGCTGCCGCTTGCCGTCCTGCTTGGCTCTTGGCTTTAAAAAGATAGGTATCTGTCGGATGCAACATATTACGATTCTTGGCGCCACCGGTTCGATTGGCGCTTCTACGCTTGATGTATTGGCGCGGCATCCGGAACGCTATCGTGTCTTTGCCTTGACTGCGCACAGCCGTGTCGACGTGCTGGCGGCGCAGTGCGAGAAGTTCCGCCCTGAAGTGGCGGTCGTTGGGGCGCCGGAAGCAGCCAAGTTGCTGAGATCCATGCTTGCCGAAAAAGGACTGCAGACCAAAGTTGAGTACGGCGAAGAGGCGTTATGTGCTGTCGCTAATGCTGAACGGTGTGATGTGGTGATGGCGGCTATTGTCGGGGCGGCTGGTCTGGCTCCGACGCTTGCGGCTGCGAAGGCTGGGAAGAAGGTGCTGCTTGCAAACAAGGAGGCACTGGTGATGTCGGGGCAACTGTTTATGGATGCCGTTGCAGCCAGTGGGGCCACCCTGTTGCCGATCGATAGTGAACATAACGCTATTTATCAATGTCTGCCATCGTCCTATGGGCGTTCGCCGACAGGACATGGCATTTCAAAAATACTGTTGACTGCCTCCGGAGGGCCGTTTCTTTCACGACCGGTCGAAACGCTGGAAAACGTCACTCCTGAAGAAGCGGTTGCACATCCAAACTGGGTGATGGGACGGAAGATTTCAGTCGATTCTGCCACCATGATGAACAAAGGGCTCGAGGTTATCGAAGCTCACTGGTTGTTTGGTGCACGATCCGACCAGATCGAGGTTGTGATTCACCCTCAGAGCGTGATCCACTCGATGGTTTCCTATGTCGATGGTTCCGTACTGGCTCAATTGGGCAACCCAGACATGCGCACGCCCATTGCTCATGCCTTAGCTTATCCGGAGCGAATCACGTCCGGTGTCGCACCGGTGGATCTCGCGCAAATTGGGCAGCTGCTATTCCAACATCCGGATTTCCACCGCTTCCCGTGCCTTAAGCTCGCATATGATGCGCTCGAAGCCGGCGGAACGGCGCCGGCCATCCTGAATGCTGCAAATGAAGTTGCGGTCCAGGCGTTTCTGGATCGCAAGATCGGATTCCGGGAGATCGACCGTCTCATCACCCGCGTGATGGAATCCCTGCCTTATGATCAAATAACGAATATCGACGACTTGCTAGAGCATGACCGTCGTGCTCGTGCGACCGCACAAGCCCTTATTCAATAGATCGAGGTTTCGACCATGACTCTGCTGCATACCTTGGTGGCGTTCCTTGTAGCGCTCGCCGTGCTGATCGTCGTCCATGAACTTGGACATTACTGGGTGGCGCGTTGGTGCGGAGTGAAGGTTCTGCGTTTTTCTGTCGGCATGGGAAAGATCATCTTTTCCCGGCGTATCGGCCCCGATCAGACCGAGTGGGCATTGTCGATTCTCCCGCTTGGCGGCTACGTAAAGATGCTCGACGCACGCGAGACTGACGTCAGTGGGCTTCCGCCGGGCGACCTAAAGCGTGAGTTCACGCGGCAGCCGGTTTGGAAACGCATGGCCATCGTTGCGGCAGGACCTCTTGCCAATTTCTTGCTAGCCATTGCGGTGTTTGCCGGCCTGTACAACCACGGTACGGAGGAGCCCTCCACGAAACTGCGCACGGTAGCAGAGGGGACAGTCGCTTATCAAGCCGGACTCCGCGGTGGGGAGCGCGTCATGTTCGTCAATGGGGAGTCGGTTCGGACCTGGACTGATCTTCGCTGGGCAATCATGAACTTGGCACTGGAGAAAACGCCGGTGCAAATCGATGTGCAGCGGTCTGATCCCGGGAGATCCAGCGGTCATTCCATGGACTCGGTGACTGTCAGGCTGGATGAACTCACACCAGCGGATCTTGAAGGGGACTTTTTGGCGAAACTGGGGCTCCAAATGGGACGTCCTCAAGCAGTATTGGGAAAGATTATTCCAGGCGGTCCTGCTATGGAGGCAGGACTTCAGGAAGGGGACAGGGTAGAGACGGTGAATGGTCGTTCAGTGCCCGATGGTTTGGCTTTTGTCGAGCTTGTCCGTTCATCAGCAGGTAAGTCATTGCAGATTGACGGCGTCCGTAATCAGCAGAAATTCAGCGTAACAATTACTCCCGAGACGCATGTCAAGAATGACGTGACTATTGGCCGTATCCAGGCGGAGGTTCCGCTTGCACCCGAGATGATCAAGGTTTCAGAGCCACCGCTGGGAGCACTGACGAAAGCTGTATGGAAGACCTGGGATACCAGCGTTTTAACGCTGAAAATGCTTGGTAAAATGCTGGTTGGTGAGGTTTCTTTCCGGAATATTACTGGGCCAATTACGATTGCCGATTACGCTGGGCAGACGGCACGCATTGGTGTGGTCAGCTACCTCACGTTTATTGCCTTCATCAGTATCAGCTTGGGCGTTATGAACCTGCTACCCATTCCCGTTTTAGATGGGGGGCTTTTACTGTATTATTCGCTGGAACTTTTTACCGGGCGGGCTCTTTCTGAGCGGTTTGGCGAACTGGCCCAACGAGCGGGAGTGGGCATCTTGATGGCGTTGATGGCGGTAGCTGTCTTTAATGACATTGTCCGGCTCATGTCCTGAGTCTTGCCAATGTCGCCCAGCGTAGCGCTCGGCAAGAGCATTGATAATAAATAACCGATGAAATTACATTCCGAGCGTTTTCCCCAGCCTTTATTTTCACGTCGTCTTATTGCTATCGCCGCCTTCGCCCTTTGCACCGGGCATGCGCTTGCAGTTGATCCCTTCACAGTAAAGGATATTCGTGTTGAAGGTATCCAACGAACGGAGGCAGGTACGGTTTTCAGCTATTTGCCGGTACGTGTTGGTGACATTTACACCGACGCAAAGGGTACAGCGGCGATCAAGGCGCTCTACGCAACCGGTTTTTTCAAGGACGTGCGTCTCGAAGTAGAGGGTGACGTTCTGGTTGTGTTGGTGGAAGAGCGGCCCGCCATTGCTGGTGTTGACTTCTCCGGTACAAAGGAATTCGACAAGGATGCGCTGACCAAGGCGCTGAAAGAAATCGGCCTGGGCGAGTCCCGCATTTTCGATCGTGCTTTGGTCGATCGGGCGGAGCAGGAGCTCAAGCGACAATATTTGTCTCGCGGGCTGTACGGCGTACAGATCACCACAACTGTTACGCCAATCGAGCGGAACCGTGTGAACATCAGCTTCGCCGTGGACGAGGGAGAGGTCGCACGCATCAAGCAAATCAATATTGTCGGCAACAAGGCGTTTTCAGATAGCGAGCTGCGCGGGCTTCTGAACCTGAGCACACCGGGATGGTTCACCTGGTATACGAAAGCGGATCAATACTCCAAGCAAAAACTCACAGGTGATATTGAAGCGCTCCGCTCGCATTACCTGAACCGGGGATATCTTGAAATGCAGGTGGACTCGACCCAGGTTTCCATCACTCCTGACAAGAAGGATATTTACATCACCATCAACATTAACGAAGGCGAAAAGTTTACGGTCGCTGACGTCCGGTTGGAAGGTGAGATGTTTGGCCGGGAAGAGGAACTCAAGTCTTTGGTTGAGCTGAAGCGTGGTGATGTGTATTCGGGGGAGAGGCTCGCAGAAAGCGTTAAAAAGATTTCTGAACGGATGGGTAATTTTGGCTATGCGTTTGCGAACGTGAATGCCAACCCTGAGATCAATCGGGAGAAGAGGGAAGTCAGCTTCTCGGTGTTGATCGATCCGGGAAAACGAGTCTACGTTCGTAGAATCAACGTTGCAGGAAATACGAAGACACGGGATGAGGTCATCCGTCGTGAATTCCGCCAGTTCGAGAACTCCTGGTACGACGGGGAAAAAATCCGCCTGTCGCGCGACCGCGTAGACCGCCTTGGATACTTCAAGGAAGTGGGTATAGAGACTCCCGAAGTCCCTGGGACTACCGACCAGGTCGATATCAACATGACGGTTGAGGAAAAGCCGACTGGCAACATTATGCTGGGTGCAGGCTTCTCGAGCAGTGAAAAGCTGATGCTGACAGGTTCGATTCAGCAGGCAAATGCCTTCGGTAGCGGCAATACCCTCGGGATCGATGTAAATACCAGCAAACGTAACAAGACGATTGCGCTCTCCCAAACAACACCGTACTTCACAGATGACGGTGTCAGCCGCAGTTATGAGTTGTTCCTTCGTACGACAAGGCCACCCGAGGTCAATACCGGTGACTATGTCATTGAAACGAAAGGCGGAAAAATATCGTTTGGCGTTCCGTTCTCGGAGCACGATACGATCTTCTTTGGCGCGGGTGTTGAGCGGACTTCTGTTGAAACCTACTCTGGACTTACGGATAAGAATCCTAGCCCAGAGATATATTTGGACTACGTAAATGATTTTGGTGATGCCATTCCCCGGGACGTAAATGGGGAAATTGTTCCCGGCACTTATAGAGCGGATACTACTAGCTTTCCGTTAACGGTCGCGTGGCAGCGTGATAGCCGTGACAGTGCCTTGGTACCGACAGTCGGACGCTACCAACGTGCTCATCTTGAGTTTGCCCCAGTGGGTGACGTCAAGTATTACCGGGCAATTTATCAGCACCAGTACTTCCGGCCGCTATTCCGTGTCGTAACATTGGCATTGAATGGCGAAGTTGACTATGGCAGCGGAATCGGGGGCAAGCCGTACCCAATCTTCAAGAGATTCTACGCTGGCGGCATTGGATCTGTACGTGGTTACGAGGGGTCTTCGATCGGCCCGAAGAGTGGAATCGGAGATCCGATCGGCGGCGCTTCCAGGATCATTGCAAATGCAGAATTGCAGTTCCCGTTCCCGGGGTCCGGCAACGACCGTACACTTCGTTGGTTTACCTTCTTTGATGCTGGTGGCGTATATGGAGATGATGCAAAAATGAAGTTGTCCGACATGCGCTACTCGGCCGGTATCGGTATCAGCTGGGTATCGCCGATCGGTCCGCTGAAGCTCAGTTATGGCAAGGCACTCAATGCCGAGCCGGACGATCGGAAGCAGAACTTCCAGTTCCAGCTTGGTACCGGTTTCTAGGGTGGTGGCATAATAGTAATTTGATTTGCGGAGAATGACCTTGAAGTCCTTAACTACAACATCAAACCGGTTCAAGTGCATCGCTCTTTTTGCGGCGTTGCTGCTGCCACTGGCGCATGTGCAAGCGCAGGAATCGAAAGTCGGTTTCGTCAGCACCGAGCGGATCTTCCGCGAAGCGGCGCCGGCCAAGGCAGCGCAAGCAAAGATCGAGCAGGAGTTTTCACGCCGAGACAAGGAGTTGCAGGAAATGGCAGGTCGGCTGAAATCCATGTCCGAGAAGCTGGACAAGGAAGCTGCAATTTTGCCTGAACTTGATCGTATCAAGCGCCAACGCGAATTGGCAGATCTGGATAAAGACTTCCAGCGCAAGCAACGCGAGTTCCGTGAAGACCTCAACCAGCGCCGCAACGAGGAGCTTGCAATTGTCCTTGACCGTACGAACAAGGTAATCAAGCAGATTGCCGAAGCCGAAAAGTACGACATCGTATTCCAGGAGGCGGTGTACGCAAGTCCGCGGATCGATATTACCGATAAAGTGCTCAAGGCGCTCAACAAGTAATTCTCAAAAGGGCCAAAATGAGCAATCGGCTGGGAAAATTGGTCGAACGCTTGGGAGGCCAACTGATAGGCGATGCCGAAATCGAGGTTTCTGGCATCGCGCCACTGGATGCGGCAGACGCGTCGCACATCACGTTTCTCTCCAATCCCAAGCTTCGTGCGTTGGCAGCGCAAACAAATGCTGCCGCTCTGATTCTGTCACCCGCAGATGATGCTGCCGTTTCCGCGACGTACAGTGGCGCGCGGATCCTGACAGCGAATCCCTACGCGTATTTTGCCAAGGTCGCGCAACTGTTTGTCGAACAGGCTGCGATCCCTGTCGTTCCTGGCATTAATCCGGCCGCCGTCGTCCATCCTGCTGCAGATGTGGCTGCGACCGCATATGTCGGGCCGCATGTGACGATTGATGCGGAGGCGGTAATCGGTGATGGTGCAGTGATCGATGCAGGATGCTATGTCGGTCGAGGTGCGTCGGTTGGGGACAGGACACATCTTCATGCAAATGTGACTTTTCATGCTGCATGCCAGATTGGGCAGCGCGGCATCATTCATTCAGGTGCGGTGATCGGCGCCGACGGCTTCGGCTTTGCCAAGGACAGCGGTGCCTGGATCAAGATTCCACAAACCGGTCGCGTCGTGATCGGCGATGACGTCGAAATCGGAGCAAATACGACCATCGACCGCGGAGCCTTAGCGGACACGATTATTGAAGATGGCGTCAAACTGGATAATCAGATCCAGATTGGCCATAACTGTCATATTGGTGCGCATACCGCCATGGCAGGCTGTGTTGGTGTGGCCGGCAGCGCAAAGATCGGAAAGTACTGCACGTTTGGTGGGGCTGCCATGGTCTTGGGACACTTGACGATTGTCGACAACGTGCATATTTCGTCGGGCAGCATGGTGTCTCGATCGATTATGGAACCGGGGCAGTACACGGGGTTTTATCCACTGGCAAAGAATGCGGAATGGGAGAAATCGGCAGCCATTGTTCGCAATCTGGGAACGATGCGTGAGAAAATCCGCGAACTCGAAAAAACACTTAAATTGCTTACCGGAAAGTAGAATGAAAAGTCTCGATATTAATCAAATCAAAGAGTATCTTCCGCACCGTTATCCGCTGCTGCTGGTTGACCGTGTGCTGGAGTGGGAGTCCGGCAAGTCCATTACTGCGATCAAGAACGTTACCGTCAACGAAGAGTTTTTCAACGGTCATTTTCCGCACAAGCCAGTCATGCCGGGCGTGTTAATGATCGAAGCATTGGCACAAACAGCGGCGATTCTGTCGTTCCTGACCATGGGGCAGAAACCTGACGAAAACAGCGTGGTCTATTTTGTCGGTATTGACGGGGCGCGTTTCAAGCGCCCTGTGGAGCCGGGTGATCAACTGAAAATGCAGGTCGAGATTCTTCGTAATTCACGCGGTATCTGGAAGTACAAGGCGCAAGCAATGGTAGATGGCCAGCTAGCCGTCGAGGCTGAGCTGATGTGCACAATGCGCAGCGCTGCGGATCCCAGCCAGCCGGCGGGGCAGTAATGACAACGATTCATCCAACCGCCATCGTTGATTCCAGGGCAGAGCTCGATGCCTCGGTCGAGGTGGGAGCCTATTCGATCATCGGTCCGGATGTAAAGATCGGCGCACGAACAAAAGTTGGACCACATGTCGTTATCGAAGGTCATACGACCATCGGCTGCGACAATCACTTCTATCAGTTCTCCTCCATTGGTGCGGCTCCCCAGGACAAGAAGTACAAGGGCGAGCCGACTCTGCTGGAGATCGGCGATCGCAACACCATTCGCGAATTCTGCACCTTCAATACCGGGACCATACAAGACGCTGGCGCTACCCGGATTGCCAGCGACAACTGGATCATGGCGTACGTCCATATCGGCCATGATTGTCAATTGGGCAGTAACCTGATCCTCGCAAATAACGTGACTTTGGGCGGCCACGTCTACTTGGATGACTGGGTGTTCCTCGGCGGCTTCACCACGGTGCACCAGTTCTGTCATATCGGTGCGCACGCAATGACAGCCTTTACCGCAGCAGTGAGCCAGGACGTGCCGCCATTCGTGACAGCGGCCGGCAATCGCGCTGTGCCTGCCGGTATCAATTCGGAGGGCCTGAAGCGACGCGGTTTCACGTCCGAGCAGATCACTGCTATTAAGAGGGCTTACAAGACCATTTACCGCACTGGACTTTCGCTGGAGGATGCCAAGACTGCGTTGGCGAAAGAGGAGTCGAACTCTCCGGCTGCCGCGCAATATATCCGCCTGTTGCGCGAATTCCTGGAAAAAAATAACCGTGGCATCATCCGATAAGCTGTCGATTGCGATGGTCGCCGGCGAGAGCTCCGGCGATCTGCTCGCAAGCAGGCTGCTGTCTGGACTGCGCCCCTTGCTTCCGCATGCAACGTTCCACGGCATTGGCGGCCCGAAGATGGCCGATTACGGTTTTCACAGCGACTGGCCGATGGAAAAGCTGTCTGTTCGCGGCTTGTTCGAAGTGCTCGCGCATTACCGTGAAATCAAGGGCATACAGAACGCCTTGCGGGATCAGCTTCTCATAGAAAAACCGGCCGCCTTCATTGGGGTTGATGCGCCTGATTTTAACTTTGGGCTGGAAGCGCAGTTGAAGCAAGCCGGCATTCCGACGATGCACTTCATCAGTCCGTCGATTTGGGCATGGCGCGGGGGGCGAATCAAGAAGATTGCCCGAGCGGTATCGCATATGCTCGTCGTATTCCCGTTCGAAGAAGAAATCTACCGCAAGGCGGGAATCCCGGTTACCTATGTGGGTTATCCGTTGGCGGAAATAATTCCGATGGACCCGGATGTGAGTGCGGCAAGGGCTTCGCTTGGACTTCCGAACGATGTGCCGGTGGTCGCGATTTTGCCGGGCAGTCGGATGTCCGAGCTAAAGTACAACACGGCTGCATTTATCGGCGCGGCAAAATGCCTGTCACAGCGCGACGGGTCTATCCGTTTTGTCGTTCCCATGGCAGGCGAGAAGCAGCGGGCTTACTTTACCGAGTTGGTTGCGAACGCTGGTCTTTCCGACGTTCCGCTTCAGGTCATTACCGGACACTCACATGCGGCGATTACCGCATCGGACGCTGTGCTTGTTGCGTCCGGAACGGCCACGCTTGAAGTGGCGCTATTCAAGAAACCGATGGTAATTGCCTACAAGATGATGCGCGCATCCTGGGAAGTACTGCGCCATATGGGGTACCAGCCATGGATCGGTCTGCCGAATATCCTTGCGCGGGACTTTGTGGTTCCGGAGTTACTGCAGGATGCCGCGACTCCGCACGCACTTGCCGATTCGCTGTGGCAACAGCTAACGGATATGCCACATCGCGCACGGTTGCAGCAACGCTTCACAGAGATGCATGTGTCCTTATTACGCGATAGTGCAAAGGAAAGCGCGCAGGCTGTCTTGAACCTGATTGGCCGCACTGCAAGCGCATGAAAACGCAGAACACAAGTTTGTCGCTCTTTGATCACGCAGGGGAAGTGGTTTGCGGCGTCGACGAGGCGGGGCGCGGACCGCTGGCCGGTGCCGTATTCGCAGCTGCGGTCATCCTTGATCCGGCGCGCCCGATTGCGGGGCTCCGCGACTCTAAGAAGTTGAGCGAAGTGCGGCGGACTGCGCTCGCAGAGCAGATCAAAGAGCATTCACTGGCATGGTCAATTGCATACTGCTCCGAAAGCGAGATCGACGCAATCAACATTCTGCAGGCTTCGATGCTGGCAATGCGGCGTGCAGTGGAAAGCCTGAAAGTCGCGCCGACTCTCGCGCTTATTGACGGCAATCGTTGCCCGGTGATGCCTATCCGATCTGAGGCGATTGTCAAAGGCGACGACAAGGTGGCCGAAATCTCGGCGGCATCGATTCTGGCCAAGACTGCACGCGACGCTTCGTTAATGGCATTGCATGAGAAGTATCCGCAGTACGGATTTGACCAGCACAAAGGGTATCCCACGTCGTTGCATCTGGAGCGCTTGCGCCAGTACGGTGTTTCACCAGTTCACCGGAGATCATATGCGCCGGTACGCGAGCTTCTTGGGCTGGCGCAGATCGATCAGATGGCATCATGAAAAGGATTTCGTCCCGGGACAACCTGATGTACAAGGAATTGAAGCTGCTGGCGACGAGTTCGCAGGCGCGGCGCAAGGCCGGGCGAACTCTGCTTGACGGCGTACATCTATGCGAAGCCTATCTGGCCCAGGTTGGTAAACCAGCGTTTTGTGTCGTGAGCGAAGGCTCGGTCGATCATTCTGAAGTGACATCCATCCTTCTGCGATGCGAGGTCGGACATGTGCAGACGATTTGGCTGCCTGAGCCGCTTTACCAGGCACTGAGCCAGGTGGAGCACGGGGTCGGGCTGTTGTTTGTCGTTGAGATGCCGCAGTTGCCGATTCCTTCGAAGCTCATTCATTCCGCAGTATTGCTTGACGGCTTGCAGGATCCCGGTAATCTCGGATCTATCTTGCGCAGTGCTGCTGCGGCCGGGATCGAAAATGTCTTCTGCAGCAAGGGCACAGTGCTTGCGTGGTCACCAAAGGTACTTCGCGCAGGCATGGGGGCGCACTTTATTCTTAAAATTTTCGAGAATGTCGATCTCGTTGGACTTGTGAAATCGGCTTCTATTCCGGTTCTGGCAACGAGTTCGCATGCCCAGCAAAGCATCTACGACGTCGATCTGAAACAGCCGGTAGCCTGGCTGTTCGGCCACGAGGGGCAGGGGGTGTCGACAGAGTTGCTCGACGCCGCGACGCATCCGGTATCAATCCCCCATCGTGGAGCGGTGGAATCGCTTAATGTCGCTGCGAGCGCTGCAGTATGCTTCTTCGAGCAGTTACGGCAGCAACTTATGCAATAAAATCATCCATTCTGTTCAACGGGCAGGCGTTGCAGCTGAGAAGCTTGGTAAACGAGGCCGGGTGACACGCAGCATTCTTCTTCACCTAATGCCATTCCGCTTTCCGGTGGACAAACGCGATCGAACTGATAGACACGCCCTTGGATGACGGCGTAGCGGTAAATATGTGCATCGTGGTATGTGCCAATCATTTCCGCGACGCGTTCAGGGCGTGCAAATTGCGTTTGACCGCTTCTGTTGAACGAATGCCGAGCATTAGGTAGCATTCGCAAAGACTCGATGTCTGATTCGACATGTCCGAGGCCTTCTTTGAGTGCCCAAAAGAAAAAGAGTAAGCCAATCCACAGGACAAGCTCAATCAAAATGAGATCCATTCCAACCTCCTCAAACCTTTACTCTCTTTATAATCAACTTGTAAGGTTTGTGTAAGGTTTTTCTTCGACCAGCGTCAGAGATATGGATAAAAAACGCCGGGAGGCTTTAAGCATTCCAGCGTCGGGAGGGGTGTTAAAACGAATCAGAATGCTCGCTTGTCCGATTTGATCTCCTGCAGGATCATCGTTGCGATTTCTTCAATGGACTTGGCTGTCGAAGACATCCAGCGAATTCCTTCACGCTTCATCATCTTCTCCGCTTCATTCACTTCGTAGCGGCAGTTCTCCAAGGAAGCGTATTTGCTACCAGGACGGCGTTCGTTTCTGACTTCCGAAAGGCGGTCAGGTGCAATCGATAATCCGAAAATCTTTTTCTTGAATGGAAGCAATCCGCTCGGCAGTTTCCCTCGCTCGAAATCATCCGGAATGAGCGGATAGTTCGCCGCCTTGATGCCAAACTGCATTGCGAGATACAGGCTGGTCGGCGTCTTTCCGGAGCGGGAAACACCGACCAGAATGACATCGGCCGCGGCAAGGTTCTGGTTAGACTGACCATCGTCATGCGCAAGGGAAAAGTTGATGGCTTCGATCCGGTTCTTGTAATCATCGGAGTCAGCGATATTGTGGCTGCGGCCGATTGTATGGGTGGATTTCACCCCCAGTTCCTGTTCCAGCGGTTCCACAAAGGTCTGGATCAGGTCCATGTGCATGCCCTTGGACTGGCGCACGACCGAGGAAAGTTCAGCTTTCACGAGGGTGGAGAAGACGATGGGACGTTTACCATCGCGCTCAAAGGCGTCATTGATTTCCCTGACGGCGTCATACGCCTTGTCGAGCGTATCGACGAACGGTAGTCGAACTTGTGAAAACCGCAGTTCGAACTGCGTCAGTACTGAATGGCCAAAGGTTTCGGCGGTGATACCTGTTCCGTCTGAAACAAAGAAGACGGTTCGGTCGGCAGTGGGGAAGAGCGAGTCCGGCATAGTGTTATTTATATGTAAATCATGAAAACTTCTGAATTGCGTCCAGCAAGAGCTCGTTGCGCACTGTAAAATAGCGATCAATTATTTACCTGACATCGCGATTATCAAGAATAACAAAAAGACCCGCGTCGCGAATACAGATATGCAGATTTCTTATCATCAAAATAGGTGTAGTTATGTCCAACGCAGTATCAACGGGGGCCACCCAGGGGGCTACTTACGTAGCATCGTTTGAGGATCTAAGAATGACGGACGTCGAGTCCGTCGGCGGAAAGAACGCTTCACTTGGCGAAATGATCAGCCAACTGGCTGGTGCGGGCGTGCGCGTTCCTGGCGGCTTTGCAACGACCGCACAGGCATTCCGCGATTTCCTCGCTCATAGCAGCAATGGCGGCACTACGCTGGCGCAGCGTATCGCTGACCGTCTCGCCTCGCTTGACGTTGACGACGTTCGCGCACTTGCGCAAGCCGGTGCGGAAATCCGCCAGTGGATCATCGATACGCCTTTCCAGCCGCGCCTGGAACAGGAAATTCGCGAGTTCTATCAGCGTCTGGTTGCGGACTCTTCGGCGGAAATGTCTTTTGCCGTGCGTTCGTCGGCGACAGCAGAGGACCTGCCGGATGCATCGTTTGCGGGGCAGCAGGAAACCTTCTTGAACGTGGTTGGTATCGACAATGTGCTGGAAGCGATCAAGCACGTGTTTGCCTCCCTGTATAACGACCGCGCAATCTCCTATCGCGTCCACAAGGGCTTTACCCATGCCGAAGTGGCCTTGTCGGCCGGCGTGCAACGCATGGTGCGCTCCGACGTCGGTGCTGCCGGCGTGATGTTTACCATCGATACCGAGTCCGGTTTCAAGGACGTGGTATTCATTACCTCCAGCTATGGCCTCGGTGAGACGGTCGTGCAAGGAGCGGTGAACCCGGACGAGTTCTATGTGCATAAGCCAATGCTGGAGCAGGGAAAGCTGCCCATCATCCGTCGCAACATCGGTTCCAAGCTGATCAAGATGGAGTTTACCGGCGAAGCCAAGGCCGGCCGTTCCGTCAAGACGGTCGACGTGCCGATCGAAATGCGCAATCGCTATTCGCTGAACGATCAGGAGATCGTCGAACTGGCGAAATACGCAGTTATCATCGAGAAGCATTACGGCCGTCCGATGGATATTGAGTGGGGCAAGGATGGACGCGACGGAAAGCTGTACATCCTGCAGGCACGTCCGGAAACAGTAAAGTCGCAGCAGAAGGCGACTGACGTGCAGCAACGCTTCAAGCTGAAAGGTAGTGGTACGGTGTTGGCCTCCGGCCGCGCGATTGGTCAGAAGATTGGTGCCGGCCCGGTGCGCGTGATTCGCGATCCGTCCGAGATGGAACGCGTCCAGCCCGGCGATGTGCTGGTGGCTGACATGACCGACCCGAACTGGGAACCGGTAATGAAGCGCGCTTCGGCAATTGTCACCAATCGCGGCGGGCGTACCTGCCACGCGGCGATCATCGCGCGCGAACTGGGCGTGCCGGCTGTTGTTGGCTGCGGCAACGCAACCGATATGCTGAAGGATGGCACTCTGGTAACGGTTTCCTGCGCCGAGGGCGACGAAGGCAAGATTTACGACGGCCTGCTGGAAACGGAAGTGACCGAGGTTTCGCGTGGCGAATTGCCGTCACTGCCGTTGAAGATCATGATGAACGTCGGGAATCCGCAACTGGCATTCGATTTCCAGTCGATTCCCAATGGCGGTGTTGGCCTTGCGCGCCTCGAGTTTATTATCAACAACAACATCGGCGTGCATCCGAAGGCGATTCTCGAATATCCGGGCATCGATGCCGACCTGAAGAAGGCGGTCGAATCTGTGGCGCGCGGTCACGCGTCGCCGAAGGCGTTCTATGTAGACAAGCTCGCTGAGGGTGTCGCGACGATTGCAGCCGCGTTCTGGCCAAAGCCGGTAATCGTGCGCCTGTCCGATTTCAAGTCGAACGAGTACAAGAAGCTGATCGGTGGTTCCCGATACGAGCCGGACGAGGAAAACCCGATGCTGGGCTTCCGTGGTGCCGCACGTTATCTCGCTGCGGACTTCGCAGAAGCGTTCGAGATGGAATGCCAGGCAATGAAGCGCGTCCGCAACGACATGGGTCTCACCAACGTAGAAATCATGGTGCCATTCGTGCGTACGCTCGGCCAGGCAGAGAAAGTAGTTGATCTGCTTGGGAAGAATGGCCTCAGGCGCGGTGAAAACGGACTGCGTCTGATCATGATGTGTGAAGTGCCGTCCAATGCGATCCTGGCCGAGCAGTTCCTCGAATACTTCGATGGATTCTCAATTGGCTCCAACGATCTGACCCAGCTTACGCTGGGCCTGGATCGTGATTCTGGCATGGAGTTGCTGGCAGCTGATTTCGACGAGCGTGATGCTGCCGTGCGCGCCTTGCTTTCGAAGGCGATCGCCGCTTGCCGTGCTCAGGGCAAATACATTGGTATTTGCGGCCAGGGACCGTCGGATCATCCGGACTTCGCCGAGTGGTTGATGAAGGAGGGGATTGCATCTATCTCGCTCAATCCGGATACGGTCATCGATACCTGGCAAAAGCTGGCATCGGTCAGCTGATTTTTCTTCGTCGTGTAAGCTTTTGTCTCATAAAAACGCGGGCGGAAACGTTCGCGTTTTTTTCGTCAACAATCTGTTGCAGGTGGACAAATAGTGGCGGGAAATCCATTTCGTCTGGCGCTATTTTGGATTAGACTAGGGCCACTTTGTTAACGAACAACAACCAAGAAAAACAGCAGTACTTGGTATATTGCACCCCCGTCACCCATTGGGTAACGGGGGTTTTTGTTTCAGAAGTAGCCAACGGTATGACAGGGAGGCGAAATGACAGATTGGATGGGCTGGTTCGGTATTGCTGGACTGCTCGTGGTTCTGGAGATGTTCACCGGGACGTTTTACCTGCTGATGATCGGTTTCGGTTTCACTGCTGGTGGTCTTGCGGCGTTAAGCGGAGCGGGACCTGCAGTGCAATTGATAATTGCCGGTGCTGTCGGCGTTGTCGCCACGTATGGCCTTCGACGGAGCAAATGGGGAAGGAGTCCGCGGCCAGATGCGGCCAGTGATCCGAACGTAAATCTTGATATTGGACAGGTGCTTGTTGTCGACGCATGGAGTGGTACAGAGGGCGAAACCAGGACTGCACGGGCAATGTATCGCGGTGCCTTATGGGACGTCGAGTTAGATAAAAGGGGGATTGCGCGGGCAGGTACGTTCGTGATCCGCGAAGTGCGGGGTAGTCGCCTGATCGTCACCAATAGCGGTTCAAGATAAGTAAGAAGAAAGGAATCATCATGGAAATCGGCATCGGAAACGTGAGCCTGATTTTATTCATTGTTGCAATCGTGTTCGTCTTCAAGACGATCAATGTGGTGCCGCAGCAGCACGCTTGGGTGGTGGAACGCCTGGGCAAGTATCACGCTACGCTCGGGCCCGGCCTGAACATTGTGCTGCCCTTTATTGACCGCGTCGCTTACAAGCATTCGCTGAAGGAGATTCCACTCGATGTACCCAGCCAGGTGTGCATTACCAAGGACAACACACAGCTGCAGGTGGACGGCATTCTGTACTTCCAGGTCACCGACGCAATGCGTGCTTCCTACGGTTCGTCGAACTACATTGCAGCAATTACGCAACTGGCCCAGACCACTCTGCGTTCTGTTATCGGACGGATGGAGCTCGACAAGACGTTTGAAGAGCGAGACCACATCAACAAAGCCATTGTGAGTGCAATCGATGAATCGGCGGCGAACTGGGGCGTGAAGGTGTTGCGCTACGAGATTAAGGATCTCACGCCGCCAAAGGAAATCCTGCACGCGATGCAGGCGCAGATTACAGCGGAGCGGGAAAAGCGTGCATTGATTGCTGCCTCGGAAGGACGCAAGCAGGAACAGATCAACATTGCCAGCGGTGAGCGTGAGGCGGCAATCGCAAAATCCGAGGGAGACAAGCAAGCCGCAATCAATCGCGCACAGGGACAGGCGGCCGCAATCCTGGCTATTGCGGATGCGAGTGCCGAAGCCTTGCGTAAAACTGCTGCGGCGATTCGCGAACCTGGCGGTGCCGATGCGGTCAACCTGAAAGTGGCAGAGCAATACGTGAATGCATTCTCGCAACTTGCAAAGACGAATAATTCTCTGATCGTTCCAGCCAACATGAGCGACATCAGTGGCCTGATTGCTGGTGCAATGCAGGTGATGAAGTCGCAGGAAAAAGCCTGATCGGGGAAAAGTAGGACAGCGCCGCTGGGGTGAAGCAGATCTAGCGTCGGTGTTGTTTCATGATCGACTGTTGTTCACGCTGCCAGTCGCGCTGTTTCTCGCTTTCGCGCTTGTCGTGCTGCTTCTTGCCTTTGGCAAGGCCGATCTCGCATTTGATCCGGCCCTTCGTGTAGTGAAGATTGAGTGGTACCAGCGTGTAGCCGGCACGTTCGACCTTGCCGATCAGCTTATTGATTTCGTCCGCGTTTAACAAAAGCTTGCGAGTGCGTACGGGATCCGGATTGATATGGGTGGAAGCAGTGGGCAGGGGGCTGATGTGCGCGCCAAAGAGGAACACTTCGCCCTTGCGCACGATGACATAAGCTTCCTTCAGTTGAACGCGTCCGGCGCGGATGGACTTGACTTCCCAGCCTTCCAGCACCATGCCTGCCTCGTACTTTTCCTCGATGAAGTAATCGTGGAAGGCTTTTTTGTTATCAACAATGCTCATGAATGCGGGGAATGAGGCGACTCGGTTAAAATTCTGAGGTTCTATTTTATCAAACGGTCCATTCGCAATGGCAGTCGTGCACAAATCCGTATTACTTGCGTATAGCGCCGAACAGATGTTCGCACTTGTTGACCGTATCGAGGATTACCCCAATTTCTTGCCATGGTGCGGCGGCACGGAGGTGAAGACGCGTGAGGGCAACAAAGTGGTGGCTACGCTGATGATCAACTACCATGGCGTGAAGCAAACCTTTTCAACCGAAAACACGAATACGCCTCCCACTTCGATGAACATGGAGCTCATCGAAGGGCCATTCAAGCATTTGAACGGCACCTGGAATTTCATCCCTTTGCGGGCGGACGCATGCAAGGTTGAGTTCGATTTGCGATACGAGTTTTCGAGCAGGGTGCTGGAACAACTTATCGGCCCTGTCTTCAACATGATTGCCAACAGCTTTGTGGACTCGTTCTGCAAGCGGGCTGAGACCGTATATGGATGAGATTCGCGTTCAGGTTTGTTATGCGCGGCCAGACGTGCAGTATCTGCGTGAGTTGATTTTGCCGGCAGGGACAACGTTGCGGGCTGCAGTCGATCAAAGTGGCGTGTTGAGCGATTTCCCGGAAATTGATCTCGCAGTCTTTCGTCTTGGCGTTTATGGCAAGTTGAGAACTCCGGAAACGGTGCTGCGCGATCACGACCGAGTCGAGATTTATCGCCGCCTGATCGCCGACCCGAAGGAGTCCCGACGCAAACGAGCGGTGAAAAAGGATGAAAAAAAAGCCCGATGACAATCGGGCTTTTTTGCGAATGGGGCGCTACTTGCAGTCTTCCAGTGCGCGCCGCGAGTCGCGGAGTTCCTGGGCGCGTTGCTCATCCGTCAAGAATGCGCGCTCTCCGTTCTTGTCGGTGCGTGCAATACGTTGACCCGATTCGAGTGCGCGATTGTATTCGCGCGCACGTTCGCAGTGCTTGGCCTTGTCGGCTTCATACTTTGATTGTTCCGCAACCTTCTTGTCCTTCTCCGCTTGTTCCGCACGGCGTTTGCGGAATTCCGCCTCTTTCTCCGCAAGGGTAAGGTCCGCTTTGGCGGGCGCTGCTGTTTCGGATTCGTGCGACGGAATTGCCGCTACGCCGCGCTGCTTGAGAATGCGATTTGCCGGGACGGAGGCCGGAGGCGGCATGTCTGAATACTGCTTGACCCCTTTTTCATCCAGCCATACATATTGCGCGAAGGCCGTGCCGGACAGTGCCAGTGCAATGACGACGGCGGTGGTGGTTGCCAGATGCTTGAAATGAAAGTTTTTCATTTAACTCCCTGTGTGTGAAGCCGAGCGTGAAACTATGGAGGATTTCGCCACGCTTTACCCGGCATGTCAACGAAGGCATGCTTTTCTTATATCGAAAACGGACAGAAAAACGACGCATATGGTGGATTTCTGTATAATTCGCTTTTGCGCCTATAGGAATCACTATGCGTCTACTCCAGAAAGCACTCACATTCGATGACGTGCTCCTCGTCCCCGCACATTCGGACATCCTCCCCAAAGATACTTCCCTGAAAACGCGCTTGACGCGCAACATTACGCTGAATATTCCGCTGCTGTCGGCTGCAATGGATACCGTCACGGAAGCGCGCCTCGCAATCGCGATGGCCCAAGAGGGTGGCATCGGCATCATTCACAAGAATCTGAAGCCGAAGGATCAGGCGCGTGAGGTTGCAAAGGTGAAGCGCTTCGAGTCTGGCGTAGTGCGCGACCCGATCACGATTCCGCCGACGATGCGCATTCGCGATGTGATGGCGCTGTCGGCGCAGCATGGCATCAGCGGCTTTCCGGTAGTGGAGGGCAAGACGGTCGTAGGCATCATCACTAACCGCGACTTGCGATTCGAGGAGGAACTGGACGCTGAAGTTCGCGCCAAGATGACGCCGCGCGAGAAGCTGGTGTATGTGAAGGAAGGTGCTGACCTGTCCGAGGCAAAGCGCCTGATGAACAAGTTCCGCCTCGAGCGCGTCATTGTCGTCAATGATGCATTCGAATTGCGCGGCCTGATTACCGTGAAGGACATCCAGAAGGCGACCGAGCATCCGAACGCATGCAAGGACGAGCACGGAAAGCTGCGTGTTGGTGCTGCAGTGGGTGTCGGTCCCGATAATGATGAGCGCATCGACCTGCTGGTAAAAGCGGGGGTGGACGTCATCGTGGTGGATACGGCGCACGGGCATTCGAAAGGCGTATTGGATCGGGTCAAGTGGGTGAAGACGCATTACCCGCAGGTGGATGTCATCGGTGGCAATATTGCAACGGCGGCGGCAGCCGTGGCGCTGGCTGAACACGGAGCCGATGGCGTGAAAGTCGGCATCGGTCCTGGCTCCATCTGCACCACGCGTATCGTTGCCGGTGTTGGTGTGCCGCAGATTACCGCAATTTCAAACGTGTCTGAAGCGCTCAAGGACGTCGGCATCCCCTGCATCGCCGATGGCGGCATCCGCTATTCCGGCGATATCGCCAAGGCGTTGGCTGCCGGTGCATCGAGCGTGATGATGGGTAGCATGTTTGCCGGCACCGAAGAGGCGCCGGGAGAAGTCATCCTGTTCCAGGGACGCAGCTACAAGTCATATCGTGGCATGGGCAGTTTGGGCGCAATGTCTGAAGGATCTGCCGATCGCTATTTTCAGGATGCTGCCAATAATGCGGACAAGCTCGTGCCTGAAGGTATTGAAGGACGCGTGCCATACAAGGGAAGCGTGCTTGCGATCCTGTACCAGCTGGTCGGTGGGGTTCGTTCCTCCATGGGCTATTGCGGTTGTGCGACGATTGATCAGTTCCGTGAAAAGGCCGAGTTTGTCGAAATCACCTCGGCAGGAATGCGCGAGTCGCATGTTCATGACGTACAGATTACGAAGGAAGCGCCAAACTACCGTGCAGACTGACGGCTGACGGCGTCAACGCAAAGACACCATGGACAGCCCGGTAAGCGCTATGCACAGCGAGACACCGCCAACCGGTGCAGATCAGGCCGAGACTGCCTCGGGCGGTGTCGATCCGCAGCTGGAACGGATTCGCCGCATTGGAAGAAGACTCTTCGATGTGGCGAATTGCGTCATAGTGCTTGCGGAGAAAACTTCGGAGCCGGCGCAAAGCATTGCCGCTGTCGAGCATGATGTCGCGTTTTGTGTCGCCATGCCAGCGTCAGGTCAGCCCAAGGTGATTGCGGATACACTGAACCACCTTGCGTTATTGCAGAACCCTTGGAACCTTGGCGAACCACCGATCCGGTTCTTTGCATCGCATCCCGTATTCGGGCCGGACAAAGCGCTCTTGGGGAGTGTCAATCTGGTTGATTATCTTCCCAGGCCGTTCTTCCGGAACGGCGACAGGCAGATGCTGGCCGATTTGGCTGCCTTGGTGGAGCGTGAGCTCGATCTGCGGTTAGTCAATGCGCAGCAGCTGGAACTTCAGAAGAAGAACAAGAACCTGCGCCGGAAGTCGCTCATCGATCCGTTGATCGGCACGTGGAATCGCGGTGCGATCATGCGCATCCTGACCATTGAAGCAGCACGTTGTGACAAGGCGGGCGTGCCGCTTTCGCTGATCGTTGCCGACATTGATTATTTCAAGAGGATCAATGACTCTTACGGCCATCCAGTGGGCGACACAGTCCTGGTCAAGGTGGCGAGCCGTTTGCGTTCCTGCATCCGGCCCCAGGAGGCACTCGGCCGTTATGGTGGCGAGGAATTCCTGATCGTGCTGCCGGGTTCATCGCACGACACGGCAATGGCAGTGGCTGAACGGATGCGGCTAGCCATTGCGGCGCAGCCGGAGACAGTCGGCACGACGGCCCTTAACCTGACCATCAGCGCCGGCGTGGCGTCGACCGATATGTTTCCGACAGCGACCACGGAAGAATTGATCAGCCGGGCGGATATGGCCCTGTATGCGGCAAAGGACGCGGGGCGCAACCGAGTGGTAAAGGCAACACCAGATTTATCCTGATATTAACTTGGCAATTTTCATGCACTCAAAAATTCTCATTCTCGATTTCGGCTCCCAGGTTACGCAGTTGATTGCGCGTCGCGTGCGCGAGGCGGGTGTGTTTTCGGAGGTCTATCCGTACGATGTCAGTGATGAGTTCGTCCGCAATTATGGCGCGGCGGGCATCATCCTCTCCGGTGGGCCGAACTCCGTCACCGAGGGCGACACGCCGCGTGCGCCCAAGGCCGTATTCGAAGCGGGTGTACCGGTGCTGGGCATTTGCTATGGCATGCAGACGATGGCCGAACAGCTCGGTGGCAAGGTCGAGTGTGGCAAGGTCCGCGAATTCGGTTACGCCGAAGTGCGTGCACGTGGACATACGGCGCTGTTGACTGGCATTGCCGACTTCGTCACGGACGAAGGCCACGGGATGTTGAAGGTATGGATGAGCCACGGTGACAAGATTATCGAGATGCCACCTGGCTTCAAGTTGATGGCATCGACCGACAATTGCCCGATCGCCGCCATGGCGAACGAAGAGCGCAAGCTGTATGCGGTGCAGTTCCATCCTGAAGTGACGCACACCGTGCAGGGCAAGGCCATTCTCGGACGCTTCGTGCATGAGATCTGCGGATGCAAATCCGACTGGAACATGCCCGACTATATTTCCGAAGCTGTGGAAGCCATCCGCAAGCAGGTTGGCGATGATGAAGTCATTCTGGGCCTGTCGGGCGGCGTTGACAGCAGCGTGGCCGCTGCCTTGATCCATCGTGCGATCGGCGACCAGCTGACCTGCGTTTTCGTCGACCATGGTCTTCTGCGCCTGAACGAGGGCGAGATGGTGATGAACATGTTCGGCAAGAACCTGGGCGTGAAAGTCATCCATGTCGATGCAACAGAACAGTTCATGGGCAAGCTGGCCGGCGTCACCGATCCGGAAGCCAAGCGCAAGATCATCGGGCGCGAGTTTGTGGAAGTATTCCAGGCAGAGGCAGGCAAGCTGAAGAATGCAAAGTGGCTGGCGCAGGGAACGATTTACCCCGACGTCATCGAGAGCGCAGGCAAGGGCAAGAAGACAGCGCACACAATCAAGAGCCATCACAACGTCGGCGGTCTGCCGGAGACGCTCAACCTGAAGCTGCTGGAACCATTGCGCGAGCTGTTCAAGGATGAGGTTCGTGAACTGGGCGTGGCACTCGGCCTGCCGCACGACATGGTGTATCGCCATCCGTTCCCGGGACCGGGACTCGGTGTCCGTATCCTTGGTGAAGTGAAGAAGGAATACGCGGATTTGTTGCGTCGTGCAGATGCCATCTTCATCGAGGAGTTGCGCGCGACGGTCGATGACGAGGGGCGCTCATGGTATGACAAGACGAGCCAGGCATTTGCCGTGTTCCTGCCGGTTAAGTCGGTCGGTGTGATGGGCGATGGCCGCACGTACGAATACGTTGTTGCGCTGCGTGCAGTGCAGACGCAGGACTTCATGACCGCACACTGGGCGCACCTGCCGCACGACCTGCTGGGACGGGTATCGAACCGCATCATCAATGAAGTGCGCGGATTGAACCGTGTGGTCTATGACATTTCGGGCAAACCGCCAGCGACGATCGAGTGGGAATAATTGACTTACAGCGTTAAGGAAATCTTTTACACACTGCAGGGCGAGGGCACGCATGCCGGACGTCCTGCGGTGTTCTGCCGCTTTTCGGGCTGCAACCTGTGGAGCGGCAGGGAGAGCGATCGCGCCAGCGCCGTGTGCAAGTTCTGCGATACCGACTTTGTCGGCACTGATGGTGAACTGGGAGGCAAGTATGTCGACAGTGAATGCCTCGCGCAGACGGTGGATTCGCTTTGGCCAAAGACATACACGGCCAGCAAGTATGTCGTGTTCACCGGCGGCGAACCGCTGTTGCAATTGAATGCGGCGCTGATCGACAGCATGCATCGCCGCGGATTCGAGATCGCGATCGAAACCAACGGCACCTTGCCGGTTCCCGAGGGCGTGGACTGGGTGTGCGTCAGCCCCAAGGTGGGTTCCGAGCTCCAGGTACGCAAAGGGAATGAGCTGAAGGTCGTCATTCCGCAGGAAGGACAATTGCTGGCGGACTACGAGGCGTTGGACTTCGACCACTTTTACGTCCAGCCGATGGATGGCCTGTCGGCCGAAAAGAACACAAAGCTTGCCATTGAGATTTGCAAGAAAAATCCCAGGTGGAAGCTGAGCCTGCAGACGCACAAGCTTCTGCAAATACCCTAGAAATTATGTTAACGATTACCCGCAAGCTCGAATTCGATGCAGGTCACCGGATTCCTGACCACAAGAGCCAGTGCCGCAACCTGCACGGCCATCGCTACACGCTCGAAGTCACGCTGACCGGTGCGGTCATCCAGGAGGAGGGAAGCTCCGATAACGGGATGATCATGGACTTTTCCGATGTGAAGGCGCTCGCAAAACAGCATCTGGTTGATGTCTGGGATCATGCGTTCATTGCGTACGAGAAAGACACGGCAGTGCGCGAATTCCTCGACAGTCTGCCCGGACACAAGACCGTCATCATCGATAGCATCCCAACCGTGGAGAACCTGGCGCAGACAGCCTTCAATATCCTGAACGCGGCATATAAGGACCGTTATGGGACGGGCCTGCGCCTGAAGCGACTAGTTTTGCACGAGACCCCGAATTGCTGGGCTGAAGTGACCTCGGACGACTAAGATCCATGCAGGATTCCATCTTCATGCAGCAGGCGCTGTCGCAGGCGCACAATGCCTGGGCACTGGGCGAAGTGCCGGTCGGTGCCGTCGTTGTCAAGGACGGCCAAGTGGTTGCGACCGGATTTAACCAGCCGATCGGGACGCATGACCCGACTGCGCATGCCGAAATCATGGCGTTGCGTGCTGCTGCCACCATCCTTGGAAATTACCGCCTGCCGGGCTGCGAGCTTTACGTCACGCTCGAGCCCTGCGTCATGTGCGCGGGAGCGATGATGCATGCTCGGCTGTCGCGCGTTGTCTTCGGTGCTTCTGACCCGAAAACGGGCGCCTGCGGCTCCATCGTCAACCTGTTTGATCAGGAAAAGCTCAACCACCATACCGACGTGGTGGGTGGTGTACTCGCTGAAGAATGTGGCGCACTGCTCAAGGATTTTTTTGCCGAGCGCCGTCGGGCCGCACAGCGTTCCGTCGGGACGTTGTCCGAAGCGGAATAGCCCCTTCCTCGCGCCGATACAGGCATTTCATCTTGCTTGAAGGAACTTCAGGCCTGTTCCTCAGTCAACGAAAGTGCAATAAGGAAACTTATTTGCCGTGAACATGGCCGTGGTCGCTGTTCCTTAGACGTCCCTCCAGCAAGGGAACGCATCCCGCTGTTTCAGTTTAAGCAAGGAAGAATTTTCCACGCTTGGACGCCGGATTTACATTGCACTGCAATATTCCGTGCCGGCGCAGTTGCTGTGGTGACCCTATACCTGCCGGAGTATGAATTTCCGAATTACGTGTGCGTACGTGCATGGTAAGTCGTGGTTCGTCGGGAATCGGCAGCCTTTCAGACTGTGGCATGGCGTTTGCTCAATCGAATCCGCGCGGTGCATACAAGATATGCGTTATGTGCAAATGCTTGCAGGCCATGTCCCTAAATGGCGCAGTGACATTGTGACAGTGTGAACCGGTGACACAGCGGCACTGGAAATGCAGCGTAACGCTTTTTAAAAAAGGGAAGTCCTTTTGCCTATTATCGAAACAAACGGTATCCAGATTGCCTACGACGAGCAGGGTGATCCGCGCGGCGAGCCGATCCTGCTCCTCGCGGGCCTCGGCCTGCAGCTTATCTCGTGGCCGGATGCATTTTGCAAGGGACTGACCGACCAGGGATTTCGTGTGATTCGCTTCGACAATCGGGATAGCGGATTGTCGAGCAAGATGGATCATTTCGGCAGGCCGAACCTGCATCTTGCGTTCTTCAAGACCTTGTTTCACATGCCGCTGTTCAGCGGCTACACGCTGTATGACATGGCGCGCGATGCGGTTGGCCTGCTGGACGCCCTGGACATCGACAAGGCCCATATTGTCGGCGCTTCGATGGGCGGGATGATTGCGCAGATTATCGCCGCGCGTTATCCGCATCGTGCCCTCACGCTGACATCCATCATGTCTACCAGCGGACGGCCAGGCCTGCCTGGACCGAGCCTGGCCGCGAGCAATGCCATGTTTTCGCGTCCCTCTAATCCGCGCGACATGGACTGCGTCATCGAGCACTTCGTCCACTTGTTCCGCGTTATCGGCAGTCCGGCCTATCCGACGCCGGATGCCGAGCTGCGCCAGCGTGTGGCACGCAGCGTGCGGCGAAATGTTTGTGCGCGCGGCACTGCGCGCCAGGTCATGGCGGTCGCTTCGACGGGTGACCTCGTGGCCCAACTGCGTACGATCCGGTTGCCGGCACTCGTCATTCATGGAACCGACGATCCACTGGTGCCGATCGCATGCGGCCGCGATACCGCGCGAATGATTTCGAACGCGATCCTGCATGAGGTCGAAGGCATGGGGCACGATTTCCCCCCGGCACTGGATGAGCTCTTGTCCGGGCTGATCGCTGCGCATTGCAGTGGGACCCTCGCTCCTCGCGCGCGTACTGCATAGACGGGAGCCGGGATGCCGGCATGATGATTGAGTTGGAGACGTAAATGAAGAACAGAAAATCTGCACTGCACAACGTGGAGAACGTCAAGGCGCCGGGCTGGTTCAAGCTGGCTCTGGAAGGGCGTGCACCATGGGAGCTTTGGGCGTCGCTGGTTGCCTTGCCTGTCCTGAAGAATGCGCCGGAAGGTGATGGCCATCCGGTACTGGTCTTTCCCGGTCTGGCCACAGGCGACGTCACGACGCTCGTGTTGCGCAACTTCCTGAAGTCACGCGGCTATGTTCCCTACGCATGGGAGCTGGGCCTGAACCGGGGGCCGCGCCCCGGCGTCATCGAGGCATGCCTGGAGCGTGTGCAGCAGTTGCGGTCAGAGCATGGCCGCACCGTGAGCCTGGTGGGCTGGAGCCTCGGCGGGGTGTACGCGCGCGAGATCGCAAAGCTGGTTCCCGACCATGTGCGCGTGGTGATCACGCTGGGCACGCCGTTTGCCGGCCATCCAAAAGCGACCAACGCCTGGCGCCTGTACGAGCTGGCCAGCGGTCGTCGCATTGAAGACGATACTTCCCAGGTCGATCTTCCGGCGCCGCCGCCGGTCCCGACAACGTCGATATTCAGCCGTACGGACGGCGTCGTTGCATGGCAGTGCAGCGTGCAGGAGGAAACCGAGAGGACCGAGAATATTGAAGTTCATGCAAGCCATATCGGCATGGGCATGAACCCGATGGCTTTGTATGCGGTTGCCGATCGTCTCGCACAGCCGGAGGGGGAATGGCAACGCTTTGACCGTGAAGGCTTGGGCGGATTGAAGAAGCTGCTGTACCGCGACCCGCAGCGAAACCCGCGTTTCGGTATTTTCTGAATCTGGGCAAACCCGGAGCGACTGATCACCGCTGCTCCTTGTACGCGGCTGCATGACGGGGTGCTGCGACGTGCGTGGTTGTGCGTCGAAGTCCAACGCCATGCAAATCGGCGCCGGATGCACATCGCAGCGAAACCTCTTTCTTGTCGCCCTATGCGCGGGGACGGTGGTCTAGAATACCTTCTCGCTGAACCAATCCCTTCATGCAAAGATGACCAATCCTTTGGATACGCACGCCGATGTCGGCGTGGCGATTGTCGCGCCGGGCGGCTACGCGCAGGATGAACCGGCGCTGGAACGCGCGGTGAAGCGCCTGCAGGCACAGGGCTGCCGGGTCCACAATTATTACGATCCGTCGAGGAAGCACCAGCGTTTCGGCGGAACTGACGACAGTCGCGCTGCGCAGCTCCATGCCGCCGCGACCAATCCCGATGTACAGATCGTCCTGGCACTGCGCGGTGGTTATGGCATGTCGCGCATCCTTTGCGAGCTCGATCTGAAACTATTGGCGGAAAGCGGGAAGCTGTTTGTCGGGCATAGCGACTTCACCGCGCTGCAGATGGCCCTGCTGGCGCAGGAAGCGGCGATCAGCTTTGCCGGGCCGATGATCTGCGATGACTTCACGCGCGAAGTGCAGAGCGAATTCACGACGCAGCAGTTCTGGCAGTGCATGAAAGGACCGTCGCATACGATCACGTTCCAGGCGAGCGAGAATCCCGAAGTCGATGTATCCGGTGTTCTGTGGGGCGGCAACCTGACGATGCTCACCCATCTTGCCGGCACGCCCTACATGCCGAAAGTGGAGGGCGGCATCCTGTTTCTCGAGGATGTGAACGAGCATCCGTACAGAGTGGAGCGGATGCTGCTGCAATTGCAGTACGCCGGACTACTCAAGCAAAAGGCGATTCTTCTCGGGGATTTTTCAAGCTATCGGCTCACGCCATACGACAACGGCTACGATTTCTCCGTGATGCTCGATTATTTGCGCAAGCGTCTTCAGGTACCGGTCCTGACTGGGCTGCCATTTGGGCATACACCGGACAAGGCCACCCTTGTCGTCGGCGCACAGGCAACGCTCAGATCCGACGGAAGGTCTGCCGAACTGGTGATGAGCGGCTATCCCTCGCTGTCTGCATCAGCGCGCCTGCGCTGAAGGGCCGACCAGGAACTTTGCGCGCAATGCGAGGCTGTCGCCGTGCGACAGATAAGCGAGGCCCGGCTGGTTCGGCATGTGGAAGGCGTCGATCGGATGCGTGATCGGCTCGATGCAGAAAAAATCGCGTTGCGGTGGCCGATAGAACAAGGTGTAGCCGTTGCAGTCCGGCATGACCATCGTGATTGAAATGCCGCGATCCGGATAATCGATCAGAGCCTTCCCGTTCCAGCCGGTGTAGCAGTTGTCGATCATCGCACCGTCCAGCGGTGACGGGGCGTTGTAGTCCCACCCGGGCGGAAAGTTGGTAGTGTGCTCCACCGGAATCGGGTCTTCCCCTGCGAGCCAGACACCCTCCGATTTGAACTGCAGCCGCGTCGCGGCATTGCGCACGAAGTAGGGGTGCAGGCCGAGGCCGTAGGGCAGGGATTTTTGCCCCATGTTCGTGACGGTCAGGTCGATCTGCAAGCCATCGGGCAGCAGCAGGAAAGTCTGCGTGCTGCGATAGTGATAGGGGCTGCCGTCGAAACCGCGGGAATCAAGCGACAGCTTGATGCGGTCGCTGCCCTGCTCGGCGACCTTCCACGATTGCAGCCAGCCGTCGCCATGGATCGGATAGTGTTCTTCCGTCCGGTTGGCGTGGATCTGGTAGAAGTTGCCTTCATACTCAAAACCACCCTGCGTGATCCGGTTGGACCAGGGCACGAGCGGAAAGCATGCGAGCGTATAACGGTCGCCCGAAACGCCGTCCCAGGGGCGGAAAAGCGGAATGGTGCCTTGGTCAAGTTTCCAGTCCCAGGCGGTAACGCTGCCGCCCATTTCAGGGGACAACGCCAGTCTTTGCGAGTCAGACTCAAGCGAGATGATGTCGGCTGTCATGGCGGGCTTGTCATCCACGGAAAAGATTGGCCGGCACACCGGCAATGTCGATATCCAGCGCAAATAGACCGCCTGCCGTCGGTTCGCGTTCCAGTTGCTCTGCTGACAGGCCGACCGAAGCGGTGGTAATGAACAGCGTGGTGAAGTGTGGTCCGCCGAATGCGCAACTGCTGACCTGGCTGCAAGGCAGATCAATCCGGCGGAGGACATTCCCCCTTGCATCATGCCGGGTCAGGCAGCTTGCTCCCCAATGCGCGATCCACAGTCCGCCCTCGGCGTCGGTGCACATGCCATCCGGCGAGCCTTCTTCTTCCGTAAATTGGAGGAACAGGCGCTTGTTGCTGGTATCGCCGGTCTCAAGGTCGAAGTCGAAGGCATAGACGCGGCCGTTGACGCTGTCGTTGTGGTACATCGTGCGGTAATCGGCCGACCATGCAGGACCGTTGGTCACGATGTATCCGGTATCGATCCGACTGCATTCGCGATTGAGTGAGAAACGGTACAGCGATCCGCTAGGCTGCTTCCCGTCAAAGTCCATCGTCCCGGCCCAGAAGCGGCCGCGTGCGTCGCATTTGCCATCGTTGAACCGGTTGCCGGGGATATCTGCCTCCACCTGCAGTAACGGGCTCAGTTGTCCCGTTGCAGGATCGAAGGTCGCAAAGCCGTGCCGCTGCGTAATCACGAGTCCATCGGCATCCGCGCGCTCTGCCAGTGCAGAGATTTCCTGTTCGAACTGCCAGCTTCGCTGTCCCTCGGTCGGCGAATGGCGGTGCAGTCGATGGTTTAGGATGTCGACCCAGTACAAGGCCTGTTCCTTCACGGACCACAGCGGTCCTTCGCCAAGTGCTGCATGCGCGTCCCAGATGCATGTCGGAACGCATTCTGTTGCGCATTCGCTTGTATTCATGCAGGTCCTCCTGCGTGATGGTGTTGGTATGAGCTGCGCGGCTAGAGCATTTTTCCCCTGACTGGCCGCGGCTCTAATGCGACTCGCGCGGCACCGGTGCACCGCTGCGGCCAACGAGAAAGTCCAGGTCCGCGCCAAGGTGCGCCTGCTGTACGTGGTCCACGTACAGCTTGGCATAGCCGCGCGTCGGCATCTCGGGCGGCACCCAGTCGGCCTTGCGGCGCTGCAGTTCTTCGTCGCTCACTTCGAGATGCAGGCTGCGCTCGCCGACATCGAGTGCAATCATGTCGCCGCTCTTGACCAGTGCCAGCGGGCCGCCGACAGCTGCCTCCGGCGACGTGTGCAGGACCACGGTTCCGTATGCCGTGCCGCTCATGCGCGCATCCGAGATGCGAACCATGTCGGTGATGCCTTTCTGCAGGATCTTGCGTGGCAAGGGCATGTTGCCGACTTCGGCCATGCCCGGATAGCCGCAGGGGCCGCAGTTCTTGAGCACCATGATGCAGTGCTCGTCGATGTCGAGCGCGGGATCGTCGATGCGCTCGCGGAAGTCTTCGATTGATTCGAACACCACAGCGCGTCCGCGGTGCTTGAGAAGGTGAGGCGAGGCGGCAGAAGGCTTGATCACGGCACCATCCGGGGCGAGATTGCCTTTCAGTATAGCGATGCCGGCCTTCTCCTTGAAAGGTTCGTCGATGCTCTTGATGACATCCCGGTTGTAGCAGGGCGCATTCTCGACGTTCTGCGCGAGCGTTCTGCCATTCACCGTCAAGGCGTTCCCGTGCAGCAGGTGGAGAATCTCGCGAAGCACCGCAGGCAGGCCGCCGGAGTAATAAAAATCCTCCATCAGGTAATGCCCGGAAGGCTGCAGATTTACCAGGCAAGGCATGTCGCGCCCGATGCGGTCCCAGTCTTCCAGCTTCAGGTCGACCCCCATGCGGCCAGCAATCGCCAGAAGGTGGATAACGGCGTTGGTGGAGCCGCCGACGGCGGCGTTGACGCGGATCGCGTTCTCGAATGCCTCGCGCGTGAGGATCTTGTCCATGACGAGGTCTTCTTCCACCATCTGCACAATGCGCCGTCCGCTCAATTGCGCAAGACGATTACGCCGGGTGTCCGGTGCCGGAATGGCTGCATTGCCGGGCAGCGACATGCCCAACGCTTCGACCATGCAGGCCATGGACGAAGCCGTGCCCATCGTCATGCAGTGGCCGGATGAGCGATTCATGCAAGCCTCGGCTTCGGTGAACTCGTCTTGCGTCATTACGCCGGCGCGGACCATTTCCGACATCATCCAGACGCCCGTGCCGGAACCGATGTCCTTGCCGCGAAATTTGCCGTTAAGCATCGGGCCGCCAGAAATGCCGACGGTAGGGAGGCCGCAACTCGCTGCGCCCATCAGCAGGGCCGGCGTCGTCTTGTCGCATCCCATCAGCAGCACGACACCGTCGATCGGATTGCCTCGGATCGATTCCTCCACATCCATGCTCGCAAGATTGCGGAACAGCATTGCCGTTGGCCGCAGCTGCGTTTCCCCAAGTGACATGACCGGGAACTCCAGCGGGAATCCTCCTGCCTCAAGTACACCGCGTTTGACGAATTCCGCCAGTTCACGGAAGTGGCTGTTGCAAGGGGTTAATTCAGACCAGGTATTGCAGATGCCGATGATCGGACGTCCGTCGAAGGCGTCGGACGGATAGCCGGGCTTCTGGGTCCAGCTGCGGTGAACAAAACCATCGCGGTCCTGCTTTTCGAACCATGCCTGACTGCGACGTTTCGGAATGTTGGTGCTCATAGGATTCTCGCGGGATGAGTTGATCGACGAGAAGATGCAGGGAAGAGGTTTCGACTCGGCATCCGTATTGATTAAGGGTTGGATCGAAAGTTCAGGAGATAGTCATGGCGGCAACGGGCGAGTTGGCGACCTTCGGAAGCCTGAAGGGAAAACGGGTATTCGTGACCGGGGGCGGCTCGGGTATCGGCGAGGGCATCGTCGCTGCTTTTGCTGAGCAGGGTGCCAAGGTGGCGTTCATCGATATCGCCGTCGAACCCAGCCTCGCACTGTGCGAGCGTCTGGCCGTGGCCGGTCATGAGAAACCGGTATTCCGGCAGTGTGATATTCGCGATATTCCTGCGCTGCAAAACGTGATGCGTTCGCTGGCTGCGGAGGTCGGCGATTTCGATGTGCTGGTCAACAATGCCGGCAATGACCAGCGGCACAAGCCGGAGGAAGTCACTGTCGACTTCTGGAACAACTGCATTGCCATCAACCAGCGCCCGATGTTCTTCACCTGCCAGGCAGTGATCGAAGGGATGAAGAGAAAGGGTGGCGGCTCCATCATCAACCTCGGCTCCACCAGCTGGCACATCGCTAATGGTGGCTATCCGGTCTACACGACGACCAAGGCCGCCGTCAGCGGCCTCACCCGCGGTCTGGCGCGTGACCTCGGGCCATACAACATTCGCGTCAATACGGTGACGCCAGGCTGGGTGATGACGGAGCGGCAGCTGAAGCTGTGGGTCGATGCCGAGAGCGAGAAGCTGATTGACCAGAGCCAATGCCTGAAGGGCCGGGTAATGCCGTGGCATGTCGCGCGCATGGTGCTGTTTCTTGCGTCGGATGACTCCGCGATGTGCACCGCGCAGGAATTCATCGTCGATGGCGGCTGGTCCTGATGGCGGCTTGCGGACTGTGCCGAACAAAACGTGCGGTTCCGTGTCTACCCGCAATCAACGACGTTCGTAACGAAAGGCACAATGCGTTTTTCGAACCTTCACGGGAGCATGCATGATTGAACCAGGCACGACGCGCGTGGGCATCGACTGGGGCACGAGCAACCGGCGTGCCTACGTACTGAACGAGCAAGGCGACCTGGTGCGCCAGCATAGCGATGAATTCGGCATTCTGCATGTCGATGGCGATTTCGAAGGCTCCTTGGGGGCGCTTCTGCATACACTTCGCCTGGACAAGGCCGATGTCGTCATGTCCGGCATGGTCGGCAGCCGTAACGGCTGGCGGCAGGTGCCTTACCTGCCGGTGGACGAGCCGGTGACTAGTCTGCGCAGCGCCTTGACCGAAGTGGATACCACGCTTCCCGGTGTGCGTTGCCGCATCGCGCCGGGCTACCGTTTTATCGACATGCACGGACTGCCGGATGTGATGCGCGGCGAGGAAACGCAGGTTCTGGGCGCACTGGAATCCGGCGCGACAGGTGGCTGGTTCCTTCTGCCGGGCACACACAGTAAATGGGTGCAGGTGGAGAATGGAAAAATCACCGACCTGGTGACTTTCATGACCGGTGAACTGTTCTCGCTGATGTCGCAGCATGGCACGCTGGCAAGCCTCATGAGCGAGCAGCGCTCCGTACCCGATGCCTTTGCTGCGGGTGTCCGCGCGTCGCGCTACGGCGGCTTTACTCACACTGCCTTTTGCTGCCGCGCGCTGGTCGTGACCGACCAGATGCCGGCGCAACACACATCGTCCTATTTGTCCGGTCTGTTGATCGGCACTGAGCTGCACGAGATCCTCAGGAAGGCTGGTGACGACATCCGCAGCCCGGTGCAGGTGATCGGCAGCCCCTCTTTGACGTCTCGCTATGTCAGCGCACTGGAACTGGTTGGCGTCCAGGCCCGTGTCTGGCAACCGGACAGCATCTATGTCGCGGCCCTGAAGGCCTTGTTCGGCATGAAAGGTTAAGAAAGCATCATGGACTTGTTTCATCCCTCCCCATGCCCGCTCGTCGCAATCCTGCGCGGACTGTCGCCGGCCGAAGCGCCCGTCGTCGGGCGTATCCTGCTCGATGCAGGCTTTCGCATGCTCGAGGTGCCGTTGAACCGGCCGGGTGCGATCGAGGCCATCGGCGCGCTGGTACGCATCGCACCCGATGATGCACTGATCGGCGCGGGTACCGTGCTTACCGTCAAGGACGTGGATGCGGTAAAGGAAGCGGGCGGCCGCCTGATCGTCTCCCCGCACTGCGCGACCGATGTGATCGCCCATGCGGCACGCCACAACATGGTCGCATTGCCCGGGGTGACAACGCCAACAGAGGCATACCACGCCTTGCAGGCTGGGGCGCACGGACTCAAGCTGTTTCCGGCAGAAATGATTCCCCCGCCGGCAGTCAAGGCGATACGCTCGATTTTGCCGGCCGATACGCCGCTCTTCCCGGTTGGCGGCATCCAGCCGCACAGCATGGCGGCCTACGTGGCGGCCGGCGCAACCGGCTTCGGAATTGGTGGACAGTTGTACAAGCCCGGTGTCGATGCAGAGACGCTCAAGCAATCTGCCGCTGCTTTCATGGCGGCCCGGGAGACGCTCCTGCACGCATCTTGATGCGACACAGGCGGAACCGCACATAATGCAGGCCCCGGTTGCGTGGAATGATAAAATGGCGGGTTTTCGCAATCATCCCGCAAGAGGTTTTACCCAGTGCTTTCCACCGCAAACATCACGATGCAGTTCGGCCCCAAGCCGCTGTTTGAAAATATCTCCGTCAAATTCGGCGACGGCAACCGTTACGGCCTGATCGGCGCGAACGGCTGCGGCAAGTCGACTTTCATGAAGATTCTCGGCGGCGATCTCGAGCCGAGCTCCGGCACGGTGATGCTCGATCCGAACGAGCGCCTTGGCAAACTGCGCCAGGACCAGTTCGCCTTTGAGGATAAACGCGTACTTGATGTGGTCATGATGGGGCATACCGAGATGTGGGCGGCGATGACCGAGCGCGATGCGATTTACGCCAACCCGGACGCCACGGACGATGACTACATGCGCGCAGCGGATCTCGAGGCGAAGTTCGCCGAGTACGACGGCTACACCGCCGAAGCGCGTGCCGGCGAACTGCTGCTCGGCGTCGGTGTTCCGCTGGAACAACACAACGGCCCGATGAGCAATGTCGCGCCCGGCTGGAAGCTGCGCGTGCTGCTGGCGCAGGCACTGTTCTCCAATCCGGACATCCTGCTGCTGGACGAGCCGACCAACAACCTTGACATCAATACCATCCGCTGGCTGGAAGATGTGCTCAACGCGCGCAACTCCACGATGATCATCATCTCGCACGACCGCCACTTCCTGAACCAGGTGTGCACGCACATGGCGGACATTGACTACGGCACGCTGAAGATCTATCCGGGCAACTACGACGACTACATGCTGGCATCATCGCAGGCGCGCGCGCAGCAGATGGCGTCGAATGCGAAGGCCAAGGAGCGCGTGGCGGAACTGCAGGAATTCGTGCGCCGTTTTTCGGCCAACAAGTCCAAGGCACGCCAGGCAACTTCCCGCTTGAAGCAGATCGACAAGATCAAGGTCGAGGACATCAAGCCGTCCAGCCGCCAGGAACCGTTCATCCGCTTCGAAGGCGAGAAGAAGCTGCATCGTTTGGCCGTCGAGACACAGAACCTGACGAAGTCCTATGACCGCACGATTTTCAAGAACTTCAACATCATGGTTGAAGCGGGCGAGAAGATCGCGATCATCGGTGCCAACGGCGCCGGTAAGACCACGCTGCTACGCTGCATTGGTGGTGAAGTTTGCGACATGCAGCCTGACGGAGGCATCGCGAAATGGGCGGAGAACGCGAACGTCGGCTACATGCCGCAGGATCCGACGGAGGAGTTTGCTGCCGACAAGAGCCTGACAGACTGGATGGGCCAGTGGACCAAGGAAGGTGACGACGACCAGGCTATACGCTCTATCCTCGGACGCTTGCTGTTTTCCGGGGACGATGTGAAGAAATCGGTCAAGGTACTATCTGGCGGGGAAAAGGGCCGGATGATGTACGGCAAGCTGATGCTGGGACGCCACAATGTCCTGCTGATGGACGAGCCAACCAACCACATGGACATGGAGTCGATCGAGTCGCTCAACATCGCGCTCGACAAGTACAAGGGCACGCTGATCTTTGTGTCGCATGACCGCGAATTCGTCTCGTCATTGGCGACGCGCATCCTGGAAGTGAAGGATGGAGAGGTCATCGACTTCCACGGTGGCTACGAGGAATACCTCGCAAGTCAAGGCATCGAGTAACAAATGAATACGGCCAAGGAACTCCTTGGCCGTTTTTCTGACTGGATCTGGATGAATTGGTGTCGCGTTGCGCTGAAGACTGAAGTGGTGGCAGGGTCGAGCCCTTATGCGTTCAGCAGTTCATCCAGTCGACCACGAAGACTTTGTGCCATCTCCTTGCCCTTCGACTTGAGCACTGCTTCGAGGTAAGGCTCGCGCAACTCGCGCAGCTCATCAATCGAAGAAGCTTTTTCGACTTTCAGCTGCAGACCATAACCACGCAAGCCGATCGTGCTCTTGATCGTTTCCGTGTAGAAGTGATAGAGCGCCTGGAATTGATTCGCCTGTGCTGCGGTCGGTCCTGCAGCGACGGGAGTTGGTTCCGGTACAGGTGCAGGTGCCTCGGCAGGCGTCTCGATGGCCGCAACCTGATGGATGAATCCGTTGACTATGAGCTCATTGAGGCTTTCGGGGGTAAAGCCGAGCCCGCCGATTTTCTGCATGAGTTCGTCAACACTTTGCTTGCCGTCGATCATGACAAGCAGCGTGCGCATCTTGGGGGCGAGTTGAAATTTGCGTGTTGCGATTTCTTCCCGGCCCTTGTCAGTTTTGTCAAAAATAATTGTTGCCATGGTTGTCTTTCCTCCAGCGAAAATGCAATGACATTTTCGTATCGTGAATCAGGAGCTTCGCAACTTATTGAGGTGCTCCGGGACGAAGCCGTCGATCCTCAAGCCGCCGTTTTATATGTTTTGTCGAAGCTGACCGCTTTTTTATTGATTGTAGTCAACATTAGTATGCAGCCGATTCTTGCGCGCGTAAACAACTATGGTGGATTGCAAAACAGATAAACCACGTTGCCTGCCGGATGATGAGAGATGATTTCACAAAGGCTAAAGATTCAGCATTTTTGTAGCGCTTCGCGTGAGTTTCGCTTGAAAATGCGACTGCGACCCTCAGTTGCCCGATATCGGGCATACTTCACGTTTTGCCGTTTCGCGCCAGATGTCGCGCCAAACTTACCGCTCCAATACCATGCAGATTCAACCTATCAAAACCGTCGAATTTGAACGCCCGCAAATGGACGTGGGCACGAGTTGCACCGCAAATGCCTGGGCACGCGTGCCGGTCGCACTTGCTCCTGCCGAAAAGGCTGCGCTCAAGGATCGCATCAAGCGCCTGCTGAAGGAAAAAGAGGCGGTGCTGGTAGCACATTATTATGTGGATGCCGACCTGCAAGACCTGGCTGAGGAAACCGGCGGCTGCGTCTCCGATTCGCTCGAGATGGCGCGTTTCGGTCGCGATCATCCGGCCAAGACGCTTGTAGTCGCGGGCGTGAAGTTCATGGGCGAAACCGCAAAGATCCTCAGCCCGGACAAAACGATCCTGATGCCGGATCTCGATGCGACCTGTTCGCTCGATCTTGGCTGCCCGGCGGACGAATTTGCAGCCTTTTGCGATGCCCATCCGGACCGCACCGTCGTGGTGTATGCGAATACCAGCGCAGCGGTCAAGGCACGTGCTGACTGGATGGTGACGTCGTCGATCGGCCTGCAGATCGTTGAGCACCTGCATGCGCAGGGCAAGAAAATCCTGTGGGCCCCGGACAAGCACCTCGGCAGCTATATCCAGAAGAAGACCGGTGCCGACATGCTCCTGTGGCAGGGTTCCTGCATCGTGCACGATGAATTCAAAGGCCTCGAGCTGGAACTCCTGAAGAAGGAACACCCGAAGGCGAAGATTCTGGTGCATCCGGAGTCGCCGGAATCGGTTGTCGCGCAAGCAGATGTGGTGGGCTCCACTTCGCAACTGATCGCGGCGGCGCAGACGCTCGATGCGGAAGAATTCATCGTCGCCACCGACAACGGCATCCTGCACAAAATGCGCATGGCAGCACCGGGCAAGCGCTTCATCGATGCGCCGACCGCAGGCAACAGCGCCACCTGCAAGAGCTGTGCACATTGCCCTTGGATGGCAATGAACGGCTTGCAGAACCTCGCCGATGTCCTGGAGTCGGGCAAGAACGAAATCCATGTCGATCCGGAGATCGGACGCAAGGCCTATGTCTGCATCGACCGCATGCTGGCTTTCGCCGCGCAGCATAAAGCCAGCGTTCGCCCCGGCAGCGACCTGGCAAAAGAACAGAAACTGTTTGCAGGGATTGGGCCCGCATGAGCACATTGAATAATCCGTTTGCGCCGTTCGATTCGGCGTTGGTTGCCGCATTTGAAGCGAATATCCAGGCCGCACTGGCGGAAGACGTCGGCACCGGTGATGTGACCGGCAAACTGGTGCCGGAAAATGAATGGGTGAAAGCCCGTGTCATCGTGCGCGAGGCAGCCGTCCTGTGCGGTGCGCCGTGGTTCGAGGGTGTGATGAAGCAGCTCGACGCACGCATCCGCATCGAATGGTGCTATGCCGAAGGTGCGATGATGGAAGCGGACACCGAGGTCTGTGCCATCCAGGCTCCCGCACGCGCACTGCTGACTGCCGAGCGCACCGCGCTGAATTTCCTGCAGCTGCTGTCCGGTGTGGCGACGGCCACTCGTCAGTATGTCGATGTCATCCAAGGAACGCGCGCAGCGATTCTCGATACCCGCAAGACCCTGCCGGGATTGCGGCTTGCGCAGAAGTATGCAGTGCGCGTGGGCGGCGGCAAGAACCAGCGGATGGCGCTGTATGACGGCATCCTGATCAAGGAAAACCATATTGCGGCGGCGGGCGGCGTTACTGCAGCGATGCGCGCAGCACAGGCACTCAATGCTGGCGTGTCGATTCAGATCGAAGTGGAAAACCTGGCCGAGCTGGAGGAGGCACTGGCTGCAGGTGCAAGCTCCGTGTTGCTCGATAATTTTTCGCTGGACATGATGCGTGACGCGGTGAAGCTCACAAACGGCCGGGCGCTGCTGGAAGCGTCCGGTGGCGTGAACATGTCGTCGGTACGGGCCATCGCAGAGACCGGCGTGGACCGCATCTCGATCGGCAGCCTGACGAAGGACGTGCGGGCAACCGATTACTCGCTGCGAATTGTTGAGTAAGCGTTGCTGAGAACTCCCCGTAACCGGCCTTTGAGGCCGGTTTTTTTATGTGCGCCCGGTTTCCGCGCGCACAAGTTAACGGCGTTCCGGCGAGAGTACGGTGGGCAATGCCTTGGGCAATGTTTGCGGGTAGTCCTGGCTGTAATGCAATCCCCGGCTTTCACGGCGTGACAGTGCGCTGTCGACGATCATGGACGCGACATCAACCAGGTTACGCAGCTCCAGCAGGTCGCGCGTGATACGGAAATGCGAGTAGTACTCGTAGATCTCTTCGCGCAACAGTCTGATGCGGTGTTGCGCGCGCTCGAGGCGCTTGGTGGTGCGCACGATGCCGACGTAGTTCCACATGAAGCGGCGCAGCTCATCCCAGTTGTGCGCAATGACGACTTCTTCATCGGCGTCGGTAACACGGCTCTCGTCCCAGGCGGGCAGGGCGATGGTCTTCGGCTTGGGCTGCTGCTCGATATCTTTTGCCGCTGCGCGGCCGACAACCAGGCATTCCAGCAGTGAATTGCTCGCAAGGCGATTGGCGCCGTGCAGGCCGGTGTAAGCCGTTTCTCCTACCGCATACAGGCCGGGCAGGTCGGTGCGGCCGACCATGTCGGTCACCACGCCGCCACAGGTGAAGTGCACCGCAGGCACCACCGGAATCGGTTGTTTGGTGATATCGATGCCCAGCTCCAGGCAGCGTGCGTAGATCGTCGGGAAATGCTCTTTCAGGAACTCCGGCGGCTGATGGCTGATGTCGAGATCGACGTAATCGAGGCCGCGCTTTTTCATTTCGAAGTCGATTGCGCGCGCGACGATGTCGCGTGGTGCAAGCTCGGCGCGTTCGTCGTGCCACGGCATGAAGCGCTGTCCGGCTGCGGTGCCGGCTTCGGCCGGCAGCTTCAGCACGCCGCCTTCACCGCGCACGGCCTCGCTGATGAGGAAGGATTTTGCGTAGGGATGGTACAGGCAGGTCGGATGGAACTGGATGAACTCCATGTTGGCCACGCGGCACCCTGCGCGCCACGCCATCGCGATCCCGTCACCGGTCGCGGTATCCGGATTGGTGGTGTACAGGTACACCTTGCCGGCGCCGCCGGTCGCAAGCACCGTTTGATCGGCGGCGAGCGTCATCACCTTGCCGGTGTTGACATCCTGGACATACAAGCCGACGCAATAGGGTTGTCCTTCGCCCGTTCCCAGCTTGTCTGACTTGATGACGTCGATGGCGAAATGGTCTTCGAGAACCGTAATGTTCGGATGGGAGCGCGCCTTTTGTTCCAGCGTGACCTGCACAGCGTGCCCGGTCGCATCCGCAGCGTGGATGATGCGTCGCTGGCTGTGTCCGCCTTCGCGCGTGAGGTGGAAGCCCAGCTCCGCGGACGGGTCGCGCGTGAAGGGAACTCCCTGCGCGATCAGCCACTCGATTGCTTCACGACCATGTTCAATGATGTAACGCGTAGCCCCTTCGTCGCACAGGCCGGCGCCGGCGACGAGGGTGTCTGCGATATGCTGCTCATGGCTGTCGTGCGAGTCGAGTACTGCCGCGATGCCGCCTTGTGCCCAGTTGCTGGCGCCGTCGAGCAAGCTGCGTTTGGAGACGATCACTACTTTGCGGGTCTGCGCAAGATGCAGGGCGACCGACAAGCCGGCCAGCCCGCTTCCGACGATGGCGACATCGAATTTCATAAGATAGTTGGGAGTTCGCTGCGAGGAATGCGACATCTTACCATTTGGAAATCGTCTGTACGAAGCCTGTGATACGCTCTCACGCGGCCGTGGAGTGAGACATTAACAATATGACTGGATTATTTAAAAAAGTTGCGGCGACACTCGCCGTATTGCTGCTGGCGATCACAGCCACCGTCATTTGGTATCGCGGGGCAAGCCAGCCGCAAATCGACGGCACCCTTCGTCTGGCTGGTATCTCCGCACCGGTAGACATCGTGCGCGATGCCGAAGGCGTGCCGCATATCTACGCGAAGTCGGCCAACGATGCCTATTTCGCGCTCGGTTTTGTCCATGCGCAAGACCGCTTGTGGCAACTCGAACTCAACCGCCGTATCCCCGCCGGTACGCTGGCAGAGATCCTCGGACCGGCGGCAGTGGATACCGATCGCTTCCTGCGCACCCTCGGCGTGCGTCGCAATGCAGAGAAAATCCTGGCGCGCCTTTCAATCGAGACCCGGACGTCGCTGGAAGCGTATGCGCGTGGCGTAAATGCCTATCTCGCGCACCGTAAAGGGCCTTTGCCGCCGGAATTCATCCTGACCGGCGCACCGGCACCGGCACCTTGGGAGCCGGTTGACTCCGTGGGCTGGCAAACCATGATGGCATGGGATCTCGGTGCGAACTGGACCCAGGAACTGCTGCGCATGCGCATGTCGCAACGCCTGTCGCTCGCGCAGATCAATGAATTCCTCGCGCCGTATCCAAGAGACCCGGTGCTAGCGACACAGGACTACACCAAGTTGTACCGCGAACTGGCCGGCACGACCGAACAGCTCGCTGCGGTGGCGGCAATCGCGCCTTCATCCTATGTCGACGGAATGGGGTCGAACGAATGGGTAGTCAGTGGCGCATTGTCGGAAACCGGCAAACCGCTGCTGGCGAACGATCCGCACCTCGGCTTGTACGTACCTGCGTTGTGGTACTTCGCGCATCTCTCCGCACCCGGCCTGAATGTGATCGGGGCATCGTTGCCAGGCATTCCGGCCATTGTGCTCGGCCGTAACGACCGCATTGCGTGGGGCTTCACGAACACGGCACCGGACGTGCAGGATCTGTACATCGAGCGGATCAATCCGGAAAACAGCGCCCAATACCAGACGCCTGACGGCTGGGCGAATTTCCAGATACGCGAGGAAACGATCAAGGTGAAAGGGCAGGACGATGTGACTCTGCAGGTGCGGGAAACGCGGCACGGTCCCGTGATCAGCGGCGCGCTGCCCATCCTTGAGAAGGCGGCACTGGATGCGACGAAACACGTCATTGCCTTCGCATGGACCGCATTGCAGCCCGACGATACCACCTTGCAGGCAGGCATGAAGCTCAACCGCGCCCAGAACTGGCCGCAGTTCCTCGATGCGGCAAAAGAGTTCCATGCGCCGCAGCAGAGCATTGCGTATGCGGATGTCGACGGCAATATCGGCCTGATTGCGCCGGCGCGCGTGCCGGTTCGCTCGGCAGAGAACGACCTCAAGGGACTCGCGCCGGCGCCCGGGTGGGATGCGCGCTATGACTGGACTGGTTTCATTCCCTTCGACGAGCTGCCGCGTGTTTACAACCCGGCGTCGCACCGGCTGATGACGGCCAACCACAAGTTCGTCGGCGCGGATTATCCGCATTTCCTTACCAGCGAATGGACGCTGCCGTATCGTGCCAACCGCATCGACGCGCTGCTCGATGCGCGTGACAAACACAGCATGGAGAGTTTTGCCGCGATCCAGAAGGACCATGTTTCGCTCGCGGCACAGGAAGCCCTGCCGTTATTACGCGACGCCGTGCCGCAGTCGGAACGTGCGAAAAAGGCGATCGCGATGCTGGCGGCATGGAATGGTTCGATGGACGCCGACCGCCCGGAGCCGCTTGTCTTTACGGCCTGGATGCGGGCCGCCTCGCGGGCAATCTTTCAGGATGAACTCGGCGAAGCCTTGATGAAGGATTACTGGGAGCAGCGCAACGTCCATCGCTCGACAGTGAATGTCTTGCAGAACAAGGACGGGCAGGGCAGATGGTGTGCCGACGCAGGGAACGCAGGCAAGGTGCAGACCTGTGCCGAGCTGCTGTCGTCGTCATTGGAGACGGCCCTCGATGACCTCGTTGATCGCTACGGTTCGGACATGGATGCATGGCGCTGGGGTGAAGCGCACATGGCGCACTCGGAGCACCGCCCGTTCGCGCGGAAGGAGGCCTTGGCATGGATGTTTGATATTGCGGTTCCGACGCCGGGCGATACCTTTACCGTGAATGTCGGTCGCCATAACCTGCGCGACGAAAAGGCGCCTTTTGCCAACCGGCATGCGGCGAGCCTGCGTGCAATTTACGATTTGTCGGACCTGGAGAACTCGCGCTTCATGCATTCGACCGGGCAATCAGGCAATGTCCTGTCGCCGCTGTATCGCAACTTGAATGAACGCTGGGCGAGGGTCGAATACATCCCGATGAAAACCCACCGAGAAGAGGTGGAGAAGGGCCGCCTCGGCGTCCTGACACTTCAACCCTGACGTCGCAAGCGAGCCTCGCGGGCTTATTCCGGCAACACCGGCTTGACCTTCGACGCCGCTTCCTTGGCACGGCAACGTGCAGTCTCTACATCGTCGGCGGTCGCCAGCGCCACGCCCATGCGGCGGCGCGCAAACGCTTCCGGTTTGCCGAACAGCCGGATATCTGCACCGGGCACGGCAAGCGCATCGGCGACACCATCGAAAGCGATTGCCCTGGCCTCATGCTGGCCGTAGATCACTGCCGAAGCGGCCGGCGCCTTCACTGCGACGTTGACCGGCAAACCGAGGATTGCCTTCGCATGAATCTCGAATTCGCTCTGCCACTGGCTGGCCATGGTCACCATGCCGGTATCGTGCGGGCGCGGGCTCACCTCAGAGAACCACACCATGTCGTCCTTGACGAAGAGTTCGACGCCGAAGATACCGAGGCCGCCGAGGTTGTCAGTGATTTTCTTCGCGATGTCGCGCGCCCTGACGAGGGCCGCTTCCGGCATCGGATGCGGCTGCCAGGATTCCACGTAATCCCCCTTGACCTGCACATGGCCGATCGGCTCGCAAAAATGGGTGATGACATCACCTTTGCCATTGCTTGCACGGACGGTCAGTTGCGTGATTTCGTAATCGAAATCGATAAAGCCTTCGACAATCACCCGCCCTGCATCGACCCTGCTGCCCGATGCCGCGTAGTTCCAGGCGGCCTCCACCTCATCCGGCGCATCCACCTTTGACTGGCCCTTGCCGGAGGAGGACATGACAGGCTTCACCACACAGGGGAAGCCGACGGCGTCACATGCGGCCTTAAGTGCGTCCAGACTGTCTGCGAAGCGGTACGGTGAGGTCGGCAGGCCGAGTTCCTCCGCCGCCAGGCGGCGAATGCCCTCACGATTCATGGTGAGCCAGGCTGCGCGCGCGGTGGGGATCACGGTCGCCTTGCCGGCTTTTTCCAGTTCGACCAGCGTCGGCGTCGCGATCGCCTCGATCTCGGGTACGACAAGGTCGGGCTGTTCTTGCTCGATTAGTGCCGCGAGCGCTGCGCCGTCCGTCATGTCGATCACTTGCGCGCGATGCGCGACCTGGTGTCCGGGAGCGTTGGGGTAGCGGTCCACCGCAATCACCTCGACACCCAGACGCTGCAGGGAAATGATGACTTCCTTTCCGAGTTCGCCGGAACCCAGCAGCATGACTTTGACGGCGGTGGAGGACAGCGGAGTGCCGAGGCGGGGCGGTGTCTTCATGGAGAGTAAGGTGGGAGTTCAGCAAAGGTTTCAGCAGGAGGGCGTTCGGGCCCCAGATTCAAGCCGCCATGTTAGCAGAGCGCTCCATTGTGCCAAATCCGGGTCTGCATAAAAAAAGCCGCCAGGAGTACTGGCGGCTTTGAAACCAGGAACATCCGAAGATGCGCCTGGGACGATTAGACGTTTAATCTCCAGCGTAGATGTCCTTGTCCTTGGTTTCCTTCACGAACAGCACGCCGATGACGAAAGTCATCAGGGCAATGATGATCGGATACCAGAGGCCGTAGTAGATGTCGCCCTTGTAAGCAACCAACGCGAACGACGTCGTCGGGAGCAGGCCGCCGAACCAGCCGTTACCGATGTGATACGGCAGCGACATGGAGGTGTAGCGGATGCGGGTCGGGAACATTTCTACCAGCATTGCAGCGATCGGGCCGTACACCATGGTCACATAAATAACCAGAATGACGAGGAGCAACAGAACCATGCCCTTGTTCATCTGGGCCGGATCAGCCTTGGCCGGATAGCCTGCAGCCTTGATGGCGTCAGACAGTTCCTTCGCGAAAGCTTTTTCCTTCGCAGCAGCCTCTTCCTTCGACAGGCCGGCGGCGTTGTACGAGGTGATTTCCGTGTCGCCGACCTTGACGGTGGCAACCGTACCCGGTGCTGCCTCGGCGTTGGAGTAGTTCACCGAAGCGGCAGCCAGTTTCGCCTTCACGATATCGCAAGAAGAGGTGAACTTCTTGGTGCCGGTCGGGTTGAACTGGAATTGGCAGTCGGCCGGATCAGCAGTCACCACCACCGGAGCGTTCTTCAGAGCGGCTTCCAGCTGCGGATTCGCATAGTGGGTCATTGCCGAGAAAATCGGGAAGTAGGTAAGCGCAGCGATCAGGCAGCCACCCATGATGATCGGCTTGCGGCCGATCTTGTCGGACAGCGCACCGAACACGATGAAGAACGGCGTACCGATAACCAGCGAAGCAGCGATCAGCAGGTTAGCCGTTGCGCCGTCGACCTTCAGTGTCTGCGTCAGGAAGAACAGGGCGTAGAACTGACCCGTGTACCAGACGACAGCTTGGCCGGCAGTCAGGCCAACCAGTGCCAGGATGACGATCTTCAGGTTCTTCCACTGGCCGAAGGACTCGGAAATCGGCGCCTTGGAGGTCTTGCCCTCAGCCTTCATCTTGGCGAATGCCGGGGATTCGTTCATGGACAGGCGGATCCACACTGAAATTGCCAGCAGGAACACGGAGACCAGGAACGGGACACGCCAGCCCCAATCCGCAAAGGCCTCTTCGCCGACTGCGGTACGGGTACCGAGAATCACCATCAGCGACAAGAACAGACCCAGCGTTGCAGTGGTCTGGATCCAGGCGGTGTAGGCGCCGCGCTTGCCATGAGGTGCGTGTTCTGCAACGTATGTCGCCGCGCCACCATACTCGCCGCCCAGCGCCAGACCTTGCAGAATACGCAGCGAGATCAGGATGATCGGTGCCGCGATACCAATGGAGGCATAGTTAGGCAACAGACCCACGATAAACGTGGAGATACCCATGATAAGGATCGTCACCAGGAAGGTGTACTTACGACCGATCATGTCGCCGAGACGGCCGAATACCAGCGCACCGAACGGGCGGACAAGGAAGCCTGCCGCAAACGCCAAGAGTGCGAAAATGAACGCGGTATTGGGATCGGTACCGGCGAAGAACTGCTTCGCAATAATTGCTGCCAGTGAGCCGTATAGATAAAAGTCGTACCACTCGAACACGGTTCCGAGCGAGGAAGCGAAAATGACTTTCCGCTCCTCTGCTGTCATGCCGCGGTCAGCAGTTGTCTGAACTGTCGCCATGCTATGTCTCCTTAATAAATTTTTAATTAATGTGCAAATATTCTTTGCCCATTGCTACGCAGCGTGCCACGCAAACCTTACGCGATGCTTGCTTCAAACTTACAGAAACCTTACGACGTGGACACGGATTAAAGGAGGTAAACGGATGCGGATTTCCGCCCTTTTTCACTCGTAAAAGGAGCCTTTGAACGCAGCCGTTTTGATGATTCTCGGCAGCTTCATATTTTTGCGAACGATCGTGCTAAAAATGTGATATTCTCATTTCGCACTTTTTTGATCTGCCCATACAACACTTGTCCGGACACCGATCCGGACATTCACCAATTCACTCAAGGAGCCTCAAATGACTGACGCCGTCATCGTATCCACCGCCCGCACCGGCCTGGCCAAATCCTGGAAGGGGGCGTTCAACATGACCCACGGCGCGACGCTGGGCGGCCATGTTCTCAAGGCGGCCATCGAGCGCGCGAAGATCGATGCGGGCGAGGTGGAGGACGTTCTCATGGGCTGTGCCAATCCGGAAGGCGCAACCGGCAGCAACATCGCGCGCCAGATCGCTCTGCGCGCCGGCTGCCCGGTGACGGTTCCCGGCATGACGATCAACCGTTTCTGCTCCTCCGGCCTGCAGACCATTGCCACGGCGGCGCAACGCGTGATCGCCGGCGAAGGCGACATCTTCGCGGCCGGCGGGGTCGAATCCATCTCCTGCGTGCAGCAGGAAATGAACATGCACATGATCATGGACACCTGGCTCAAGCAGAACAAGCCGGAAATCTACTGGCCGATGCTGCAAACGGCAGAAAACGTCGCCAAGCGCTATAACATCAGCAAGGAGCGCCAGGACGAGTATGGCGTGCAGAGCCAGCAACGCGCAGCCGCTGCGCAGGCCGCCGGCAAGTTCAACGACGAGATCGTGCCGATGACCACCATCATGGGTGTCGCCGACAAGGAAAGCGGCATGCTGGTTACGCGCGAAGTCACGATTTCCGCCGACGAAGGCATCCGCGCCGACACGACGCTCGAAGGCGTATCGAAAATCCGCACCGCGATCCCCGGCGGTGTCATTACGGCAGGCAACGCTAGCCAGTATTCCGACGGTGCGGCCTGCACCATCGTCATGAACAGCAAGGTGGCAGAGCAGAAGGGCCTGCAGCCGCTCGGCATTTTCCGCGGCTTTGCTGTCGCCGGCTGCGAGCCGGACGAAATGGGCATCGGCCCCGTCTTTGCGATTCCGAAACTGCTGAAGAAGACCGGCGTGAAGATGGAAGACATCGGCCTGTGGGAGTTGAACGAGGCATTCGCCGTGCAGGTGCTGTATTGCGCCGACAAGCTCGGCATTCCGATGGACCGCCTGAACGTCAACGGTGGTGCAATCGCCGTCGGCCATCCCTATGGCGTCTCCGGTGCCCGCCTGACCGGCCATGCGCTGATCGAAGGCAAGCGCCGCGGCGCAAAGTATGTCGTCGTGACGATGTGCATCGGCGGCGGACAAGGCGCCGCCGGCCTGTTCGAAGTCGTATAACCGACAACTCTGCATGGGCGCTACGGCGCCCATGTTTGCATTGGGTGTCCGTTGAACGAATGGCACCCGCATCCCGACAATGCTCGTATGCGCGCGCCATGATCATGAGGAGCGCGCGCGGAGGTTGATAATCATGCAATCGAAAATCGTATCCCGCCGTGACTTGGAGTTTGTGCTGTATGAAATGCTCAATGCCGAGGAGCTGACCACGCGTGCACGCTACGCCGACCATTCGCGCGAAACCTTCAGCGCTGCGATGGACACCTGCGAGCAGATCGCCACCGACCTGTTCGCGCCGCACAACAAGAAGAACGACCAGGAAGAACCGCATTTCGACGGCGAGACCGTCCATATCATCCCCGAGGTAAAGACTGCGCTGAAGGCGTTCTGCGATGCGGGCCTGATGGCGGCCGGCCAGGACTACGACTTCGGCGGCATGCAGCTGCCTTGCGTGATCGAAAAAGCCGGCTTCGCCTACTTCAAGGGCGCCAACGTCGGCACATCGTCCTATCCGTTCCTGACGATCGGCAATGCCAACACGCTGCTCAAGTGCGGCACGCCGGAACAGATCCAAACCTTCGTCAAGCCGATGATGGAGGGGCGGTTCTTCGGCACGATGTGCCTGTCCGAGCCGCAGGCCGGGTCGTCGCTCTCTGATATTGTGACGCGCGCGGAGCCGCAGCCGGACGGCACCTATCGCCTCACGGGCAACAAGATGTGGATCTCTGCCGGCGAGCACGAGCTGTCCGAAAACATCGTGCACCTGGTGCTGGCAAAAGTGCCGGACGAGAATGGCAAGCTGATCCCGGGTGTCAAGGGCATTTCACTGTTCATCGTGCCGAAGAAACTGGTCAATGCGGACGGCTCGCTGGGTGAACGCAATGACGTCGTGTTGGCCGGCCTGAACCATAAGATGGGGTATCGCGGCACGACCAACTGCCTGCTGAACTTCGGCGAAGGCAAGTTCAAGCCGGGCGGAATGGCCGGCGCGGTCGGCTATCTCGTCGGCGAGCAGCACAAGGGCTTGGCGAACATGTTCCACATGATGAATGAGGCGCGTATCGGCGTCGGACTCGGTGCGGTCATGCTCGGCTATACCGGTTACCTGCATGCACTGGAGTATGCGCGCGAGCGTCCGCAGGGACGCCATCCGCTGAACAAGGATGCCGCCCAGCCGCAGATCCCGATCATCCAGCACACGGATGTGAAACGCATGCTGCTGGCACAAAAGGCCTATGTCGAAGGTGGCCTCGCGCTCAATCTGTACTGCGCACGACTGGTGGACGATGAGCGTACGGCGGAATCCGAAGAAACGCGCAAGCATGCAACCTTGCTCCTCGATATCCTCACGCCGATCGCGAAGTCCTGGCCGTCGCAGTGGTGCCTCGAGGCGAACAGCCTCGCGATCCAGGTGCATGGCGGCTATGGTTATACCCGCGAGTACAACGTTGAGCAGTTCTACCGCGACAACCGCCTCAATCCCATCCACGAGGGAACGCACGGCATCCAGGGCCTCGATCTGCTTGGGCGCAAGGTGACGATGCAGAACGGCGCGGCATTCAAGGCCCTCGGCGTCGAGGTCATGAAGACCATCAGCAAGGCGGCCGAGGTGCCCGAGCTTGCCGGCTACGCAAAATCACTCGGCACAGTGCTGCAACGTATTGAAAAAGTGACGCAGGCACTTTACGCCGCCGGCGACCTGAACAAGACGCTGGCCAATGCTTCGGCGTATCTTGAAGCGTTCGGCCATACTGTCGTGGCATGGATCTGGCTGCAGCAGGCATTACTCTCGGTCGGCAAGAGCGGACATGATGCGGACTTCTACAAGGGGAAGCTGCAGACCTGTGCCTACTTCTTCAAGTGGGAGCTGCCGAAGGTACAGCCACAGCTCGATCTACTTGAAAGCATCGACACCACCACGCTCGACATGCAGGACGCATGGTTTTAAGCGCATTGATCTGAAGATTGACCTGAACATAAGGAGACAAGATGAAAACCGTACAACAACTATTTGACCTGAAGGGCAAGACTGCACTCGTGACTGGCGGCTCGCGCGGGCTTGGGTTGCAGATTGCCGAAGCACTTGGCGAACAGGGCGCAAAAATCGTCCTGTCCTCGCGCAAACAGACGGATCTGGATGAAGCTGTCACCCACCTGAAGGAGCGCGGCATCGAAGCGAGCGCCATTGCGGCCGACCTGTCGCAGGAATCTGCGGTGGCGCCGCTAGTTGCCGAAGCGATGAAGCGCCTCGGCCATATCGACATTTTGGTCAACAATGCCGGGGCGACCTGGGGCGCGCCAGCAGAGGATTACCCGACGGAAGCATGGGATAAGGTCATGAACCTCAACATCCGCAGCATCTTCCTGCTGTCGCAAGCAGTCGGCAAGCAATCGATGATTCCGCGCAAGTACGGACGCATCATCAACGTGGCATCGATCGCCGGCCTGTCCGGCAACGGGCCAGACTCAATGCAAACCATCGCGTATAACACGTCCAAAGGTGCGGTCGTGAACTTCACCCGCACGCTGGCGGGCGAGTGGGGGCGTCATGGCATTACCGTCAATGCGCTGGCGCCGGGATTCTTCCCGTCCAAGATGACCAAGGGCGTGCTCGAGAATTTTGGTGCGGACAACCTCGCCAGACGCGCGCCGCTGCAACGTATCGGCGACGACGAAGATCTCAAGGGCGCAGCACTCCTGTTCGCGTCGGATGCAGGCAAACACATTACCGGCCAGATCCTTGCAGTGGATGGCGGTGTTTCTGCGGTTCACTGATGGATACCAGCAAATCCCAGGCTTTCCCGGTCGAGATCCCGTTCCTGCACGATCTCGGCGTCGAGTTCCTCGGCATGGCTGGCGGCGAGGCGCAGGTTGCCCTCACACTGGAACAGCGTCACATGAACAGCTGGATGGTCACGCATGGCGGCATTACGATGACGCTGCTGGACGTGGCCATGTCGATGGCGGGCCGCTCGCTGGATCCGGATGCGCGCGGCGGCGTCACGATCGAGATGAAGACCAGTTTCCTGCAGCCGTGCGGCCACGCCGGCGGACGCGTTGTTGCAAAAGGCAAGGCACTTCACCGCTCCACCACGATCTGTTTTTGCGAGGGGGAGCTGTGGTACGACGACAAGCTGGTGGCGAAGGCGACCGGCACGTTCAAGTATCTCAAGCGGCTGGATGTCGCCAGGAAACTGGAACACGAGTAGCACCTGTAAGGAGCTGTCCAGCGGACACTATGCGGCATTCGGCGCACCGCTGGCGCTTGATTCAATCAATTCAATCAAGAAGAGAACGAGGATACCGTGACTACGTACAAACGCATTGTGCTTGCATCCCGCCCCAAGGGCGAAGTTTCGCCCGACAATTTCCGCCTCGAAGAAGCGCTGGTTCCTGCGATCAAGGATGGCGAGATCCTGATCCGAAATCACTACCTTTCACTCGACCCTTATATGCGGATGCGCATGGAAGACGTGAAGAGCTATGCCGCACCGCAGCCAATCGGTGAAACGATGATCGGCGGCACGGTCGGCGAGGTGGTCGAGTCGAAGAACCCGAAGTTTGCTGTCGGCGACAAGGTGCAAGGCATGCTCGGGTGGTCGGAAATGGGCGTGTCCGACGGCGCGTTGCTGCGCAGGCTGGATACCACGCACATTCCGCTGTCCGCCTATCTGGGCGCAGTCGGCATGCCGGGCATGACGGCGTGGTACGGCCTCACGCAGATCATGCAGCCGAAGGAAGGGGAGACGATTGTGGTGTCGGCGGCGAGCGGTGCCGTGGGCAGCGTGGTCGGCCAGCTGGCAAAGCTGCGCGGTTGCCGTGCCGTGGGCATCGCCGGCGGCAAGGAAAAGTGCGACTACGTCACGACGGAACTGGGCTTCGACGCGTGCATCGACTACAAGGCAGGCAATCTTGCCGCCGACCTCGCTGCCGCTACTCCGAACGGCATCGATGCCGTGTTCGAGAACGTTGGCGGCGAAATCTTCGATGCCAGCCTGGCACGCATGAATCCGTTCGGCCGTATCGCACTGTGCGGCCTGATTGCCGGCTACGACGGCGAGCCGATGCCGATCAATAACGTGCGCGCTTTCCTCACGATGCGCCTGACGATGCGCGGCTTCATCGTGTCCGAGCACATGGATCTTTGGCCGCAGGGATTGAAAGAGCTGGGGGCGCTGGTTGCTACCGGCAAGCTCAAGTTCCGGGAATCGGTTGCGCAAGGACTGGAAGCGGCGCCGCAGGCATTCATCGGCATGCTCAAGGGCAAGAACTTCGGCAAACAATTGGTAAAGCTGGTGTAAGCCGCGACCGAACGTCGCTCAGCACAGGTATCAAATATACAAACAGGAGACAACATGAAGAATTTCCAGAACAAGGTCGCGGTGATTACCGGCGGCGCCAGTGGCTTCGGGCGGGAGTTCGCCATCATTAGCGCGCGCCTCGGCATGAAGCTCGTGCTGGCCGACGTGCAGCAGGACGCATTGGACAAGACAAAGGCGGAACTGGAAGAGCAGGGCGCGCAGGTGCTCGCCGTGTGGTGCGACGTACGCAAGGCCGAGCAGGTGCAGGCGCTTGCCGATGCGACGATGGAAAAGTTCGGTGCGGTCCATCTCGTGTTCAACAATGCCGGCGTCGCGTCCGGCGGACTGATCTGGGAAAACTCCATCGCCGACTGGGAGTGGGTGCTCGGCGTCAACCTGTGGGGCGTGATCCATGGTGTGCGCGTGTTTACACCGCTGATGCTCGAATGTGCCAAGAAAGAGGCCGATTATGAAGGGCATATCGTCAACACCGCATCGATGGCCGGTTTGTTGAATGCGCCGAACATGGGTGTGTACAACGTCTCGAAGCATGCCGTGGTATCGCTATCGGAAACGCTGTATCAGGATCTCCAGTTGATCAAGGCTCCCATCGGCGCATCCGTGCTGTGTCCGTATTTCGTCCCGACCGGGATCAGCCAGTCGCATCGCAACCGTCCGGAAGATGTGAAGATGAGCGCCGGCCCGACCACCAGCCAGATGGTTGCGCAGGTGGTCTCGGAGAAGGCCGTGTCGTCCGGCAAAGTCACTGCGGCGGAAGTCGCAGAGCGCACCTTCAACGCGATCAAGGACGGCCAGTTTTATATCTATTCCCACCCGCAAGCATTGGGCAACGTGCAGACAAGGATGGAAGACATCCTCCTCACCCGCAATCCAAGCGATCCATATGCCGCAACGCCGCAGGTACGCGAGATGCTGCAGGCAAAAATGAATGTGAAATGATCGCATGCTGTTTCGGCCATTCCATCAACCGAGGAGGTGAGCAATGAGCGCAGCAATTCAAGACAACCAGTTCGCCGTACTGCAAAACGGCACGCGCCTGCATTACGCAAGTGCCGGTGACAAGGGCAAGCCGCTGATCCTGTTCGTGCATGGCTTTCCGGAATTCTGGTACGAATGGGAGGCGCAACTTGCCGAGTTCGGCGGCGACTATTTTGCAGTCGCGCCCGACTTGCGGGGCTTCAACCTGTCGGACATGCCTGCTGAGGCTTCTGCGTACAAGGCAAAGTACATCGTCGAAGACCTGCGCCTGCTTGCCGCGCATCTCGGCTATGAAAAGTTCGTGCTGGTGGCGCATGACTGGGGCGGGGCGGTTGCGTGGAACTTCGCGATCGCGCTGCCGCATCTGCTGCACAAACTCATCATCGTTAATGCGCCGCATCCCTACCTGTTCATGAAGGCACTGGCCACCGATCCGGCACAGAAATCAGCCAGCGAGTACATGAACTGGCTGCGCGCTGAAGGCTCGGAAAAAGCGCTGGCGAAGGACAACTTCGCGCTGCTTGAAGGGCTGTTGAGCGGGATGGGCAAATCGCCGACTCCGTGGTTTACCGAGGAAGTGCGCGCGAAATATCATGCATGCTGGTCGCGGGGATTGACCGGCGGCGTCAATTATTACCGCGCGTCGCCCTTGCATCCGCCGACCGAGGATCAACCGGGGCCGTTGAAGCTGGCGCTGAATCCGGAAGATTTCCGCGTGAAGGTGCCGACGCGTGTCATATGGGGGGAGCAGGATATCGCGTTGCCGAAATCGCTGGTCGATGGGCTCGGTGATTTTGTCGACGACTTGAATCTCGAGCGCATCCCTGAAGGGACGCACTGGGTGGTCCACGAGCAGCCGGAACGTGTGAATCAGCTGATACGCGGATTTCTGGCGGATTAGCAGGATAGCGCGGCAGCATGGCCGGTTAAACCGGCCTTGTCGCGGCGAGTTGAGGTTGCTGAATCTATACAGACAATATGGCACGCGAAGACTTTTCCTTCTTTCATTCTCTGCGCGTTCGCTGGGCTGAGGTCGACATGCAGGGCATCGTATTTAACGGCCATTACCTCACGTATTTTGATGTCGCCTTCACGGAGTACTGGCGCGAAACCGGCTTGCCAAACGTATTGGAACAGGCCCGAGACGGACGGGAAATGTTTGCGCGCAAGGCGACCATTGAGTACCAGGCTCCGGCTCGCTTTGACGATGTGCTCGACATCGGCGTCCGTTGCGCCGGTTTCGGACGCACGTCGGTGCGATTCGTGCTCGAGATTTACCATGGAGAGCAGCACCTGATATCCGGCGAGCTGGTGTACGTGTACGCGGACACGTCGGCACGCAAGGGCGTCCCGCTACCCGATGAATGGCGATCCGTGCTGACTCGCTTCGAAAAGATTCCTCCAGCGGCTTTGTCATGAGCATTCGCGTAGTCGCCGGCGACTGGGATGCGTTGCGAGCTGATGCGCAGCCGGTGCGTTACGACGTTTTTGTGGTGGAACAGAAGGTTCCGCTTGAAATGGAATGGGACGAGATGGACCCCAGGTCACTGCATGTGGTCGCGTACGATAGCAACGGCAGGTCAATCGCTACGGGCCGCCTCCTGCCGGACGGCCATATCGGGCGCATGGCGGTCCGTGCCGAGGTGCGCGGGCAAGGTGTCGGCGGCGCGATCCTAACGGTATTGATGGATGAGGCGAAGCGGCGTGGTGATTCGGCAGTCATGTTGAACGCACAAACTCATGCAGAGTGTTTCTATGCGCGTTTCGGCTTCATGCGCGAAGGCGAGGAGTTCATGGAGGCCGGGATACCGCATATCCAGATGCGGCATGTGTTCAATGGAATGAACTAGCGGATTATCCGCTCGTCCAGTGCCGCCGTGCCGTTCGCATACAGTCGTGCCGTGGTTGAGGTTCGGGTGCCGTACTCCGGTGACTCGATGCAGACCGAGGAGAGGATACGCTCCCACTCCATGCTGACACCGGTGCGCGGCAGCCGGCAATCGGACGCGCGCGCCGTGTCGGTCAACATCTCGAAGAAGGCTTCTTCCGGTGCACCCTGGCACAGCAGGCTTGCGAACTGCGCCTTCGTCCGGACGACTTTCGGCCACGGCGTATCCAGCGTGCCATTTGAAAGTCCGTAAATGCCCGGCGGGAGCGGCTTGCCGTTGCGGGCATCGTCGTTTGCGCGATTGGAAAACCAGATCATCTTGTGCTGATCTCCGACCAGCAAGTTGAATCCGTTGAATTGTGCAACGCGCGATGCAATCTCTTCGATATAGATTTCCGGTGCAGCTTGTCCCGCAAGGTAATCCGCAACCAGTCTGCCACGTGAGGGCGCGCCGTCACGCTTCTCATCGGGAGCGCGGACGTTCGTGATCGCGGCAAAACGACCCTCGCGCGTCACCCCCATCCACGTGCCACCCCCTTGCAAATCACGGCCAGCGTAGACTTGGGGATGATCGGCCCACCAGTCGGCAGGAGCCGCCGGGCGACTGTAAAACTCATCGCGGTTAGCGGCAGCAACCAGTGGAATGCCCGGAATAACCTGCCAGGCGAAAACGATCAGGCACATGAAGATACATCCAAAAAGTATTCGATATTGCGTTGGCCGTCGATCAGAGCGGGCAAGCCCGCCTGTACAACGGCGCTCTCGAGCGCGTCCACAAAATTGGCCGGAACATTCTGGTAGATTTCCATCCAGGTATGCTGGCCGTCCTTTGCTTCCGGGCGGCGCTTGAGTCCGGTGACGATACCATATTCGCGCGAAAGGCATTGTTGCATGGCTCGCGCTTGCGTGCAGAGCGCATCCGCGTTTTCACATCTCGCGCGATAGTAGATGTATAAGTCCATGCCTGATCGACATCAGCAGTGCATGCTGTTGTAATAAATGCGCTGGTTAGCTGATTGAGCTAGACGGGCAGGGTATACGGGAGTGTGCCGAACACCAGTTGCGGACCTTGTGCCGAGCCGAGGTGGATTGTGCCTTCGTCAAGGGCTGCCACTTTCAGTTCAACGAGGCAGTCGATTCCGGCTTGCGGATTCGGTTCGGCATTCACCACCATTCCGCAGGGTTGGTCGGGGTCCGTGCTGGAGAATACTTCCATGCCGGCTTTGACATCAGCAGCCGCGATAGAGGCAAGGAGCATGCGCCTCTTGAGCTTGCCAAGATACTGGCTGCGCGCAACGATCTCCTGCCCCGGATAGCAGCCCTTCTTGAAATTGACACCGCCGATCAGTTCGAAATTGACCATTTGCGGCACAAACTGCTCCTGCGTTGCCTGGGTAATCTGCGGCACACCAGCATGGATGTTTGCAAGTCGCCAGGCATGCGTGCCCACCGGAGTCAGCGTCCTGACCAGCTCCGGCCAGACCTCCTCTGCGACCGGCAACGGAGCTATCCACTGGTAACGCGGCACGCCAAACGCGTCGGCAACACGGATCAGGCTGCCTGCGTCCGTATCCACTTTTGCGTAGGTCGTCGCAGGCATGGAAGGGAACCACTGTGCAATGGCTGCGCCAACCGCAGCACCGGCAAGTCCGAGAACGGCATGGTTGTCGGTGGCATCAGCCAGCTTTACCTTCGCGCGCAATATGAACATTTGCAAGCGCTTTTGTACCGCCGGCTGGATCGCGCGCGGGACTTGCAGCATGAAAGTGTCGCCGGATTTCCACATCAGGAAACTCGCGAGCATGCGGCCTTTGGGCGAACAGTACCCCACCAGGCGCGCCTCATTCGCCGTCAAGTGTTCCACGTCGTTGGTGAGCTGGTTATGCAGGAAATGGGCGGCTTCGTCACCGGATGCCGCAATCAGGCCCAGGTCGGTCAAGGGCGAAATGAAATTGGGTGGAATGGCCTTCTCTGCAGCCTGTCCCTCAAACCCGAGAACCTCTGGATGAGACGAGTCGTCGACGTGCGCACCATTCCGTGTCAAAAACTGCAACCATGCGTTCATAAAGTCAGTCATAGAAATGAATTGATAGCCATTATCATCATGGCTTGATTATAGTGACGTCTCAAAAATGCGTCGGGAGCCGGCTACAGGCTTTCTTGAATGAGCCTGTAATTATGGCAGCCCAATTTGCGAATTTATTAAAGGCACAATTTTGATAAGGAAATTTCTTCTTCTTGTCGTCGTCCTGTCGATGGCAGCCGCTGCCGGCATGGCTTTTTGGTCGAAGCGGCCCATCATCGGTGCCAGTGAACAGGCCATCGAATTTTCGATCCAGCCGGGCAGTGGCGTCAGGAGCAGCATGCGCCAGATTGAGAAGGCGGGTGTTCCCGTCAATCCGCTCCTGCTGAGCGTCCTCGCACAGTTGACAGGCAAGAGCACGAAGCTGAAGGCAGGGCATTACGAATTGAAGCCGGGAACCAGTCCGCTGGCCCTGATCGACCAACTGGTGCGCGGCGAGTTTGCGCAGGAGTCTCTCGTCGTCATTGAAGGTTGGACCTTCAGGCAGATGCGACAGGCGATCGCCAACCATCCTGCATTGAAGCACGATACCCTCGCCTTGTCCGACAATGAATTGCTGGCCAGGATCACCGGCGACTATAAACAGCCGGAAGGGCTGTTTTTCCCCGACACCTATCTCTTTGCCAAGGGCGCGAGCGACCTTCAGATCTACCGTCAAGCCCATGCCTTGCTTTTAAAGCGCCTGGAGGAAGCATGGGCACGGCGTGATCCGTCTTTGCCCTACAAATCGCCGTATGAGGCGCTCATCATGGCGTCGATCATCGAGAAGGAGACCGGCCTGAAATCCGAGCGCAACATGATCGCCGCTGTCTTCGTGAACCGGCTCAAGCGCGGCATGCTGCTGCAGACGGATCCGACGGTGATCTACGGGATGGGCGAAAAATTCCAGGGAAATATTCGCAAGCGCGACCTTGAAACCGATACGCCCTACAACACCTATACGCGCAAAGGACTTCCGCCAACGCCGATCGCACTGCCCGGGGCAGAATCCTTGGCAGCGGCGCTCAACCCTGCCAATTCCGACGTGCTGTATTTTGTGTCGAAAGGCAATGGCTCCAGTCATTTTTCAAAGAACCTTAGCGAGCACAATCGTGCCGTAGATAAATACCAGCGATAATGCCGGGTGAACAGAGAAGAAAAACACCCATCATGACTGTTGGCAAATTCATTACTTTTGAGGGAATCGACGGCGCGGGAAAGTCCACGCACCTCGAATTCGTCGCGCGACGGCTTGCCGAGGAAGGCAAACGCGTTGTCACCACCCGCGAACCGGGCGGCACGCCCTTGGGGGAAAAGCTGCGGGAATTGGTGCTCCACGAAAAAATGCACCTTGAGACCGAAGCCTTGCTCATGTTCGCTTCGCGTCGCGAGCATCTGGCGCAAGTGATCGAACCGGCCCTTTCACGTGGCGACTGGGTGATTTCCGACCGCTTTACGGATGCGACGTTTGCCTACCAGGGCGGCGGCCGCAAGCTCGACCGCGCGAAACTCGAAGCGCTTGAACAGTGGGTTCATCCGCATCTTCAGCCGGATCTCACGTTATTGTTCGACGTACCGCTTGAGGTGGCGCGCGCGCGGCTCGACGCCACGCGTGAACTGGATAAATTCGAGCGCGAAAAAGCGGATTTTTTCGAGGCGACGCGGCAGGAATACCTGCGCCGTGCAGCGCAGTTTCCGCAGCGTTTCCGGCTGATTGACTCCACAAGGACAATTACCGAGATCCAGGCAGAACTTGAGACGATTCTCGCTTCCCTATGATTCTGCTTGTTGAACTGTCATGACTACAGCGCTTTACCCTTGGCAGTCGCACGCCTGGCAACAGCTTCAGCAGTTGCGGGAGCGTTTGCCGCACGCCATCCTGTTTCATGGCCCGCAAGGAATCGGAAAGACAGCATTTGCCGAGCGATTCGCGCAGGCGTTGCTGTGCGAATCGCCAGGTGCCGACGGGCATCCTTGTGGACAATGCGCATCCTGCGGATGGTTCGCGCAATACAACCATCCCGATTATCGTCGCGTCAGACCCGAGGCTCTCGAGGAGGGTGACGTTGCTGAAGGTGAAGAGGCGGGAGATACCGCCGATGGCAAAAAGTCGGCAAAAGCCGCCAAAACACCGTCAAAGGAAATCAAGATCGACCAGATACGTGCGCTGGCCGATTTCATGAATGTGTCGACGCATCGGCAAGGCATGCGTGTGATCCTCATGTACCCGGCGGAGGCATTGAACACGGCTGCCGCAAACGCGCTGCTGAAAACCTTGGAAGAGCCGCCGCCGAATACCATGTTTCTACTGGTTTCCAACAGTCTGGAACGATTGCTGCCGACAATTTTGTCGCGTTGCCGCAAGTTTGCACTGGCGATGCCGTTACAGGAGGAGGCGCTGGCGTGGCTGCAGCAGCAGGGCGTTGATGATGCCGATATCTGGCTGGCAGAGCAGGGCGGCGCGCCGCTTGCCGCGCACGCCGTGGCGCAGTCCGAAGTGCGGGAGACCATGGATGATTTCCTGCGGTCATTGGCCAGACCCGGTGTTGAGAACGCACTGAAAACCGCCGAAAAGCTGCAAAAATCTCCTGTCGTGGATTTGGTGGCGTGGTTGCAACGCTGGCTGTATGACGTGTTTTCGCTCAAACTTTCGGGCAGAATTCGGTATTATCCGCGGTATCGGAAGGAGCTGGCGGCGCTCGCCCAGCAGGTGCAAGTAGACGACTTGCTGCGTGCGCTGAAAGCGGCAAAGGACCGGCGTGCGGTTGCGGAGCATCCGTTGTCGGCCCGGCTTTTTATTGAAGACATGTTATTGGATTACGCTTCGCTCTTTTCAGCGTAGCGCTTCACAACGCCTGAAGGACAGTCATGGCCGATTTGAATGTGAACACGCAACCTGGTGCCGGCAGTGCGGGAGCGGTTGCGCGTCCCTCGGTTTTGTCATTGCCGATCAAGGAAAAAGCCGCGCTGTACGCAGCCTACATGCCCTTCCTTACCAATGGCGGCATCTTCGTGCCGACCAACAAGTCGTACAAGATCGGGGATGAAATCTACCTCATCCTCACGCTGATGGACGATCCCACCAAATATCCGATCGCAGGCAAAGTCGCCTGGGTGACGCCGGCCGGGGCCAACAACAACAAGGCGCAAGGCATTGGCGTTCACTTCTCGGCCGACGACAGCGGCCAGCGCGTCAAGCTCCGGATTGAAGAATTGCTGGGTGCGGCATTGCGTTCGTCCCGCGCCACACACACTCTGTAACAACAAGATTTTCCATTCATGCCTTATTTGCACCGGCTGGCCCGTCTCGAGGATCTACCGGCCATCGTCGCTATCTACAACAGCACCATTCCTTCCCGTCAGGTCACCGCCGACACCGAGCCGATTACCGTTGCGTCGCGCCAGGCCTGGTTCGCCGAGCACACTCCCGAAAAGCGTCCGTTATGGATCGCGGAGCAGGATGGCCAGGTCGTCGGGTGGTTGTCGTATTCGAATTTCTATGGGCGTCCGGCTTATTCCGGGACGGCAGAATTGTCGATCTATATTCACGAGAAGATGCGTGGCAAAGGACTGGGACGTTACTTCCTCGCACAAGCGATTGAGTTTGCGCCGAATATCGGAGTGCACACCTTGCTTGGTTTTATATTCGGCCACAATTTGCCCAGCCTGAAGCTCTTTGAAGCTTTCGGCTTCGAGCGTTGGGCGCACATGCCCCGCGTCGCAAATCTTGATGGCATCGAGCGCGACCTCGACATCCTCGGTAAACGGGTCGCCTGACCGAAGTATCCGGCCAGGCGTGTAGGGCGCCACATTTCCTCGCATCATTCCAGCCGCAGGCATACTGACTTCACGCCAACCCGCTCTTGTCGCTTCAATACGGACTTACGCCCGAGAGCGTAAAATGCACGGCATGTTTATCGATTCTCATTGCCATATTGATTTCCCGGAGCTGTCTGCCCGGCTTCCCGAAATTCTTGCGAAGATGGACGAGAACCGCGTCAGCCATGCGCTGTGCATCTCCGTCGATCTGCCTGACTTTCCCCGCGTGCTGGAGCTCGCCGAGAAGTACCCCAATGTCTACGCGTCGGTCGGCGTCCATCCGGATTATGAAGACACGCCGGAACCCAGCGTCGAAGAATTGGTGCGCTTGGCGGATCATCCGAAAATTGTCGGTATCGGGGAGACAGGGCTCGACTATTATCGGCTGGAAGGCGATCTCGAGTGGCAGCGCGAGCGCTTTCGCACGCATATCCGCGCCTCGCGCGCTACTGGAAAGCCGCTGATCATTCATACGCGCGCTGCCTCCGAAGACACGATCAGGATCATGCGCGAAGAGGGTGCCGGGCCCGCTGGCGGCGGTGCCGGGGGCGTCATGCATTGTTTCACCGAATCGCTGCAAGTAGCGGAAGCGGCGATGGAAATGGGGTTCTACATTTCCTTTTCCGGCATCGTCACATTCAAGAATGCCAAAGAACTTCAGGCCGTCGCACGCGCCGTTCCGCTGGAGCGGATGCTGATTGAAACCGACGCGCCTTATCTCGCACCGGTACCGTATCGCGGGAAAATGAACGAGCCGGGACTGGTGCGGCATGTTGCGGAGTACATCGCCCAGCTGAAGAATGTCTCGCTCGAGCGTGTCGCACAGCAAACCACAGAAAATTTCTTCAACCTGTTCAAGACCGCGAACCGATGACGGAGCCGGGCTGCTCCAATCAACGAAGACTGAGCCTGGGTGCGCTGGCGGCCAGTGTCGTTATGTTCTGGATGCCACGTGTCGCCATTGCCGGCGCCTACGACGACTATTTTCTTGCGGTAAATCGAGACGATGCATCGACGGTCAGGTCATTGCTCGATCGCGGATTCGATCCCAACACCATCGAACCCGAGCGGGGCGATTCAGGGTTGATCCTCGCATTGCGCGAGGACTCGATGCGCGTGTTCGACACCCTGTTGGAAGCCAAGGATATTGACCTGGAACTGACCTCGCGTAACGGAGATAACGCGCTGATGATTGCCTGCTATAAGGGTAATCAAAGGGCCGTGGAGGCCTTGCTTACAAAAGGTGCCCAGGTCAACCGCACCGGCTGGACACCGCTGCACTACGCAGCGGCTTCTGGACACAACATGATCGTTCAAACGCTGCTGGACCGATCGGCATACATCGACGCTGAATCGCCCAACAAAACGACTCCGATCATGATGGCCGCGCGCGGCGGACACATCATGACCGTCAAACTGCTGCTCGACGAAGGCGCAGATGCGACGCTGAGAAACGAGCTGGGAATGTCCGCGATCGACTTCGCAGAGAAGCACAATCACAAGGATATCGCGGAAGGGTTGGCGTATCGGTTGAAGAAGGCGGGGAGACGTTAAACGCTGGGCAGTGGCGCGTTGTGCGGTGCGCCCGCCGTCATGCCGTCAAAGTTCCCAAAAGCCAGAAATGATCAATCACCGTAACTGTGTGCGAAATCCTCATTTGTAAACATAGGTTGCTTCTTAGGTCGCTTTGGCAAGGGAAATCCGTGTTTCTTGGCCCGCGCTTTGATATTCAGAATGATGCCAGGTGCTTCACCAGTAGGGCAATCGTGCAGGCAAACCCAGATTTTTGTACTTTTGCCGATTACCGGTTTGGGCGAATCCTCGAAACGCGTCCAGCCGATGAGTTCCTTAATGTAGGTGCCGTCCCTCTGATATGAGGTCATGTCGATGAAAGGATACTCTTGAACCGGCCATATAGTTGACAGGTCCACTCACGGCATCCGAAGTTATCTTGGGTAGCACCTCAGTCATGCAATTAGCCTTGATTCGAGTCCCACTGCCAGATGGTGGCGCCATAGTCAACTTGGAAGGCCGGCATGATTTCTCTCTCGTTGAAATAGCGACGGGAGTTGAGCTTGGCCGGCGTGAACCAGTAGCCGGTCTGCGGGCAAGGTTGGCCTCCTTCTGCACGCAAGGCCATTGAGGGACCAAGCAGAGACTGGGCAGGATGATCGCTGGTGTCGGCTACGCGTTCGACGAGAGTCCATAGGGTGGGGCGATACCCTTTTTTCGGACCGACAGCGGGATCCAGCACGACGGATGCTTCGTTCGCTTCGCCCTCTATCGGATCATCCGACTTGATCAAAAGTGTCGGGAATCCATGATCAACGTCGGGAAGGTAGATGCCGGTTTGAGGGACGCGGTCGCCACTCTTTACTGTGACTTGTCGATTCAAACGATAAGTTGGCCATGCCGGAGGAGGGTTGAGGGGTTCCTTGACTACTCTCTCATAGCGCGTTGTCAATGCGCCGGGACTCCAGATGCCACTGGAGGTTCGATCAATTGGATCAGCCAATCCGCTGGCTTCATATAGCAACTCATAGTATTTCGCTTCCGCACCCGGTTCGACCTCGTTCATCCAGCCAGACCAGAAATCGCGCTGGCCACGCATGCCGCCGGAAACGCCGCAAGCACGGCCGAGCGCTCCGTAATCTCCGTGCGACAGTTTGATGTAACCATCATTCAGCAGCCGCATGGTATCCCTGAAATTCGGTAGCACCCGTTCTCCCCAGACAATATCCGGCTGTTCCGACAATGGCCGACTGCGGTAACGTGGCGGCAGATTGCGCATGAAGCGCTCAAGCATGGCTTCCGCATGGTTCAGCATCGCTTCCCACGCATCGCGCATTTCGCCGTAGCGTTCGAGCGAACAGTATCGTTCGAGAAGATAGATTTCCTGCGGTATCAGCGGTGTTCCCATGATTATTTCTTTTCAAACCAGCTGTTGGTGAGGACCGGCAAGCCGGTCATGTCAGTCGTTTCCCCAAAGCTGCTGTAGCCCCAGTTGGTAGGCTGTCGTTTTCCCAAACATTCCTTCTTCAAGTCGCTTGGGTCAAGCACGATCTGTATAGCTCCTCCTTCCAGTTTGTAGGCGTTATTAGCTTCATGTCTTTGCGTTCCGACGACGCCTTCCCATACATTCAGCCCTTTCCCCGGTGGGACGGTATACGTCACAAACTCGCCATTACTGTTCCAGCTTGCCCATACCGCAAACTTCCTGCGCCAGTCATCCTTGCTTTTCAGTTTGTCGAACTCGGACCTGTGCATCCAGCAGATGCTGTTGTCGCCGCTACCAGGATCTATAACCCGGTATAAGATTTCGCCCGGCGGAATGGTCACTGGTGTGATGGGGCCATCTTCAAAGGTCTTATAGGCCTTTGCCAATGGATGCCTTTCGCCCGGTTTAACCTTGGGATCAAGGTCTGGCCAGCCTGGTTTGAATGGAGCTTCTTCCGAAGCGGGATGCGCTACTCTAGCCGTCTTATCTACCCACTTCGGCTTTTCCTTCTCAAACGACGTGATCTCCGCCTCCGCCCTTGGCCGGGTAAAGCCATGTGTATTGGTGGCCTTGACATACGCGCGATACTGATTATCCGCTTCAATATCCAGTCTTCGCGCAATCCTGTTCAGCCAATCCTGCACCGGCTTTAGCACTTTACCTAGCATCGAGTCGGCCTTCTTGCGCACGCCGGAGACCAGTTCGAGCAGGTCGGCGGCCTGTTGTCCGAGCTTGCCGCCACCCCAATTCTGCACGATCGCCAGTAATTCCTTTAGCGCGGCAATGGCCTTGTCAAATGCAGTCAGCAGTTTGCCTACGATAAGCTGACCGCGTAATGCCCGCATTTGCTCGGCGAGATATTTGTATGGGTTATCCCAATGCAGCGCTTTCAGCGTTTTCCGCACTTCAGGGCGGTCGAGAAAGGCATTGAGCTTGGCGATGACCTGACCCGAGATTTTCGGGCCACGGCAAATTTGAGAAAATAGCTCCCAAACGAAAGGGAGCAATGAAGAAGAGCCGATACAGTGACGAGCAAATCGTCCGGATTTTGCGGGAAGCCGACAAGGCCCCGATTGCCGAGGTAGCCAAGCGCCACGGCGTGAGCGAGC
>NZ_BAAGWA010000013.1:0-98367 GCF_054780595.1 Noviherbaspirillum agri
CGCCATTCGGCATTACCTGAGAATCAATAACGCCGACCCCAAGCCGTTTGTCTGGACCAAATCCGCCGACGACATCCTGGCCAGCATCGAACGATTTTGTCTTCGAACTTCTAACTCAGGACACTAGCAGGAAAGCAGCCAAGCCTGGCAGGCGGGATTATCAGGCTGAAAGGAGCGAGACATGTTCAAGCATCTTCTGTTGCCGACCGATGGTTCCGCTGCCTCGGAAAGCGCCGTGCAGCAAGCCGTCGAGTTCGCCAGGGCGACCGGTGCAAAGATCACCGGCTTTCACGCAATGCCTGCATTCCATACCTTCACGACGAATCCCGACATGCTCGAGGATACGCGGGAGCAGTTCGAGAAGGATCGCGAAGAACAGGCGCGCAAATTCCTTGCTTCGATTGAGACCGCCGCACGCGAAGCGCGGGTGCCGTGCGAGGTGGTGCACAAGACCGCCGAACATCCGTATGAGGCGATCATCGACCTTGCCGCCGAGCGCGGATGCGACCTGATCGCTATGGCGTCACATGGGCGGCGCGGCATGAAAGGCCTGTTGATGGGCAGCGAAACGCAAAAAGTCCTGACTCACAGTACGATACCGGTGCTGGTGTACCGTTGAGCTTTCCTGATTTTTCCTGATTGAAGCCCGGTGCACGGCAGTCGTGGCCGCATGAAGATGGCGGCCACGATTTTTTGTGTTGATGCCCACCGGGCTCAGGAAAAAGGACCAATGCATGCAGATACTGGACGCCGCGCGCACCGCGCAAGCCCTTCCTTACGACAAACTGGTGCCCGCCGTGGCCCGTGCCGCGCATGAACTTGCCAACGGCAAGATCCGTGCGCCGGAACGCCAGCTAGTGCCGATCGATGCGTCCAGCGTGTTGCTGTGCATGCCGGCGATTGCCGACGACATTGGCGTGACCAAGCTGATCACGGTGCACGCCGGCAATGCCGTGCACGGGCTGCCTGCCATCCAGGGTGAAGTCATCGTCTTCGATACGGCAACCGGCCGTCGCATCGCCTTGCTCGACGGGCCGACGGTCACCGCGCGACGCACTGCGGCGGTGACCCTGCTTGGCATCGATGTGCTGGCCGCGAGGAAGCCGCAGTCGGCACTGCTCATCGGCGCCGGCGTACAGGCTGCTGCGCACGCCGAGGCGCTGATCGCGTATTTCGGTATCTCTGCATTCTGGCTGGCCGCACGCGACGCGTCCCGTGCACAGGCATTCGGGGAATCCCTTAAGCGCCGTTATCCGCATATCCATTTCCAGTCGATTGCGGCAGACTCGCTCGCAACGGAAGTGCCGGAAACTGATCTCGTGCTGGCATTGACGACGTCCAAAGTCCCCGTCATCCCCGCATCATTGGCGCCGCAGACGCTGGCGATCGGCGTGGGGGCGTTCAAGCCCGACATGGCCGAGTTCCCGCCGGAGCTGCTCCGCAGCCGCCGGGTTGTCGTCGATGACCTTGCCGGCGCACGACACGAGGCAGGCGACCTGCTGCAGGCCGGGATCGACTGGTCTGCCGTCAAGCCATTATCTGCAGTGCTGGACGGTAGCTGCAGGGGGCTGGAACCCATGCCCGTTCTCAAGACCGTGGGGCAGGCTTCATGGGATCTCGCCGCCGGCCGGGTCGCGGCTGCAAGCCTCGAGTCGCGTTGAAAGCCGTAGCAGATGGATTCCGGCAGCCTCTTGCTGCCCCAGCCAGCGCATAGTGCCCCTTATCGGCAAACAGATTTCGTGTTTTTCTCGCTGTTAAGTTGTGTTATAAGTGCTGCCACTTTCTCCCCGGTGCTCGTTACCCCGTGGTTCGCCCAGTACTTTCCGCTGATCTTTTCGCTGCTCTTAGTGCTGACAGGCGAACCCATGTCCATCTCGGCTTCCACGGCAGCCAGAAAGTGCGTATAACGGCAGTGCCGGCTTCTCCTGTACAAGGTGCGCGACGATGTTAAACGGACGTTTTGAAATGTATGACAAGCTAGGAATCAAGCCACGAAACCTGGAGGCGTTGGAAACCAGGGTTCCAGCTCCCGTCGTTGCGATTGCCATCGGGGTGGCAATGAAGCTGTACGCACATGCCGCCCACATTCCGATGGATAGTTGGCCGATCCTCGCCGAGGTCGGCGTCCGTCTCGCCCAGCTCAGCGCGGTCATTGCGGTCCTGGCCTTTGCCAGCTTTGCACTCGCCAGGACGACGATCAATCCGCGCCATCCTTCACGCGCATCGGCGCTTGTGACGAGCGGCGTCTATCGCGTTACGCGCAATCCGATGTACCTGAGTCTCCTGCTGCTTCTCGTTGCGTATGCGGCGCGCCTGGGCAGCTGGTCGGAAGGGCTGGGGCCTGTCTTGTTCGTGGCCTATGTCACGCGTTTCCAGATCATTCCGGAGGAAAGAGTGCTGGAGGCAAAATTTGGCGCCGCCTTCCTTGCGTACAAGGGGCGGACGCGCCGATGGATATGATTCTTCGCGTTTCCTGATCCGTCACGCCTTGTTGTCCGCAGTAGCGCTGCGCGCGGGCAGGGAAGTCATGGAGCTGCCTCGTTCCGAACGGGCGGCGCAGCTCAGCTTTTTGCGCCTCCGGCAAAGTGTTCGAGCGCGGTGGTGAGGTCGGCAAACTTGACCGGTTTGGGAAATACCATGTCAAATCCCGAGTCCAGTGCCTGCCGGCGGTCCTCCTCGGTCGCATAGCCGGATACCGCGATGAGCGGAACGCTGCCCAGTGCCGGATGGGCGCGCAGGCTGCGGGCAAAATCATGGCCGTTCATTTCCCCGGGCAATCCGATATCGCAGAAAATCAGGTCGGGTTTGTTCTGCTCCGCAATCTCAAGGCCGACTTTTGCTGTGAACGCGATCTCGGTCTCGCATCCCTTTATCTTCAGGATGTCGCTCAGGATGCGGGCAATATCGCGGTTGTCTTCAATCACTAGGACATTCATATTCGAGCCGTTGTTCGTTCAAACGCCTTGCGCTGCAGGGGTTTTCTGCAAGGTGGCCAGCGCCTTTTCAAGTTGTGCGAAATGGTAGGGTTTGGTCAGGACGACCGGATCTTTCTGGGAAAAACCGTTCAGCGTATCCCCGTAGCCGGTGGCGAAAATCACCTCGATATGCGGTTGGGCGGCGAGGGCCTTTTCCGCCAGCTGGATGCCGTTCATTCCCGGCAGATTGACATCTGTCAGCAATACGTCGATGCGCTTGTCGGAAAGAGCCTTCATCCCTTCCTCGGCAGTCGAAGCGCTCATTGCGGAATGTCCCATGATCCGCAGGAAGTGGATGGCGATCTGCCGCAGATCGTCGTTGTCTTCGACGACGAGAATGCTTAATGGAGTCTCGATACGGGCCTTGGGTTCCAGTCCCGCGTTCGCTTCGAGACTGTGGATCATGGTTTCGGCTGCGGCCTGCGGCGGAAACGGCTGGCTGCGGTCGGCGAGCACCTGGCGCACCTTGCGGGCAAGCTGCTGGCGCGTGTACGGCTTGCTGATGAGTTCGACGCCGGGGTCGAGCCGTCCGCCATGGACGATCGCGTTTTGCGTGTATCCCGACGTAAACAGGACCGCAAGCTCGGGCAACATCTCTTTTGCACGCTTGGCGAGTTCAGTGCTGCGCAGCGAACCGGGCATGACGACGTCTGTGAAGAGCAGGTCTACCTTGCTGCCTTGTTCGACGATGTCCAGGGCGCTTTGCGCATCACTTGCCTGCAGCACCTTGTATCCGAGGTCGCCGAGCATGCCGACTACCGTCGTGCGCACCTCATTGTCGTCTTCCACCACGAGCACCGTTTCGGAGCCGCCTGCCAGCGTTTCTGCGGTGCGGTCTTGCATTTCCTGTTCCGTGCCGAAGGAGCGCGGCAGGTAAATCCTGATCGTCGTGCCGTGACCAAGTTCGCTGTAGATGCGGATATGGCCGCCGCTCTGCTTGACGAAACCGTATGCCATGCTCAGGCCGAGACCGGTACCGACGCCTTCGGCCTTGGTGGTGAAGAAGGGCTCGAAGGCGCGTTCGGCGACCTCCGGCGCCATGCCGGAGCCGGTGTCCGACACGGCCAGCATCACATACTGTCCCGCGCGCATGCCGGGAATCAGCGAAACATATTCGTCATTGAGCACCGCGTTTTCGAGCTCGATGGTTAACCGGCCGCCGCCGGGCATCGCATCGCGGGCGTTGATCGCAAGATTGAGGATCACGTTCTCAAGCTGGTGCGGGTCGACCAGCGTGTTCCAGAGTCCGCCGCCTACCACCGTTTCGATATCGACTGCTTCGCCGACCGCCTGGCGCAACAGCTCGTCGATGTTGCGGAGCAGGCGCCGTGGATTCACGACGCGCGGCTCCAGCGGCTGGCGCCGCGCAAAGGCGAGCAGCTGCGTGGACAGCTTGGTGCCACGCTCGACGGCGTTCAAGGCATTTTGCACCAGGCGCTCCCGCTCGGATTCCGAGCCGCCGATGATCTTCAGCATTTCCATGTTGCCGGAGATGATCTGGAGCATGTTGTTGAAGTCGTGCGCAACCCCGCCTGTCAGCTTGCCGACGGCTTCCAGCTTTTGTGCATGCAGCAAGGCGGTACGCGCCTGGTCCAGCGCCTTCTGTCGCTGGGTTTCCCGACGCTCGGTTTCCTTGCGCTCGCTGATATCGCGGATGAACGCATTGGCGATGTAGCCGTCACCGACCTTGACCGCCGCGAGCGACAGCTCGACCGGGAAATGACCGCCACCACGGCGCGCAGCAATCAGTTCCCGGCGAATGTTGCGCACGGAGCCCGAGCTGTCGTCGAGGAAGCGTGCCATCCGCTCATGCGCAGCCGCGCGCTGCTCGGGCGGGATGAGCAGGTCGACCCCGTTCTTGCCGATGGCCTCGTTTGCTCGCCATCCGAAAATGCGCTCGGCCTGGCTGTTCCAGTCGGTAATGCGGCCTTTTGTATCGATAGCCACAAAAGCGTCATGCGTGTTTTCAAGAATGACCTTGATACGCCTTTGTTCAGCGTCCAGGCGTGCGTTGGACGACCGCAGCTCCTGCGTCATGCCGACTGCGATCTCTACCGCGCGCGTACGCCCTTGCGCCAGCATCCACACCAGCACCGCGAGCAGAAAGCTGATGCTGGTGCCGGCAACGGCAATGGTGGACGCCGTGATCGTTTCAAGGTCCGCTTCGAATTCAGGTGTCGATTGGGCGTCGATGGTCCAGGGGTGCCCGGCGATGTCGATCAGCCTTGTGGTCTTGAACAGGGGAACATGACCGGCAGGCTCGGCGCATCCGAAAAGGCAGGCATCGGCCGCCCGGGTGTCGCCATCGAAAATCCGGGTGTGCAGGTCTGCCGAGCGCTCGCCGCCGAGCCCGGCCATGAAGTCGATGGCGCGAAACGGTGCGTAGACCCAGCCGACGAGTGCATCGCGGCGTTGAGCCAGCGTGCTCAGGGGCGCGCCCAGCCGGTATACAGGCAGGTACATCAGGAAGCCGGACTGTATGTTCTTCTCGGCTTCCTGCACCAGCACCACGCGCCCCGAGAGGGCGGGGCGGCCGGTGTCGCGCGCCTGTTCCATTGCGGCGCGGCGCACCGGCTGTGTCCACATATCGAAGCCGAAGGCGCGCCGGTTCATCTCGGTGAAGGGTTCGATATGCGTGATCGAGGTATAGGTTTCACGTTCGCCCTCCGGCCAGATTGCATAGCCGGGAAAGCCTTCGCGCTGCACGGAGCGCACATGCGCTTCCTTTTGTGCCTTCGGAATCAATTCGGTGATCGCAACACCCTGGATACCCGGATGGCGCTCGGCCAGGCGCAGGCTCGCGGCGTAGTACGCGAATGCCTCGCGCTCGATGGTCATCGAACCGTTCAGCATTCCCTGGGTTGCGCGAAGGACCTGCTCGTAGGTGCCCATGCGGCGAATGATGTTTTCCGCAAGGTCTCGGACGCGGAAATCGAATTCCGCTTCCAGGTTCTTGTGCGCCGTGTATCGTGCATTTGCCCAGAGCGCGTAGACAACGGTGAGGGAGACGAGAAGTACCAAACCGGTCAGGACGACTGTCAGAGCACGGTTGACGGGTTTCATCCGCAGAACCGAAGGGGCAGCGATCAGGCCGGCATCAGCCGAAGAAACGTTAGAGCGCATTGTTTTACTTGTCTGGATAGTGATCTGGGCAGGAACGCCGGATTCCTGCGCTTTCCCGGTTGCTTGGTACGTACCTGGAAACCAGCGTCAGGTGCGCATGAAATTGGTGCTGAATGGCAATGTCGTCGGACAGGCAGCGGTAGGCGCACAGCATTATATGTGCATACCGCAATCGCCGCAGATGGAGGGAAACGCGTTGCCAACATGAGGAAAATTGGCGGAACCAGCGGCAGCGGAAGCGAGAGAAATTTCCGACCCGAAAAATTTGATGCAAGTGCCTGTGTGCAACCAGATCGCGCTTGTCGGATGAAATCGTCGTCCGTGCTCTTCCTCATGAAGGTTAAGACCGGAATACGCTTTATCCGTTTCCGTCACATCTGTTTTTCAGTCGCAGGCTATGCATGCCTTCCTGCAACGTGGGCACATAGGAACGAAAGCCGAATCCTGTCGACCGCGTACGGCGCCGGAGCCGGACCGCAGCGCAGATTGTCACGCCGGCAGGCGGCGCAACAGCCGTACGTGCATCGGGCGCGTGAAATGCGCACCGTCCGGCCCGCAGTGCGGGGCGAACGCCTTAGCCACCTCAGCGATCATGGCATCGTCGAGCTTGTGGTCGGCAAAGGTCGGACGCATCATTCGCGCTTCAAATTCCGGGAAGTCCTTGTAGGACACCGGCATGGCGAAGCGCCGTTCCGCCACCTGTTCCCATTTGCCGCCGGTGAGTGCGGTGTCGACCGCAGCCTGCGCGGCGGCACGGACGATGCCCTCGTCGTTGAACAGCCTGATCACCTCGTTCAGCGCGCCATCGTAAATCGGCTCCGACACATACAGATGCCCGTCGGGCTTCAGCACGCGCGCCACTTCATCGAGCGCGCGCGCCATAGCGGGCAGCGGCACGTGGTGCAGGGATTTGAGCATCAACGCGAGATGGAACGCGGCATCCGGAAACGGAATCGCTTCCGCGCCCGCGGCAACGAAGCGCAGCCCCTCTTGCGGAGCGGCGAGGTTCTTCACATGCTGGCGCTCATCCACCTCCAGCCCGGTCACCCGGCAGCCCGGATGGCGTTCGAGCAGCGTGCGCGCCATGCGTGCATTGCCGCAACCCAGTTCAATGATGTCGAGCCGCTCCAGCGGCACGAGCTCGGCAAGGATGGCCAGTTCGTCGTTGACAAGGGGAAGGGCGGTATCGATGTTCGTCATGATGTCCTTGCAGCTGCGGGAATGCGGTGTTTGTGGGCGGGATGCGCATTACCAGTTGGGCGTTTCGACTGGCGGCGGTGGCGGTGGTGGTGCAATCCATGCGCCGCTTGCTCCGTACATTGCCGCACCGGCCACGACAAGCGCAACGAGTACCGCCACGAGGCCGCCACCACGGGCGGGTTCGCCATCGGCGCTGTTCTTCCAGCCGGTGATCATGGGCTTGACCAGGTCCTGTTTTTTGAGAACGACATAGAAAACCACCGCAAGAATGTGCAGCACGACGAGACCGATCAGCACATTGGACAACTGGTGGTGAATGCCGGTGAGCGTGTTGCTCAGTTCGCGGCCAGCGACGTCGTAGAGCGGGCCGTAGAAGGAAATGTCGTCATTGGAGACGAGACCGCTTACCGACTGTACGAGGAGGACGGCGAGCAGCGCAAAGACGGACAGTGCGCCCAGCGGGTTATGTCCCGCGGTACGCAACTCGCCGCGCAAATAGGCGCGGATCCTTCCGGGCGTCGGCATGAACTGCGCGAACCGGGCGTAAGTTGAGCCCAGCAGCCCCCATACGATGCGGAAGGCAAGCAATCCAACGATCAGGATGCCGATGCGGCCATGCCAGACGATCAGGTTGCCACCGGCTTTTCCCGTGACGATGGCCGCCGTCACGGAAATGACGAGCGACCAGTGAAAGAGGCGCGTGGGCAGGTCCCAGATGCGTATGCGTTGATGATTCATCAATGGCTTTCCAAGTGAAAAAGGCGCCCGCAGGCGCCTTGAAGCAGGCACCAGCGGTGCCCGTCAGTCCTTGATCTTGAAGTCGTCGTGGCAGCCCTTGCAGGTGGCACCCAGCTTTCCGAGCTGTTGCTTGACTGCGCCTGCGTCGCCGGTAGCGGCTACCTTGGCCATTTCATTGGCTTCCTTGTTGAAGGCCATCGCTGCCTTGCCGAGCTTTTCCTTCTCGGTCCAGATCGCCGGCTTGGCGCGGGTCTGCTCCCAGCCCTTGCCCTTGTCGGTGCCGGGCAGGTAGAGCGCGCCCATGCCGGAGTTGGCGATTGCCTGGATGGCGTTGGCGGACTTCACGACCTCATCCTTGTCGAACTTACCTTCGACATTGGCCTTGATGCGCTGCATGTTCCAGGCCATGAAACCGTAGCCGGACTGGCGGAACTTGATCGCGTCTTCAGGCTTGAGCTGTGCGCCGGCGGTTCCGGCGATCGTGGCGGCGAGCAGAGCAATGACCAGTTTTTTATTCATCTGTACTTCTCCATGTGTAAAAAAGGCGACGGGAACTCCCCGGTCGGTGCAAGCGGATGCTGTCGCCGAGGACAGATCCGTATTCTTATCAAGAAGCATGCCATCTGGAAACGGCAGGACAGTATACGAAAAATCAACGATTTACGTGCGAGCACCGTTCTGCCAGCTGCCGGTATGCACGCACATGCTGCCAACAATGGCAGCAGTGGCAGGCAAGCCCGCGCCAAGTGTAGCGAAAAATGCGCTGCGGACTTGGTGACCCAGGTTACATACGCAGGAAAAGGAAGTCGTTAGCATGCTGGCAGCCGTGCGGAAACCGTTTCCGCGCGAGTCAGCAAGCCAGTGCGAAGCCGCAAGCGGCTCGCTCCCTATCCAGGAAAAGGAATACCCGAAGCCATGAAAAAGACTCTTCTCGCCGTCGCACTGTCATCCCTGTCGCTTGCCGCGGCAGCCCAGGAATGGCGGTTCGCTCCCGGCCTCAAGGATCCCAGCTTCAAGCACGAACCGACCATCGCAGCCACCGTCGGCGCGATCAAGCCGAATGGTGGCGGCGACACCGCCACTGCCTATGGCGTGGAGCTGAACTTCAACTGCGGCCTGTTCCAGTCGCCCGACAACCGCATCCGCACGCATCTGAGCGTGAGCCGGGCGGATGAAGACGATGTCGACGCAACGATGGTCGAACTGTCGCCGCGCTATACCGTGCCGCTGTCCAACGGCTTCTCCGTCGGTGTCGGCCCGAGCATCGGTGCAGTGCGCGTGAATCCGGCCGCGGCCGGTGCGGATACCGAAACGGTATTCGCCTATGGCGTCGTTGCCGGCCTCAACTATCGTTCTGGTGGCCTCTATGCGGGGCTGGACCTCGGCGTACGGCGCACGACAGAAAAGAGCGGCATCGATTTCGACAGCCGTGGCGCGACGCTGAAGGTCGGCTACAACTTCTGAACGGCCAACCCGACGGCAGTACGCCAGTAGATAACTGGCCCAAGTGCAGGGGGCAGCCTGTGGCGAAGCTGCGCCGCATGCCGTGCTCCTTGCACTCTCCTGCGGCGATGCATTGCTTTCAGCGGCGGGATCGCTGTCGGATCATCGCCAAAACGCTCACTCCATCCATCACATCTTTCCGCACCGCGCTCGCTTTGCCCCCGACAGCCTGACACATTTCGATACGAGCGCGACAAACGCCATACACATGGCGCGACTACGATTTTCCCGATCGAAAAGCAGAATCGATGCAGAAGGAGAAGCACGGACGGGATACTTCGCTTCGCCCCTGCTTGCGTCGTCCAATGTGATTTGTCCTTGATTACGGCCCCCGCTGATGCACCCGCAGGCGCAAGACCCGAAATGTTTGATCTGGCGCATACAAGTTGCAGCTGGCCATCCAGTACCCTGTCCTGATGACCGGTCTCGTCCAATGTTTCTTCTTCTCGCGGGAATACGTTCCGGTCGCATATTGGAGTCATCGCCAGAATGCGCAAGAAAATGAATTGCATCGGCAGCCGACAAACAAGGTTGGCGACGAGGCTGGTAGAAGAGGGAGCGCAGTCTCCGAGCTTGCGAAAGCATGCAGCGCGCCTGTCATTTCTGATCCTCGCAGCGGCACTTTCGGGCTGCGCTGCCGTCGGCCCGGACTATCGCCTGCACGAGGTCGCCGCCCCGGCGACATGGCACGCCGATATCGCTGGTGGCCTCCCGTTGGAAACGGCCGGTCCGGAAGCGAACGCGCAATGGTGGCGCCAGTTTGATGACGCCGCGCTGTCGGAGTTGATCGAAAAGGCGCTTGTTGCGAATCCCGACCTGCGCAGCGCCCAGGCAGCATTGCGTGAGGCGCGGGCCCGCCGTGCCGCTGCAGGCGCAGCCTTTTTTCCCGTTGTTGGCGCATCCGTCTCCGGCCGGCGCACGTCGCCCGCATCACCGGCAACGGGGAGGGAACTGTATTCCGCAGGTTTCGATGCACGCTGGGAGCCGGACATTTTCGGCGGCACTCGCCGTGCCATGGAGGCGGCCGAGGCGGACTTGCAGGCCAGCGAAGCGACGCTGGCCGCGACGCAGGTATCGCTTGTTGCCGAACTTGCGCTCAACTATGTGGAATTGCGTGCGACGCAGGCGCGGCTCGCAATTGCACGCAACAATCTGGGCAGCCAGTCCGAAACCCTGCAACTGACCGACTGGCGCGTGCAGGCCGGCCTGGTTGGCTCGCTCGAACTGGAGCAGGCAAGGGCAAACCTCGAACAGACCCGCGCGCAAATTCCGCTGCTGGAAACCAGCCTTGTCGAAGCGCAGAACCGCCTCGCGATCCTGATCGCCGCCGCGCCCGGCACGCTGAACGAAAGGCTCGCACAGCCCCGTGCAATCCCGGCCATGCCGGAAAAACTGGCCGTCGGCATCCCCGCCGACACCTTGCGCCGCCGCCCGGATGTGCACGCCGCAGAACGGCGGCTCGCCGCACAAACGGCGCGCGTCGGGCAGGCCCAGGCCGCGCGTTATCCCGGCTTCAGCCTGACGGGCTCCATCGGGCTGGATTCGCTGACCTTCGACCGGCTGGCCGACGGCACGGTGACGCGTTCCTTCATCGCATCGATTGCGACGACGATTTTCGATGCCGGCCGGCTGAAGCAACAGGTTGTCGTACAGGACGCGGTGCGCGAGCAAGCCATGGTCGCGTACGAGTCGGCCGTGCTGACCGCGCTGGAGGAGGTCGAGAACGGCCTGGTTGCCTTCGCCCGCAGCAAGGAGCGCCAGGCGGCGCTGCTTGCTGCCGCTCAGTCCGCCCGCAACGCTGCGCAACTCGCGCGCCAGCGCTATCTAGGGGGCGTCATCGATTTCCAGACCGTGCTCGACACCGAGCGCAGCGTGCTTGCCATCGAGGATTCGCTTGCTGCGGCACAGGCCGACGGCGCCGCCGCGTCAATCCGGCTCTACAAAGCGCTTGGCGGAGGCTGGACACCGATTGCGGCATCGACAACAGAACGGAATGAATGACGCCTCCATGAACGACAACCGGACATCACGAAAAAAAGAGATCGCGACCATGCTGCAGGTGGGCGGCGGACAGGGAGCACTTTCCGGCCGGCGCCGCTGGATCGCCGCTGGTCTGCTGATTGCGCTACTCGCAGCCATTGCCGTGGGTGTTACGCGATTCGGGGGCGATGAGCAGACTACGCGCTACCTGACGGAACAGGTCACGAAGGGCAATCTGGTCGTCACCGTTTCCGCCACCGGTACCTTGCAGCCGACCAACCAGGTCGATGTCGGCAGTGAATTGTCGGGCACCATCGAGAACGTGTTCGTCGACGACAACGACCGGGTGAAGAAGGGGCAGCCGCTTGCCCGCCTTGATATCTCCAAGCTGCAGGACCAGGTGACGAAGTCGAAGGCGGCTCTCGTTGCCGCCGAAGCGCAGGTGCAGCAGATGCAGGCCACGGTCGAGGAAGCCCGTGCCAACCTTGCCCGGCTGCGGCAGGTGGCGGAGCTCTCCGGCGGCAAGGTGCCGTCCAGGGCGGAACTGCAGACTGCGGAGGCGGTGCTCAAGCGCGCCATCGCAAACGAGGCTGCAGCGCGAGCATCGGTCGGGCAGGCGCGCGCGACGGTGAAGTCGGATGAAACCAATCTCGGCAAGGCGACGATCCGCTCGCCGATCGATGGCGTTGTGCTCGTGCGCAAGGTGGAGCCCGGCCAGACGGTTGCCGCCTCGCTGCAGGCGCCGGTGCTGTTTACGCTCGCGGAAAACCTCAAGCAGATGAAGCTGGAGGTGGATGTCGACGAGGCCGATGTCGGGCAGGTGCGGGATGGGCAGAGGGCAAGCTTCCGCGTGGACGCCTATGCCAACCGCGACTATCCGTCGAAGATCGTGCGCACCTCGTACGGCTCGCAGATCAAGGAAGGCGTGGTGTCCTACCTCACGGTGCTCGAAGTCAATAATGACGATCTCAGCCTGCGCCCGGGCATGACCGCCACCGCCGCGATCGTCACGGCGGCGAAGGAGAACGTGTTGCTGGTGCCGAATGCGGCGCTGCGCTTCACGCCGCCGAGCGCGCAGCAACCGGCAAAAGCGGACAGCCGGGGGCTGGTCGGCAGCATCATGCCGCGCCCACCGTCGAGCGGCGTCAGGAAAAGGAACACCGATACCGGCGCAGGCAAGGGCGGCGCGCAGCAGGTGTGGATATTGCGTGACGGGCAACCGGTCCCGGTATCGGTGACCGTCGGTGCGAGCGACGGGCGGGTGACTGAAGTGGTCAATGGTGACCTGCAACCGGGCATGGAAGTTATCACCGAAAGCCTGGGTACCGCCCAATGAGCGGCATCGACGAACGGCCCGGAACGGATGGCCCGCTGATCCGGTTTGCGGGCGTGACCAAGACCTTCGGCGAGGGCGCGGCCGCCTTCCAGGCCTTGCGCGGCGTCGACTTCTCGATCGAAGAGGGGGAGTTCGTCGCGATCATGGGGCCGAGCGGGTCGGGCAAGTCGACGGCGATGAACATCCTTGGCTGCCTCGATACGGCGAGTTCTGGAGAATATTTCTTTTCCGGCGTTCCCGTTCATGCGCTGGGCCGCAAGCAGCGTGCGCTGCTGCGCCGGAATTATCTCGGCTTCGTGTTCCAGGGGTTCAACCTGCTGGGGCGTACTTCGGCACTGGAGAATGTGGAGCTGCCGCTGGTGTACCGCGGCATGGCTGCCGCCGAACGGCACAAAGCCGCGCAGGCGGCGCTGGACGCCGTGGGACTGAAAGGATGGGAAAAGCATGTGCCGGCGCAACTGTCGGGCGGCCAGCAACAACGCGTGGCGATTGCGCGCGCGATTGTCACCGACCCCATCGTGCTGCTCGCCGACGAGCCGACCGGTAATCTCGACACCGCGCGCAGCCGCGAAATCATGGAGTTGCTGTCCGCGCTGAACCGCGACAAGGGCATCACGATCCTGATGGTCACGCACGAACCTGACATGGCGGCCTATGCGCGGCGCATCATCCGCTTCGTCGATGGCAAGGTGGAGTCGGATATCCGTCAAGAGGAGCATGCCTGATGTTCTGGAATACCCTGTTGCTGGCCGTGCGGGAGATCCGGCGCAACCTGATGCGCTCCTTCCTCACGATCCTCGGCATCGTGATCGGCGTGGCGGCGGTGATCACCATGGTTACGCTGGGCAACGGCGCAACGCGTTCGGTGCAGGACCAGATTGCATCGATGGGCAGCAACCTGCTGATGGTGCTTCCCGGGCAACGGCTGGGACCGATGGCCGGCGGCGCGCCGCAGTTCAAGGTGACGGATGCGGAAGCGATCGAGCAGCAGATCAGCGGCCTGCGCGCGGTGGCGCCAGTTGCCAGCAGGGCGGTGACGGCGGTACGCATGGCCAAGAACTGGTCCACCGGCGTGACCGGCACGACCGCCGACTACTTCGAGATCAGCCGCTGGCGGCTGGCAAGCGGACGGGTATTCAATGCGGCGGAGGAGCGTGCAGGCAAGGCTGTCTGTGTCATCGGCGAAACGGTGCGGCGCGAGTTGTTCGGTCGGCAAAACCCGATCGGCGAGGCGATCCGGATCAAGCAATTCTCCTGCGAGGTGATCGGGCTGCTGACGTCGAAAGGACAATCGACGATGGGATCGGACCAGGACGACACGATCATCATGCCCTTGCGCACGGTGCAGCGGCGGCTGACCGGCACGCAGGATGTACGGATGCTGCAGGTATCGGTGATGGACGGCGTCTCCATCGAACGCACAAAGGACAGCGTGCGGCAGTTGATGCGGGAACGGCGCAAGATTGCCGGCAACGAGGATGACAACTTTACCGTGATGGATACCAGGCAGATCACCGAGACGCTGACGGCGACGACGAAGATCATCACCGCCTTGCTGGGCGCGGTCGCAGCCGTCAGCCTGATGGTGGGCGGTATTGGCATCATGAACATCATGCTGGTGTCGGTCACCGAGCGGACGCGGGAAATCGGTATCCGACTCGCCATCGGTGCGCTGGAGCGCGAGGTACTGCTGCAGTTCCTGATCGAGGCGGTAGTCCTGTCCAGCCTGGGCGGCGTGGTCGGCATTATCGTGGCGACGCTTGCGTCCATCGGTCTTGCGCAACTGATGCAGGTGCCTTATCTGTTCAACCTGAAAGTCAATGCGCTGTCGTTCATGTTCTCGGCCGCAATCGGCGTCGTGTTCGGCTACTTCCCGGCACGGCGCGCCGCGCGTCTGGATCCGATTGAGGCACTGCGGCATGAATAAGCGGAACATCGATGATGACGAAACGGCATCCTTTGGATTGCCGAATGCACATGTTTATGACGGTTTTTGGCATTTACGGTATTTCTACGGTAAAGGGCGATGCGCTGCGTCCAATTTCTGTACATCGGGATTTTCCGTCCTGAAACTGGACAGCTCGACCTTGGAAGATTTGTTTTCCCTGAATCCCCGTTTCACCCCTTGGTTGTTGGATGAAAAGGGAATGTGGCTCGGTTATCCGGTGCTGTAGAAACACCAACTTCCGGTTCGCATTGCGCCGGCATGGTGTCCAGACAGAATACATATTCCCGTTTTTTCCCACCTACCCACAACGGCAACAGATGTTTCCGTGTGGAAAAAATCATTTTCCTTCGCTACACTGGGCCGAGTGCGTTCTGTGGGCAATCCGCGCGCAATGCTTAATGCATGGATTGCAAGGCGGGCACGCATTGCAGTCCCACCTCGATAAAAAGTGAGCACAACAAGACCGGGCAATACCAGTCCGGCTGGCGGTGTCCAATTCACCGCACACCACAACAGGGAGACAACCAGTGAATCTGCGTACGGTTCGTATCGGTACGAGGCTCGGTATCGGCTTCGGCATCATTCTCGTCATGGTGATCTGCGTTCTTCTCGCAGACATCGTCATCAGTGCAAACAGCAGGCGCCAGCAACATGACGGCATGACGCATGCGAACGCCAAGGCGGTCATCGCCAACGCCATGCGCGGAGCGATCCTCGAGGGCGGCATCGCCATGCGCAACGTCGGCCTGCAGTATTCCACGCCCGACATGGAGCGCGAGGAAGCCAAGGCTCAGGTGCAGCGCAAGCGATTTGAAGAGGTGCATGCCAAACTGCTTGCGATGGGCCTCAATCCGGAGGAAAAGGCGATCGTTGCCACCATCGCGGACCTGCAGAAGCAGACGGACGCACCGTTCACGGAAGCGATCCAGAAGGTCAAGGATTATGCAAACGAATCCGCCGGCAAGCTGATCTCTTCTCAGATCGATCCGCTCAACCAGAAGGCGATCGCCGAGATCGACAAGCTGGTCGGGATGCAGCAAAAAGCAGTGGACCAGCTGCTGGAGAGTTCGGAAGCGGCCGGGCAGCGCCTGACGTATCTGCTTATCGCCATGGGGGTGGTGGCCGTTGTCGTCGGTGGCTTGCTGTCGGCAATCATCACCCGCAGCATCATCGGTCCGCTGCAGGACGCGGTCGGCGTCGCAAAGAAGGTTGCCGCCGGCAAGCTCGGGGCACAGATCGGCATCGCCGGGAAGGACGAGACGACGGAGCTGCTGCGTGCACTGAAGGAAATGGACGACAACCTTGCGCGCATTGTCAGCCAGGTGCGGGCGGGGACAGACGAGATCGCGCATGCGTCGAACGACATCGCCGCAGGCAATGCAGACCTGTCCGGCCGGACGGAAGCACAGTCCAGCGCGATCGAGGAAACCGCATCGACGATGGAAGAACTGACCTCCACCGTCAAGCACAATGCCGACAACGCGCAACAGGCCAACCAGCTCGTGCAGTCGGCGTCGGAAACCGCAGTCAAGGGCGGCGAAGTGGTGGGGCGCGTGGTCGAGACGATGAGCTCCATCAAGGACAGTTCGCGCAAAATCGTGGACATCATCGGCGTCATCGACGGCATCGCCTTCCAGACCAATATCCTTGCGCTCAATGCCGCGGTGGAAGCGGCGCGTGCAGGCGAGCAGGGCCGCGGTTTTGCCGTGGTCGCTGCGGAAGTCCGGACGCTGGCGCAGCGCTCGGCGCAGGCCGCCAAGGAAATCAAGGACCTGATCAGCGACTCGGTAGCGAAGGTCGAGAGCGGCAATGCGCTCGTGGGCGAGGCCGGCGAGCAGATGCAAGAGATCGTCTCCGCCGTCAAGCATGTGGCCGACATCATGAACGAGATCACCGCCGCAAGCCGGGAGCAGAGCAGCGGCATCGAGGAAATCAACCGTGCAATTGCGGCGATGGATGAAATGACGCAGCGCAATGCCGAGCTGGTCGAGCAATCCGCAATCTCGGCCGCGGCGATGCAGGAACGCGCAGCCGCTCTGGGCATGACGGTGTCGGCATTCGATGTCGGCGGCAAGCCTGCGCCAGCCGACGCACGCGTTCCCGCCGTGAAGACGGAGCCGTCGATCCGGCACCTGAACAACCAGGCGGGAAGTGGCCAGACACAGGCGCCCGACACGACGGAACAGGCGCTGCCGCCGCCCGTGCGGACGACGCGTGTGGGCTTCAGCAGAGGGTAGCCGTCGCCGCAAGTCCGCGGGCAATCCAGTACGGCTGCGTGACGCGGCAACGCAGACAGGGAGGGAGCATCTCCGGAGATATGCAACATACCGTCCATGACACCTTGCGTGAGGAACTGGAAAAATACCGGCGCCTGTTCCAGGCGACGCCGGACTATGCGACGTTTTCCAACCTGGAGACGGGGCTGTTCCTCGATGTGAATCCGGGGTTCGAGAACATGATCGGCTACCGCCGCGAGGAAGTGATCGGCAGGACGGCCGCGAGCATCGGTCTGTGGGTCAGCCCGGAGGATCGCAGGGCCGCCGTGGAGCGGCTGAAGCAACGCCCCTCGGAGAAAATCTCCATCGTCACGCGTTTTCGCCGCCGCAATGGCGAAAGCGTTCTCGTCGAAGCGTCGCTCTCCACGTTCCGCATGCAGGGTGAACTGCTGCTGGTGGCCAGCGTACGCGACATCACGGAGCGCCACCGGGCGGAGCAGGAGCTGCTGCAATACCGGAACCAGCTGGAGCAGCTGGTCGCGCAGCGCACGGCGGAGCTTGAGGAAGCGATGCGCCGCCTGCATGAGCTGTCGGTCAACGACGAACTGACCGGCGTGGGAAACAGGCGCGATCTCAACAGCAAGCTGGAGCTGGAGCGGCAGCTGTTCGAGCGGACAGGGCTGCCGTTCAGCATCGCCGTCCTCGACCTCGATGGTTTCAAGGCGGTCAATGACCGCTTGGGCCATTCTGTGGGAGATGAAGTGATCAAGACCTTTGCCGGCCTGGTCAAGAGGGAGATGCGGTCGACGGATTACCTTGCGCGTTATGGCGGCGACGAGTTCGTCATCATGCTGCGCGGTGTGTCGGCTGGTGCGGCGATAGCGCCGCTGCAAAGGATCTGCGAAGCGGTTGCCGCGCATGACTGGTCGCTGCTGACGCCCGGCATGTCCTTGTCGACTTCGATCGGCGTGGCGGCCGTACACGCCGATGAAACCGTCGACGACACCTTCAGCCGCGCAGATGCAGCGCTCTACGACGCCAAGTTGGGCGGCAAGAACCGCGTCGTGGCAGGCGAGCGCTGAAGGCGGCTAGTCCGGTACACCCTCGGGCGCAGTCCATTTGCGGTGGCGTCACCGGTGCAGCCACACCCGCATCAGCGACAGCAGTTTGGCCGGATCGACCGGCTTGGTGATGTAATCCGACGCACCGGCGGCAATGCATTTGTCGCGGTCGCCCTTCATCGCCTTGGCGGTCAGCGTGATGATCGGCAGCGACCTGAACTCCGGCAGCCCGCGTATCGCCCGCATCGTGTCGTAGCCGTCCATCTCCGGCATCATGATGTCCATCAGCACGATCTCGATGCCGGGATCGGAGCGCAGCACTTCGATGCCGTCGCGCCCGTTTTCCGCAAACAGCACGGTCATCTCGTGACGCTCCAGCACCGAGCTGAGCGCGAAGATGTTGCGCAGGTCGTCATCCACCACCAGCACCTTGCGGCCGGCAAGTGCGGCGTCGCTTGACTCCGCGCGTTCCAGCATGCGGCGCTGTGCGTCGGGCATGCTGGCCGGCGAACGGTGCAGGAAGAGCGAGGTCTCCGCCACGAGCCGCTCCGGTGAGCGGGCATCCTTGATGATGACCTTGTTCGCCACGCGGTGCAGCGCCGCCATGTCCTCCGGGTTGAGGTCGGAAGCGGTATAGACGACGATCGGCAGGTCGCGCAGCTGCTCGTTCAATGCGATGGTTTCGAGCAGATCGGGGCCGTCGATATCCGGCAGCCGGAGGTCGAGAACGACGCAATCGAAATGCGCGGCCTTCATGCGTTCCAGCCCCTCGGCACCGGTAGCGACCGCTTCGATGTGCACGTCGATTTCACCGATCAGTTCGACGATGGCGGCGCGCTGCAGCGGGTCGTCCTCGACCACGAGCAGGCGGCGCTTGCCACCGGCGGCGAACTGGTGGATGCGCTCCAGTTCATGCTGGAGTTGTGCCGGCCTCACCGGTTTCTCAAGGAAGGAAAAGGCACCGCTGCGCATCGCGCGTGCACGTTCCTTTTGTTGCGACAGGACATGGACCGGGATATGCCGCGTCCACGGATCGCGCTTCAAGCGGTCGAGCACGAGCATGCCATCCGTGCCGGCCTGGTCGATGTCGAGCAGAATGGCGGAGGGCAGGTAATCGCGGGTCAACGGCAGTGCAGCGTCAGGTTGCGGCGCGACGATGCCCTTGAAATTCCGTTCCCGTGCCTGCTCCAGCAGGATGCTTGCCATCTGCTGGTCTTCCTCGACAATCAGGACTGCCGGATCGCCCGGTGCAACGAGAGCGCGGTCATCGGCTGGCGAGTGTTCGTCGCTGGCGACGGCGACAGGCTCCTCGACCAGCACGTCGCTGTCGGCGGATTCCATGCCGGCTTGCTGCACGGTGGCATGTTCGGCTGCCGGCCTGGATTCATTCTGCAGCGGGTACGCGACATTCTCGTTGACGGCTGGTGTGGCGAGGCTTCGCTGTCGCGGGAAATCGTAAGTGGCATGACCTTCCCGCTGGTACGGCAGGTACAGCGTAAAGGTGCTGCCGACACCGACCGCACTTTCGACGCGGATCTCGCCGCTCAACAGGCGCGCCAGTTCGCGGCTGATCGACAGGCCCAGCCCGGTGCCGCCGTACTTGCGCGCGGTGCTGCCGTCGGCCTGCTGGAACGCCTCGAAGATCAGTTGCAGCTTGTCGGCCGGAATGCCCACGCCGGTATCGGTCACCGAGAACGCCAGCACCGCATCGGCGCCGGCCAGGCTCGGATGATCCGGCGTCCAGCCGCCGTGGGCGATGCCGATCTTCATCGACACCGTGCCGTGGTTGGTGAACTTGAACGCATTCGACAGCAGGTTCTTCAGGATCTGCTGCAAGCGTGTGGTGTCGGTGCGCAACGACGGCGGCAGGCTGCGGTCGAGCTCGATCGCGAAGTCGATTCTCTTCGCCTCGGCCATGTGCCGGAACGTGCGCTCCACATACGCGCGCAGCGTCTCGAAGCGGTAGTCGCTAACTTCCAGCGTCACGGTGCCGGACTCGATCTTCGACAGGTCGAGGATGTCGTTAATCAGCGTCAACAAATCGCTGCCGGAGCCGTAGATCGTCTTCGCAAACTCGACCTGCGTGTCGGTCAGGTTGCCTTCCGGGTTGTCCGACAGTTGTTGTGCGAGGATCAACAGGCTGTTGAGCGGTGTGCGCAATTCATGCGACATGTTCGCCAGGAACTCGGACTTGTACTTCGATGACAAGGTTAGCTGCGTCGCCTTTTCTTCCAAGGCGCGCTTGGCCTGTTCCACTTCGCGGTTCTTGCGCTCGACCTCGATGTTCTGGTCGGAAAGGAGCCGCGCCTTGTCCGCCAGTTCCTGGTTGGTCTGCTGCAACTCCTGCGCCAGCGACTGCGACTGCGTCAGCAGGCTTTCGGTGCGGCTGTTGGCTTCGATCGTGTTCAGCACCACGCCGATCGATTCCATCAGCTGGTCGAGGAACGACAGGTGGGTTTCGGTGAAGCGGTCGAGCGACGCGATCTCGATGACGGCCTTGACCTGCTGCTCGAACAGGATCGGCAGCACGACGATGTTGGTCGGCGGCGCGGCGCCCAGCCCGGACGACACCTTGATGTAGTCGCGCGGCACGTTGGTGAGCCAGATCCGCTGTTTTTCCAGCGCGCACTGGCCGACCAGCCCTTCGCCGGGTGCAAACGCGTTCGGCACCTTGTTGCTGGTGCGGTAACCGTAGGACGCGATCATGCGCAGCCGCGCTTCCGGCTCTGCCGCATCCATCATGTAGAACACGCCGTGGTGCGCCGACACCAAGGGCGCCAGTTCCGACAGGATCAGCGTGGTCACCGCCGACAGGTCGCGCTGGCCCTGCAACAGGCGGGTGAAGCGGGCGAGGTTGGTTTTGAGCCAGTCCTGCTGCGCATTCTTTTGCGTGGTTTCCTTCAGGTTGCGGATCATCTCGTTGATGTTGTCCTTCAGGTCCGCCACCTCGCCGCGCGCTTCGACCTGGATCGAGCGTGACAGGTCGCCGCGCGTGACCGCCGTTGCCACTTCGGCAATCGCGCGCACCTGCGTGGTCAGGTTCGCCGCCAACTGGTTCACGTTCTCGGTCAAATCCTTCCAGGTACCGGCCGCACCCGGCACCGATGCCTGGCCGCCGAGCTTGCCTTCGACGCCCACTTCGCGCGCGACCGTGATCGCCTGTTCGGCGAACACCGCTAGCGTATCGGTCATTTCGTTGATGGTGTTGGCCAGCGCCGCGATCTCGCCGCGCGCGGCCACGGTGAGCTTCTTCTTCAGGTCACCGTTCGCCACCGCGGTCACCACGCCGGCGATACCGCGCACCTGCGCGGTCAGGTTCGCCGCCATGAAGTTCACGTTGTCGGTCAAGTCCTTCCAGGTGCCGGCGGCACCCTCGACCTGCGCCTGGCCGCCGAGCTTGCCTTCGGTGCCCACTTCGCGCGCCACGCGCGTCACCTCCGACGCAAACGACGACAGCTGGTCCACCATCACGTTGATCGTGTCCTTCAACTCCAGGATCTCGCCCTTCACGTCGACGGTGATTTTTTTCGACAGGTCGCCGCGGGCGACCGCGGTGGTCACCGCAGCGATATTGCGCACCTGGCCAGTCAGGTTGGATGCCATGAAATTCACGTTGTCCGTGAGGTCTTTCCACGTGCCGGATGCGCCCGGCACATTGGCCTGTCCGCCGAGGCGGCCTTCGGTGCCCACTTCGCGTGCCACGCGGGTGACTTCAGATGCGAAGGAACGCAGCTGGTCCACCATCACGTTGATGGTGTTCTTCAGCTCCAGGATTTCTCCCTTGACATCGACAGTGATCTTCTTCGACAAGTCACCATTAGCCACCGCCGTCGTCACCTCCGCGATGTTGCGCACCTGTCCGGTCAGATTGCCGGCCATCGAGTTGACCGAGTCGGTGAGATCCTTCCAGGTACCCGCCACACCCGAAACGTTTGCCTGGCCGCCGAGCTTGCCTTCGGTACCCACCTCGCGCGCCACGCGTGTCACTTCGGATGCAAACGACGAGAGCTGGTCGACCATCACGTTGATGGTGTTTTTGAGTTCGAGGATCTCGCCTTTTACGTCCACGGTGATCTTCTTCGACAAGTCTCCGCGCGCCACGGCGGTGGTCACATCGGCGATGTTCCGCACCTGCCCCGTGAGGTTCGATGCCATGAAGTTAACGTTGTCGGTCAGGTCCTTCCACGTGCCGCCGACGCCGCGCACCTGCGCCTGTCCACCGAGCTTGCCTTCCGTGCCCACCTCGCGCGCCACACGAGTCACTTCCGACGCGAAGGAATTGAGCTGATCCACCATCACGTTGATGGTGTTCTTCAGTTCCAGGATTTCACCTTTCACGTCAACCGTAATCTTCTTCGACAAGTCACCATTAGCCACCGCAGTCGTCACGTCCGCGATGTTGCGCACCTGCGCGGTCAGGTTGCCTGCCATCGAGTTCACCGAATCGGTGAGGTCCTTCCAGGTACCGGCAACGCCGGAAACATTGGCCTGTCCGCCAAGCTTGCCTTCGGTGCCTACCTCGCGTGCGACGCGGGTCACTTCCGAGGCGAAGGAAGACAGCTGATCCACCATTACGTTGATCGTGTCTTTCAGTTCACGGATTTCTCCTTTGACGTCAACCGTGATCTTTTTCGACAGATCGCCGCGCGCCACGGCAGTGGTCACTTCCGCAATGTTACGGACCTGGCCGGTCAGGTTGGAGGCCATGAAGTTCACGTTGTCGGTGAGGTCCTTCCAGGTACCGGCGACGCCGGGCACGTTCGCCTGCCCGCCGAGCTTGCCCTCGGTGCCGACTTCGCGCGCCACGCGCGTGACTTCCGAGGCAAATGCGGAGAGCTGGTCCACCATCACGTTCATGGTGTCCTTCAGTTCCAGGATCTCGCCCTTGACGTCGACCGTGATCTTTTTCGACAGGTCGCCGCGCGCCACGGCGGTGGTTACTTCCGCAATGTTGCGCACCTGCGCCATCAGGTTGGAAGCCATGAAGTTGACGTTGTCGGTCAGGTCCTTCCATGTGCCGCCGACACCGGGCACGTTCGCCTGGCCGCCGAGGCGGCCTTCGGTACCGACTTCGCGCGCCACGCGCGTTACCTCGGAGGCGAAGGAACGCAGCTGGTCCACCATCGTGTTGATCGTGTCCTTCAGCTGCAAAATCTCGCCGCGCACGTCCACGGTGATTTTCTTCGACAGGTCGCCGTTCGCCACGGCGGTGGTCACTTCGGCAATGTTGCGCACCTGCGAGGTCAGGTTGCCGGCCATGAAGTTCACGGAATCGGTCAGGTCCTTCCAGGTACCCGCCACGCCTTTGACCTGCGCTTGCCCGCCGAGCTTGCCTTCGGTACCGACTTCGCGCGCCACGCGCGTTACTTCGGATGCAAAAGAGGAGAGCTGGTCCACCATCGTGTTCGCGGTCGACGCCGCGCGCAGGAATTCGCCTTTCAGCGGCTGGCCTTCGACCTCGAGTGACATGGTCTGCGACAGATCGCCCTTGGCCACGGCACCGATCACGCGTGCCATTTCGGTGGTCGGCCGCACCAGGTCGTCGATCAGCGCGTTGACGGATTTGACGATTTCCGACCAGCCGCCGCAGACATGCGGCACCGATGCGCGCTGCCCGAGACTGCCTTCGCGCCCCACCACGCGGCTGACGGTGGTGATGCCTTCGACCATCTGCTCGTTGGTCTCGATGATGTCGTTGAGCGTGTCGGCGACCTTGCCGGCAAGGCCGGTCCAGTCGGATGGCATGCGTGCTGAAAAATCACCTTTCTTCAGTGCTTTCAAGGTGTCGAGCAGGACCTTGACGTCGAGCTCTTCGCACATGTCGGATCTCGTGTCCATTGCGGCACTTTCCTTTTGATTTGAGATTGTGAGCTTCGGGAGGCGCGGTTCAGGCGCTGCTTGCCTGTAGCAGCTGCTCCGCGAGCGCATCGGCGGGGAGGGGCCTGCTGTAGAAATAGCCCTGGTGCTCTTCGCAACCCAGTTCGCGCAGGATGTTCAATTGCTGTTCGGTTTCCACGCCTTCGGCGACGACATGCATTGCCAGCGCGCGCGCCATATTGACGATGGCCTGGACGATCGCGTTGTCGCCGAGGTCCTTGCCGAGGTCGCGCACAAAGGACTGATCGATCTTCAGGATGTCGATCGGCAGCGCCTTCAGCACCGAGAGCGAGGAGTAGCCGGTACCGAAGTCGTCGATCGCAATCGAGATGCCGGTATCGCTGATCTGGCGCAGTACGGCAGTCGCCTTTTGCACATCACGGATCACCAGCGATTCGGTGATTTCGAGCTGGAGGCTGGATGCGGGAATTTCGTAGCGCCGCAGTGCGCGGGAGATCACTTCCGGCAGGTCGGCATAAATCTGCGGGATGGCGATATTCACCGCGATCGGAATCTCGGGCAAGGGATGGCCTGCATCCTGCCAGCGTCGCGCCTGCGCGCAGGCTGCGGAGATCACCCATTCGCCGATGGGGACGACCTGCTTTGTGTCGGTCGCGGCGGGAATGAACTGTCCGCCACTTAACAGGCCGAGCCGCGGATGGTGCCAGCGCAATAGCGCTTCCAGCCCGACAGTGCGCCCGCTGGCTGCATCCACCTTGGGCTGGTAATACAGTTCAAACTCGTCATTCTCGAGCGCATGCTGCAGCTCATGTTCGAGCTGGGAACGCTCGATCATGCGCGCATTGAGTTCTTCATGGAAGAATTGCGCGCCGCCGCGGTGCTCCTGCTTCGCGTGGTACATCGCGAGGTCGGCGGATCGCATCAGTGCCTGCATGTTCGTACCATCCTGCGGATACAGGCTGATGCCGACACTGGCGGATGTCCGAACGATCTGGTCGTCGACGTCGAAGGGGGTGGAAATCGTCTTCACGATCTTGTTGGCGACTTCGCCTGCTGCTGCGTAGGAGGGCAGGTCTTCCATCAGCACCACGAATTCGTCGCCGCCGAGGCGGGCGATGATATCGGACTCGCGGACCGCCCGGCGGATGCGTTTGGCGGCCTGCAGCAGCAGCTCGTCGCCGGCATGGTGTCCAAGTGTGTCGTTGATGCTCTTGAACTTGTCCATGTCGAGGAACAGCAGCGCCAGCCGCTGTCCATTGCGCGCCGCGCGGTAAATGGCGTGCTCCAGGTGCTCGGTCAGCGAACGGCGATTCATGAGGCCGGTGAGCGGGTCGCGCGTCGCGAGTTCATGCGCGCGCTGCTCCGCCTGGCGGCGTTCCATGATCTCCGTTTCCAGCGCAGCGTTGATGCGCTTTAAATCCTTTACCTGCTGCAACTGCAGGTCGCGATTCATCGCGGCCATCTGTTCACGCTGCATCTGCAGCAGCATGTTTTTCTTGGCAAGCTCGATGAACACCGAGACCTTGCTATAGAGAATTTCCGGCACGACGGGACTGATCAGGTAGTCGGCGGCGCCGTGCTGGTACCCCTTTAGGCGATTGAATTCGTCGGCGTAGTGCGCCGTAATGAAAATGATCGGAACGGATGCCGCGCGAGGATGTGAGTGAATGGTTTCTGCGGTTTCGAAGCCGTCCATGCCGGGCATGCTGACGTCAAGCAGAATGACCGCGAACTGATGGTCGAGCACGGCGCGCAAGGCTTCCGCACCGGAAGTGGCCGTGATCACCTGGTACTCATGCGAGCCCGGTGCCGACTTCAATAACGTCTTTAAAGCGAGAAGACTGGCCGGATGATCGTTAACGAGGAGTATCTTGGGTTTATGCAACTTTATCTCCGAATCCCTATAAGCTGATCGCGAGCGCGATCCTCGAAAGCAACTTCGAGATTTCTTAGAAGGATGAAAATGCCCAACGTTCCCTTAATCCCCGACAAATCGTTCTTGCGGAATGAAGATTCGGTTCGGCAAGGTGAACTTTAGGGAAAATGGAGTAGGACAAAGTGACGGCGATCAATATCCGAGCCGTCCCAAGACAGACAACCCGTGCCCTTGTTGAAACCGCGCAAGATTCGACGACAGTTGCTGCCATACGGTGAGCAAACGCGTCTCTTTCCACGCCTACAGGATGATGTTCGTTCTGTCGCTGATCGCGTCGGCGTAGGTGCTCTTGCAACCGGGCAATTGTGCTCCGGTAGAAGCGAATGCGAACGGGTGGCAGCGCTCAGCGCAGGCGTGCGGGACTCAGTTGAGCTGCCCGTACGCCGAAGTCGGTAATGTGCGATGGCAACGGCATTCCTCTAAGCATCGCTGCATAGGCTTCGCCAGCCGCCGCGGAGGACTGGATGCCGTAGCCGCCTTGGCCGGCAGCCCAGAAGAAGCCGGGAAGAGCGGGATCGAAGCCGCCGGCAAAACTGCCGTCCCCGACGAAGGAGCGCAGACCCGCCCAGACGTGGCGCGGACGTCGGATCGACAACGTAGTCATGGTTTCGATGCGGTCGATAGCCAGCGCGATGTCCAGTTCTTCTGCCTGCACATCATGCGGCGCAACGGGATCGGCATTGGCGGGTGAACCAAGCAGAATGCCCGCATCGGGTTTCACGTAATACGACTCGTCTACGCCGATGAACATCGGCCATGTGGATACATCCATGCCTTCCGGCGGGGCGAAGGTGAACGCCGAGCGGCGCATCGGCACCAGTCCGATCGGCGCGGCGCCGGCCAGCGAAGCGATGACGTCGCACCAGGCGCCGGCGGCATTGACGACGACCGGCGCCTCGTAATGGTTGCCCCCGGCGGTCACCTGCCACACACCGCCGTTGTATTCCATTGCAGTGACTTCCGCATTGCAGCTGAGTTCGCCTCCTGCAGCGCGCATGCCGCGCAGATATCCCTGGTGGAGCGCATGCACATCGATGTCAGCAGCGTCCGGTTCATAGACCGCTCCGAGCACCTGCTCGCCCCGGAGCACCGGAACCAGTTCGCACGCCTGGGCCGCATCGAGCCGCCGTGCATGGGCGGAGACCGAACGTACGATCGCATCGTGCTCGTCGAGGAGGGTGGACTGCCCTTGCGCGGCAACCATCAGGGCGCCGCGCGGTGAAAGGATGGGGGGGGCAGTAAATCCGGCCGGCGGGTTCTCGAGGAAAGCGCGACTGGCACAAGTCAGTGCCCGAACCTGCGGCGGGCCGTAGCTCTCCATGAAGAGCGCCGCCGAGCGCCCGGTACTGTGGTATCCAGGCTGGCTCTCGCGTTCGAGCAGCACGACCCGCGCATGCGGCGCCAGCCAGTAGGCGATGGATGCACCGGCAATGCCAGCGCCAATGACGAGAAAATCGGCTTGGTTTTTTTGCATGTCCTGATTCGCGTTACAACTGGTCAATAACCTCATGCCTGTCGGTAAGAGCGTGACATATAAACACATCTAACCACGGGTGTGCGATGGAGCAGATCAAAGGAAGCCGGTTTTTTCAATTTCATTCTGATTCGTGGCGCTGCTCGGCGATGCTTATTCCATTATTTCGGAATTGGAAACAGTGCCTTTCCGATTTTCGTATTTATTGCTGAAAGCTCCTTGTATAGACTTCACTCCATCGATGAGCGCACAACCAATCAAGTGAGGCTCACCGAGGCAGCCAAGGAGGAACGATGTGCTCCCGGCTTGCCGAGCACTTGCTTGTTTACCTATTTCTGGAGAAAAAAATGAAAGCCAAACAATTGATCCTTGCTGTTACTGCTGTTGTCGCTACCGGTTCCGCTTTTGCACAGGGCAATTCGGAATGGGTCGAGTTCAACGACTTTGTCTCGACCAAGAGCCGTGCAGAAGTAAAGGCGGAACTGGCGCACGCCTACGCACAAGGCGAGATCGCACGCAATGCTGAATATGTGGAATTCAACAAGGTTGCGTCGACCAAGCCGCGTGCGCAAGTCCGCGCCGAGCTGGCCTCTGACACGGTCAGAAACACCGAATGGGTTGAACACACCAACGTTGCATCCACCAAGACCCGTGCCGAAGTGCGCAACGAAGTTCTGCAGGCCGCGAAGCCGGCCCGCGCAAAGCTGGGTAGCTGATCAGTAGTTGTATCACGAGAGACGCCAGTCGCTTGACGCGACTGGCGTCTTTTTTTATGCCCATCAAAACAACAAGCCGAGCGTCGCGGCCTTCACCGCAGCTTGCGTCTTGTTGGCCGTGCCGAGCTTGCCGACGATATTGTTGATGTGAAAATTGACAGTGCGCTCGGCCACGTTGAGGATCTGCGAGATTTCGTAGGCTGTTTTGCCTTCCGCAGTCCAGCGCAACACTTCTTTTTCCCGCGCAGTCAGGACGACGCGCGACTCCGGCGCAAGCCTGGGCGTAAGCAGACGCGCCATCGCCGCATGCACGTACTGCCCGAGCCAGCTCATCCTTGCCTGGTTGGCAGCAAGCTCTGATTCGGTGAACGTCTCTGCGCCGCGTGCGAGCGTCAGCAATCCGACGGTGCCGCTTGCGTCACGCGACGCTTGTGCCCACCCGACTTCCAGACCATGCTTGCGGGCGTCGTCCCAGAACTCCGGCGTATCGGCAAAGAGCTGGTCGGACCAGAGCAGCGGCAGGCTGGACCGAAGCGCGTGGCGCACGGTCGGGTCGACCGCGAGATAGCCGCGCGCGTCATAGCACTGGCGCCATTCGTCGGAATAGTTATTGAACAACGCAACATTCGGGCGGGACACCGGCACCGGCATCTGGATACCGTACGCGCAGTAATCGAACCCCATGCTGTTCGCAATCCGTGCCGCCTGCTTAAAGAGTTCCTGCTCGGACTCGATTGTCAGCAGCGCGTCAAAGCAATCTTGTTGCCACGGGTCCATGGCATGCAACTTCCATCAAGTTTATTTTGGACCGCAATCGTAAAGGCGAAAACGACACTTTTCCGGTTTCTTGACTCGTCGACATTGGCAACAAGTCAGCATTGTTGTGACGTCACAACGTGCGGTCATGTTGCATGCGCGCTGTGTCAATTCTGACAGTGGTGCGATTGTGCCGGCTTGCATAGTATCCGCCGGATGCGGACTCGCTCCCGCCAGTCACCCGTACCGATCCTTTCACCATCTCGCATACCGACGTGGATACCAACCTGCACATCCGACCACTCGAGCACCGCGCGCCGGCCTTGTCACCCGACGGCTATATCCGCATGCCTCTGTCCAGCCTGAACAGCTTGCGCTTCGTACACCTGTATTCCGACAACGATGCGGATTTTCTCGACGAACTGCGGGGGCAGACCATCCCTGCGCGTTCTGCCGGTTTTTCCGAGTGGAAGAGCAGCTCGGAACCCTCCGTGTCACTCGGCTGGGGCTGGTTCATCCACACCCCGAGCCAGCGCATGATGCTGGCACCGGACGGCGTGCGCAGCAACGTCATGTTGATCGATTTGCATGGCTACGACCTCGGACCGATGAAGACATCGAGCCTGTTCGGCATCTGGCTCGGCACCTTCAACTGGCAAGGTGATGTCAGCCTGGCACTGCAGGAAACGATGGCCTGTTAACCTTAACAGTTACCGGAAAATCCACCGGGAGATGTAATGGCGGCCAACAACAACCTGTTTGACCGACCATGCAAACGATCTCCGCACGCCGCAGCGAATTCGCTCCCGAAATGGAAAATGCACTTGCCGAATACCGCCACAAAATCTTCATCGAACGTCTCGGTTGGCCGCTCCCCGTCGAGGACGGCAAGGAGCGCGACCAGTTCGATCATCCGGATACCTTCTATGTCGTCACGCGTGATGACACCGGTGCGATCTGCGGTTGCGCGCGCCTGCTGCCCACCATCAAGCCCTATCTGCTGAGCGAGGTGTTCCCTCATCTGCTGGGCGGTGCAGCAGTGCCGTGCTCAAGCGAAGTCTGGGAGCTCTCCCGCTTTGCCGCCGCCACCGTGGCGCCGAATTCGACTATCGATGCTGCAGCCAACACGCGCAAGCTCCTTGCCGGCGCGGTCAAGATCGCGGCAGGGCAGGGTGCCCAACGTCTGATCACTGTATCGCCGCTTGGCATCGAACGGCTGCTGCATCGGATGGGCGTGCACGCGCACCGAGCCGGTGCGCCGGTGCTGGTGGACGGCAAACCCGTATTCGCCTGCTGGATCGAGATCGACCAGCAGACCATGGAGGCACTTGGCATCACAGCGGATGCCGGCGCACAAGCTGCAGCGGCGGCAGAAGGCACGAGGCCGCAAGTGCGCCGCGCTCCCGGCAGGAACCGGGAACAGCCTGCCCAAGCCTGCATGTAATCCTATCGCGGAGTGAGCATTGAACTTCTTCCATGGGCTTTTCTGAGGTAAATAATGAGCAAGACCATCATGGTGGTGGATGACTCCGCATCGATGCGCCAGGTTGTCGGGATTGCGCTCAAGGGGGCAGGATATTCGGTCATCGAGGCACGCGACGGCACAGACGCGATGTTCAAGCTGAACGGACAGAAGGTCCATCTCATCATCAGTGACGTCAACATGCCGGTGATGGACGGTATCAGTTTAGTCAGGGAGGTGAAGCTGCTTCCGAACTATCGTTTCACCCCGATCCTGATGCTTACGACCGAACCCGATGAGCAGAAGCAGCGCGAAGGTCAGGCTGCGGGCGCGCGTGCCTGGATGGTCAAGCCATTCAAGTCCGAACAGCTGCTGAACGCCGTACAAGAGCTCTGCCTGGCGTGACGGAACCAACCATGCGCGCCCGGAACAAGGACATCGTTGCGCCGCTGCGCCTGCGGGGCGAGCTGACGATCTTCCGTGCTGTCGAACTCAAGCGCACGTTGATGGCGCCATTGCATGAGGGCGTCATCCTTGAGGCAAACCTCGCCGAGGTGACGGAGATTGACGCCACCGGCCTGCAGCTGCTGATGCTGGCCAGGAAAGCGGCGCAGGAGCGCGGCGGCGAGTTGCGGCTTGTGGAGCATAGCGCGGCGGTCATCGATGTCCTGGAGCTGCTGCATCTGACCGACTGGTTTGGCGAGCCGGCTCCGCTTGCCGCAGCCGAGGGCATGCGCAATGCAGGCTGAGCAGAACCCTAACAATCTACTAACCTATTTCATCAGGGCTCAGCAGGGACTACTTGCTGGTAAAAATGGTAATGGATTTGCCTAGTAGGCTAGCTGGAAGCACTTGCCGGGCTCAATTCGGTAGAAATCTAGGGATAAATAGGCTGATTTTGGCTTGGAAATCGCCCCTTGGGGCTGACCTTTGGGCAAAGTAGGCGTAATATACCCCGCGTTGGCGGCGCGCCAAACGAGTTGGAACCACTCTAATACCGCAATCCCCGCCTCATACGCCCCCGCATACGCATGCGCCGGCGGCCGAAAAGAATCCATACAACGTACTGAGAAAGTCCCATGTCGAACTTCAACACCGAACGCGTCCTGAGCGTTCATCACTGGAATGACACTTTGTTCAGCTTCCGGACTACGCGCGACAAGAGCCTGCGCTTCCACAACGGTCATTTCGTGATGATCGGCCTGCCGGTCAACGGAAAGCCACTGATGCGCGCCTACAGCATCGCCAGCCCTAACTACGAAGAACATCTGGAGTTCCTGAGCATCAAGGTTCAGAACGGCCCCTTGACTTCCCGCCTGCAGCATCTGCAGGTCGGCGACGAGATCCTTGTCAGTCGCAAGCCGGTCGGCACGCTGGTGCTGGACGACGTCAAGCCAGGCAAGAACCTTTATCTGTTCGGCACCGGCACCGGCCTCGCGCCGTTCATGAGCATCATCCAGGATCCGGATACCTACGAGCGTTTTGAAAAAGTCATCCTGGTACATGGCGTGCGTGTCGTGAGCGAGTTTGCCTATGCGGACTACATCTCCCAGGAATTGCCGAAAAATGAATTCATCGGCGACATGGTTCGCGAAAAGCTCATTTACTACCCGACGGCAACCCGCGAACCGTTCAAGTACCAGGGACGCCTGACCGACCTGATCGCGAGCGGTAAGCTGTTCTCGGACATTGGCCTGCCGCCAATCGATCCCAAAACCGACCGTGCCATGATCTGCGGCAGTCCGGCCATGCTGGAAGACACTTGCAAGATCCTGGACGAGCGCGGCTTCGTGATTTCGCCGGCTCAAGGCGTACCCGGCGACTACGTGATCGAACGCGCCTTCGTCGAGAAGTAATAGCGCCGCTTCAATTGTGTTGACGGGTTTTCCGCTTGATGCGGATTTGACGCAATAGCGTGCTCGTCAACCGTCCACCCAGGATTGAGCGTCATTCAGTGGACGCTCAACCAGCCGGCACGATGAAACGACACTTCGTGCCGCCTCCTTCACCACACCCCTTGCGGCATACCGCATCCCGGCGCACAACGCCGATACCATCCCGTTTTTTGAATTATTGCCACGACGGCCGCGTCCTGTTGCGTGCTCATCACGCGCGCCGCGATGCCGTGCGCTATAGTGAGTCCGGAGCCATTGGCATAACGCCAATGGAATTGGCGACTCCCATGCGTCGAAGGAGCGATAACTTGAAGAGAACCGCACTGATCACCGGATGCTCGTCTGGCATCGGCCGCGCCCTTGCAGGGCAATTCCATCGTGCCGGATACCAGGTCTATGCCACTGCCCGTCGCCCCGAAACCTTGGTCGAACTTTCCGGAGCCGGCATGCGTACCGTAGCCCTTGACGTGACGGATGCCGACAGCATTGCCGCGCTTCGTGCGCTGATGGAGGCGGAGGGAGTCAAGCTGGATGTGCTGGTCAACAACGCAGGCTACGGCGCAATGGGTCCGATTGTGGAAATGCCGTTGGCGGAATTGCGGCGCCAGTTTGAAACGAATGTCTTCTCCACCGTCGCGCTGGTCCAGGCCGTTCTGCCTCGTCTGCTTGCTGCGGGCAACGCCAGGGTGGTAAACATCAGCAGCATCTCTGGCGTCCTGGCTACACCGTTTGCCGGCGCCTATTGCTCGTCGAAAGCCGCCGTCAACCTTCTGTCCGATGCGTTGCGCCTCGAGCTGGCTCCGTTCGGCATCCAGACCATCACCGTCCAGCCGGGCGGGATTGCGTCACAGTTCGGAGAGAGCGCCAGGCTGTCTGCGGGCGATCTGGCGCCGGACTCGCTTTACATATCCATGCAGGCACAAATCCACGCCCGCGCGACCGCTTCGCAGGAAGATGCCATGCCCGCCGAGGAGTTTGCACGCATACTCTATGAGCGGCTCCATGTCGCGAACCCGCCGGCCGTCATACGCATCGGCCCCAAGAGCAACCTGCTGCCTTTCCTGAAGCGCTGGCTGCCCACACGCACGCTTGATGGAATACTGGCGCGGAAATTCGGCTTGGATGGTTTTACACACGCGCCGGAAAAGACGCAGGAAAACTAAGCAGCATTGGAAGCGAAAGCAATACTGGTATAGCGTACCGGCGTTAGTCGCCGGCCGGTTGCCGATCGCTTTCCGAGCACTCTTTTGAAACCGCCTCGCGAATAATCTCCGCCAGCCGTCGCGTACCCGGGCCAGCGCTGTCCGGGTCGGCGAGGACAAGGTAAAGCTCGGTAAATCGCTCCCCGCCATCCCGCAGCGGAAGTGGTTTGAGCCTGCCGTCACGCAATTCGTCACGGATTTTCTCCTCAGCGAACCAGGCGAACCCGTATCCCTTTACTACCGCCTCGACGGAGGTTGCGCTATGGCTGACGGTCCAGCGCTGTGTGACATCGACGGTGAGGATCTTGCTGCTGCGCTTGGTACCCGACTCGCGAACCACGAGATGCCGGTGCGCCTTCAGGTCGTGCAGCGTCAGTTCCCGTCCGAGCTGGTGCAGCGGGTGATCGGGGTTGGCCACGGGGATGAAGCGCAGCCGCATGAGCGGCATGCCAAGAAAACCGGGCGGCACCTTGCTGGCGATTGCCAGGTCGACGTGGCCGAGCATCAGCGCTTCGGTCGTGCCGCCCAGGACGGATTCGATCAGCTCGATGCGCGTATGCGGGCTCTCCTTGCCCAGTCTGTCAAGGCAGTCGAGCAAGAGCCACGTGGGGAAAATGATCTCGGCCGCTACGCGGATCTCCGCTTCCCAGCCTGCAGAAAGTCGCTTTGCGGCGCGCTCCAGCGCAGCGGATTCATCCAGGAGTGCACGAGCCCGGCGATACAGGAACTGCCCGGTCGGCGTCAGGATCGCTTTGCGCCCCTGGATCTCGAATGCTTTCACACCAAGCATGGATTCGATTTTTTGTACTGCGTAGGTCACCGAGGACTGGCTTTTGTGCAGCTTCGCCGCAGCCTGCGCATAGCCGCCGGTGTCGACGACGGTAATCAAGGTGCGCCATTGTTCCAGCGTAATGTATTGAACGTCTGGCATTTATTATCGGGTGGCTAGATAGTTATGGCCGAATTATTCTACTTTTTCATCGAATGGATAAATAGTTTAATGCATCCATCAACTCAACCTGGAGAAAAAGATGCAGAACTTGCTACAAATTAACGCCAGCCTGTTCGGTGAAAACGGCCAGTCCACCCAACTCGCAAACCAGTTTGTCGCGGGTTGGAGAGCCGCCAATCCGGCCGCCGATGTCGTTGTCCGTGACGTGGACGCCGAGCCGATTCCCCACCTGAGCGCGCAGCGTTTTGGCGCCTTCCTTGCGAAGCCGGAGGAGCGTACCGCCGAGCAGCAGGAGGTCGTCGCACTCTCCGACAAGCTAGTCGAGGAGTTGCGCAATGCCGACGTGATCGCGCTCGGGCTGCCGATGTACAACTTCGGCGTGCCGTCGACGCTGAAGGCCTATTTCGACCACATTGCGCGCGCCGGTGTAACCTTCAAGTACACGGAACATGGCGCAGTCGGCTTATTGACCGGCAAGAAGGCCTATGTATTCGCGGCACGCGGCGGGATGTATGCGGATACGCCAGCCGATACGCAGGCCGCTTATGTCCGCAACTTCCTGAGCTTTATCGGTATTTCCGATGTGGAGTTTATCTACGCTGAAGGCATTGCGATGGGCGAGGAGAGCAAGAAGGCCGGGCTGGAGAAGGCCCGCGCGGCAATCAGGGAGCTGGTGGAGCCGTTGCGCGCCGCCGCCTGATCAACACCAAACGAAAGAGTCATCCATGAACACTACCGTCACATCCACCGCCGCATCGACCGCAAGCACCGCAACATCCGGCCGCACATCGCGCCAGCTGCAGCGCGTGATCGAAAGCATGGCGACCTCGGACGGTGCCGGCGTCAAGCTGCGCCGCAGTATCGGCCAGGGGCAGGGCGCGCGGCTTGATCCCTTCCTGATGCTGGACGAGTTTTCGTCGGACAACCCCGGGGATTACATTGCGGGCTTTCCTGCCCATCCGCACCGCGGCTTCGAGACGGTGACGTACATGCTCGACGGCCATATGCGGCATGAGGACCATCTCGGTAATGTCGGCGAGCTCAAGAATGGCGGTGTGCAATGGATGACAGCCGGCCGCGGCATCGTGCATTCCGAGATGCCGCAGCAGGAGAAAGGGCGTATGCGCGGTTTCCAGCTGTGGATCAACCTGCCGGCAAAGGAAAAAATGAAGCCGGCGCATTACCGTGACATTGCGCCCGGGGAGATTCCGGTAGCGGCACTGCCGGATGGCGGAAATGTCAAAGTCATTGCCGGCACGATTATCGTGGACGGGGCAACGGTCAGCGGCCCGATCCAGGGGTTGTCCACGGAACCGCTCTACCTCGATGTAGAACTCCCTGCGGGCGCGGTGTTCACGCAAGCGGTTGACGCCGGACACAATGTCTTCGTTTATCCGTATGAAGGCAGCCTTGCGATTGGTGATGCGGTCGCACCGTGCAGGCTGAAGACGCAATCCGCCGGCATCCTGTCGTCCGGTGACCGGATCGAGATCCGTGCTGAAGAGGGCGGAGCGCGCTTTCTTGTGCTCGCCGGCCGCCCGCTGCGCGAGCCCGTCGTGCAGTACGGTCCTTTTGTGATGAATTCGGTTGAAGAAATCGAGCAGGCGATTGCGGATTACCAGAGCGGGGTCTTTACGCGGGCGGAAGGCTGAAAGGCCGTATCTTGCGGGCGGCCAACCGCGATGATCCCCGCGATGGCCACCAATACCAATGGCCATGTTGTTCATGGAGGCAGGTGCAATGACCATTTCCCAGTCCGACAAGCCGTACGATCTGATCAGGCCGCATGTGCGGGATATTGGCGGCCTGAACGTCAGGCGCCTGCTGCCAAGCCATCCGCACAAGATGGTCGGGCCGTTCATCTTCTTCGACCATATGGGGCCGGCTGCTTTCGGCCCCGGCGCCGGACTCGACGTTCGCCCGCATCCGCACATCGGACTGGCGACAGTCACGTATCTCTTTGAGGGCACAATCCTGCACCGCGATTCGCTGGGCAATGTGCAGCCCATTCGCCCCGGAGACGTGAACTGGATGACCGCGGGCAGCGGCATCGCGCATTCGGAGCGCACCCCGGCGGAATTGCGGGAGTCCGGCGGCACGCTCCACGGCATCCAGGTGTGGGTCGCGTTGCCGAAGGCGCATGAGGGCGTGGCGCCTTCCTTCGAACATCATCCCGCAGCGACGCTGCCGTCCATCACCTCGCCGGGTGTTTCGATGCGCGTCATTGCCGGTTCTGCATTTGGCGAAACTGCGCCGACGACCACCTTTTCCGACATGTTCTATGTGACGGCAACGATGGCCGCCGGTACACACGTGCGCATGCCGGCGGAATTTCTGGAGCGCGCCGTATACCCTGTTGACGGTGAGGTTTTTGTCGGTGGTAATTTGCTCGCGGCACAACATATGGCTGTCCTGCCGGGCGCACAAGAAATTACAATAGAGGCAAAGACGAACGTGCACGTCATGCTGTTGGGCGGACAACCGCTCGACGGCGACCGCTTCATCTGGTGGAATTTCGTCGCCAGCAGCCGGGAGGCGATCCGGCAGGCGAAGGAGCGCTGGCGTGTACAGCAGTTTGGTTCGGTGCCGGACGAGTCCGAATGGATTCCGCTTCCGGACGAGCCGAAGGCGCCCGAGTCTTTCAGTTGAGTCGTTCCGCATGCGGAGCGCCGCTCCGGGTGCCGCAACCGACCAAGAACAGGAAAGCAGAATGACTACTACCGGAGATCAAACACCGGCAAACGCCGGCTCCGACAAGACCAGTGAGAAGATTTTCAACCATGTCGCGTCGTCCTTGCTGCCGACAAAGCACGGCGAATTCCGTATCCATGTCTACCAGCCGGTGGACGAGACCGTCGAACATGTCGCGGTCGTGAAGGGCGACGTCAGCGGCAAGGAGCGTGTGCTGGTGCGCGTGCACTCCGAATGCCTGACAGGCGACGTGCTCGGTTCGCAGCGCTGCGACTGCGGCGAACAGCTCGATGCGGCGATGGCAAAGATCGCGGAAGAGGGCTGCGGTGTCGTGGTCTACCTGCGCGGTCATGAAGGTCGCGGCATCGGCCTGGCCAACAAGATCCGCGCCTACCAGTTGCAGGACCAGGGGCAGGACACGGTCGAGGCGAACCTCGCGCTCGGCCTGCCGGTCGATACGCGCGACTACAAGGTCGCGGTGCGCATCTTGGAAGACCTGGGCGTAAAAACGATTCGCCTGATGACCAACAACCCCAAGAAGATGAAGAAGCTCGCCGATTACGGCATGCACGTGGTCGAGCGTATCCCCGTCCTGACCGCGCACACGCCGCACAACATCGGCTATCTGCGCACGAAGCAAGAGAAGCTGGGCCACATGCTCGACTTCGACTGATCCGCTGCCGAGTGCCGGCCTGAGCAAGCCGATCCGGTTGGATCAGGCCGGTACAGCTGGATGATCGTTACGCGATTGTTATGCAATCGCTATCCATTCTCGGCGCTAGGTGTGGCGTGGTGCATTGCGCTGCGGCTCGCCACGATTGGCGGTCTGGCGCACAGGCTCCGACGGCGTGGATATTTTTTCCAGCGCATCTTCCACATCCGCCTTGTGCCGGGTCGCGAGGTCGCCGAGCGACACGATGCCGACGATTTCCATCTGGTGGTTGATGACCGGAATCCGCCGGATCTGCATATCGCCCATCTGCTGCAGCGCCTCGCCAACCGACTGGTCGTCAAAGCACCACATCACGTTGGTGCTCATCACGTCATGCACCTTGATGTCAGCCGGCGATTTCCCGCTCGGTACGGCGCGTATCGCGATGTCGCGATCGGTAAGCACACCTTTGAGCGTCTTGCCTTCGCAGACCGGCAGGATGCCGACGTTCCAGTCGGCCATCATTTTTGCGGCATGCTGGATCGTGTCGGTCGGGGAAATCAGTGTCACATCGCGCGTCATTATTTCGGAAATTCTGGAAGCCATGCTGTCCTCCTGCAAGGATAATAGGGCGCTGTTGACGGCCCTCGGCTGTCATCCAGCGCCAGTGAAAAGAGGAATTCCGCTTTGACTTCGGCCGTGCATGTGCGGTTTCCTTAGTCTCATGCCGAACTCGCAGTAAACTGCTGCGTTCTCCGATTCCATGCATTTCAAGACAACAAGGTTTATCTGATGGTCAACGCAATAAAGGGCCGCCGCTGGCTGGCCGTTCTCTCCTTGCTGACGTGCGGCGCAAGCCACGGCGCCGAGGCTATCCGCATCGGCATGATCGACGGCATGTCCGGCCCGTTTGCCAATGCGGGCCAAGCGGTCGTGCGCAACCTGCAGTTCGCCATCGAGCGGATCAATGCGCGCGGCGGCGTGAAACTGCCTGACGGCATGCATCCGCTCGCGCTCACGACGTTCGACAACAAGCAAGGCGTGGAGGAATCACTGATCGGGCTGCGCCAGATGACGGACCAGCGCATCGGATTTGTCATGCAGGGCAACAGTTCGGCTGTTGCAGCGGCGCTGATTGACGGCATTGAAAAGCATAACCAGCGCAGCCCGGACAATCGCGTCCTGTTTCTGAACTACTCCGCGGTCGATCCCGCATTGACGAATGAGAAGTGCAGCTTCTGGCATTTCCGCTTCGATGCAAACGCCGACATGCGCATGCATGCGCTAACGGAAGTCATCAAGGGCGACACCAGCGCAAAGCGCGTCTACCTGATCGGTCAGGACTACAGCTTCGGGCAACAGCTGGCAAAGGCGGCGCGATCCCAGCTTTCCGCCAAGCGCGCGGACATCAGCATCGTGGGCGACGAGCTGCATCCGATCGGGAAGATCAAGGACTTTACGCCGTACATCGTCAAGATCAAGGCCAGCGGTGCGGACACTGTCATTACCGGCAACTGGGGTAACGACCTGACGCTGCTGGTGAAGGCGGCGCGCGAGGCGGGACTGAATGTCAAGTTCTACACCTTTTACGGCAACGGCCTCGGCGCACCGGCAGCGATCGGCGACGCCGGTGTCGGCCATGTGCGCGCCGTCGCGGAATGGCATCCGAATACCGGGGCGGGCATCAAGGACTCGGCAAGCGATGCCTACTACCAAAGCTTCCGCCAGCGTTATCCTCAGCCCGAGCACGACTATGTGCACTTGCGCATGCACCTGATGGTCGAAATGCTGGCCGCGGCGATCGAAAAAGCAAAGACGACGGAAGCCGCTGCAGTGGCACGCGCGCTGGAGGGAGCGCGTTACAAGAACGCCTTTCACGAAGCAGTGATGCGCGCCGACGATCACCAGCTGCTGCAGCCGCTGTATGTATCGGTGATGCGAAAAGTCTCCGATGGTTCGGTGCGCTTCGATAACGAAGGCAGTGGCTACGGATTCAAGACGGAACACTACCTGCCGCTTGCGGCAACAGCACTTCCGACGACATGCAAGATGAAGCGGGTGGATTAAGCGCGTCTGCGCATGACAGTATGGTGACACTGCGCTGTTGCCGGCCCGTGTGTCCGGGCCGGTAATCAGCCTAGCTTCAGGCGCAGCACGGTCAATGTGTCGCAGTGCCCTTCAATGGCAAGCGCACCGACGTATTCCTTGCCCACGGGAAGATCGATCGTCGTCCAATCCTGGCGCGCGGTTTTCGGTGGCGGGATGCGCAGCCAGTTGCTCTGGCGAGATTCGCAGTCGACTGCATAGGCGCGCAAGGGGAGCGAGAGTCCCATGCCGGTCGCCTTGGACACGGCCTCCTTGCGACTCCAGCAACGTATGGTTGCCATCTTTGTATCCGGCATCCTGCGCAGGGCTGCAATTTCATCCGGATGGAAGCCGGCGGCGATGTCGTGAAATTCTCGCGGGGCATTGGTGGATTCGACGTCAATGCCGACACGCGGGAAAGGGGACAGTGCTACCCATACCTGCGTGCCCGCATGGCTGACATTGCATCCGACCGCGCAGCCGATCAGTTCCGGCTTGCCCCAGGTGTTGCTGCGAATAGGCTGCTTTGGGTCCATGCCGCCGTAATGGGATGCGACGCGTCGCAAGAGTGTGCGCCCGAGCAGGTTGCGCAGGCTGTCCTCCGGGCGCTGAAAGCGCGCTGCACGTTCGTGTTCGTCGGGGAGGGTATGGCGCAGCGCGTAGTCGCGCAGGACCAGCTGCTCGCGCCAATCTATGGTCAGGCCGATGCAAATCGCACCGGCTTCAGTCAACTCGGGATAGTCGATGTCGAAAGGCGCATCCGCACGGACCTTCAATTCATGCGGTACCGGTAAGGCAAGAGAGGCGGTAGGCATTGATTTCTGGCTTCGCAAAAACATGACGTGGGTCAATCATAAGGCACAAGCCAGCTCCACGTCATGGTTTATCGCAAGGAAATTTTGCCGTTTCCCATACCCGCAGCACCGAACGCCACGGGTATTTAATGAATTGGCATCAAATTGCGAATCAAATCGCCATGTAGCGTCCCGGCTTGTGATTGATCGCGAGCGTGAGGTTCAGCATCGCGGCGCCAAGCAGCGAAATGGCAACCGAGGTCAGCGAAATCATCGGAATCGACAGCAGCAGGATCGTCGCGTCGAGGCCAAGTTGCACCAGTCCCGCACGCAGGCCGTAGCGTTCCTGCAGGTACAGCACCAGCACGTTGATGCCGCCGAGGCTGGAACGGTGGCGGAACAGCACCAGCAGCCCGACGCCGCACAGCAGGCCGCCCATCGCCGCCGCATACAGCGTATTGAGCTTGTCGACCGAGAACACCAGCGGCAGCATCTCCGAAAAAGCGGACAACAAAAACACCGCGCTGAACGTCTTCAGCGTGAACTTCCAGCCCATCTTGCGCACCGCAAGATAATAAAAGGGCAAGTTAATCGCAAAGAACAGCTTGCCGAAACTGATGTCAGTCAGGTAATGAAGCAGGAAGGCGATGCCGACGGTACCGCCGGTAATCAGGCTGGCCTTGCCGAGCAGGGCCACGCCGAGCGAAACGAGCAGCGTTCCCGTGAGCAGCGCCTGTATGTCTTCAAACAGGGTGTGCTGCTGCATGTTGCGCGGTGCACCGGTGAGTGATTTTTCACGTTCGGCGGACGTTTCCGGTGCTGCGTCCGAGACGCCGTTTTCAGTAGTCTTGTTTTGCATGAAAAAGCTTGCTGCACAGCGGGAGCTTGCATCAACGTACCGTGATGCCCTTGGCTTGTGCGAAATTGTTCGAGAGGCGTGAAGCATAGCGGTGCGCGGTACGCCCTGCAAACATGCATCGACTTTATGAGTTCGGATGAGAACCATTCATTTGAATGATTGTTTGGGGGCAATTATGATTTTCCATAGATTGCGCGGCGAATTTCTTCCGCCTTCAAACAAGCTACTGATTACGCTTTGACAGAAAGCCCATCATGGATTTCGCCTATTCGCCGAAAGTTGAACAGTTGCGCCGCAAGCTGCTCGATTTCATGGACAGTTACGTCGTGCCGAATCTTGGCCTGTGGCGCAAGGAAATCGGCAACGGCCTCGAACATCCGCAATGTGTGGAAGACCTGAAGGCGCTGGCAAAATCCGAAGGGCTGTGGAACCTGTTCCTGCCGACGCTCGATGCAGGCGCGCCGGGGCAAGGCCTGACCAATCTGGAATATGCGCCGCTGGCCGAGATCATGGGTCGTGTGCACTGGTCGGCAGAGGTATTCAACTGCAGCGCACCGGATGCCGGCAACATCGAGCTGCTGCACATGTTCGGTTCGCCGGAGCAGCGCGAATGCTGGCTGGCGCCGCTTCTCGACGGACGCATCCGCTCCTGCTTCGCGATGAGCGAACCGGACGTCGCCTCGTCGGACGCGACCAACATTCAGATCTCGATCCGCCGGGAAGGCGACCAGTATGTGATCAATGGCCGCAAATGGTTCATCTCCGGGGCGGCACATCCGCTCTGCCGCTTTGCCATCGTCATGGGCGTGACCGACGCCGGCGCGGAGGTGCATCGCCGCCAGAGCATGGTGATCGTGCCCTTCGATACGTCCGGCTTCAAAGTAGTGCGCAATATCCCGGTCATGAGCCACAACTTCCCCGGCGGGCATTGCGAACTGGTTTTCCGCGACGTGCGCGTGCCGATCGCCAACCTGATCCATGAAGAAGGCGCGGGCTTCGCGATTGCGCAGGCCCGGCTCGGCCCCGGCCGCATCCACCACTGCATGCGTTCCATCGGCCAGGCGGAACTGGCGCTGGAGCTGATGTGCGAGCGCGCCGCGGAGCGCCGTACCTTCGGCAAATACCTCCACCAGCATGCCAACCTCGCCGAGTGGATTGCGATGTCGCGCATGGAAATCGAGCAGGCGCGCCTGCTGGTGCTGAAGACTGCGTGGCTGATTGACCAGCACGGCACCAAAGGCGCACTGCGCGAGATTGCGATGATCAAGGCGATCGTGCCGCGCATGCAGACCACGATCTGCGACCGCGCGATGCAGGTATTCGGTGCCATGGGGCTAAGCCCGGACACGCCGCTGGCCGAGCTCTGGACCTGGGGCAGGGTGTTGCGCATCGCGGACGGGCCCGACGAAGTGCACCTGCGCACCGTCGCCAAGCAGGAAATGGCCGCGGCGGGGGAACGGCGCGGCGCGACCTTGCCGTACATGGATACGCCGGATTTGAGCTGAAAGGAAAGCGGAACGGGTATTTCGCCGCGCCGGTCAAAGATGACATTCTTTTATTTGTTCAGGCAGAGCCGGGGGCGGAAGCTTTCCACTGCTGCGCATGCGGGATAAACTGCGCGCCCACGTTTTGCTTTTGTTCCATCTTCAATGACAAGTTCCGATCCCGCTCCGTCGACCACAAGCTCGCCCATTCCTGCACTCGCTGTCCCGCTGCTGTCCCTGGCTGCCTTCGGCAGCGGCGTCTCCCTGCGCCTGACCGATCCGATGCTGCCGCTTCTGTCCGCCGATTTCGGCGTGTCGCTTGGCGATGCGTCGCTGGTCGTGACGGTATTTTCGATTGCCTACGGGCTGTCGCAGCTCTTCTTCGGCCCGTTGGGAGACCGCTACGGCAAGTACCTCGTTGTTGGTGGCGCCGCGCTGGCCTGTGCCATTGGCGCCGTGCTGTGCGGGCTTGCGCCGGGTTTCGAGATGCTGCTCGGTGCGCGGCTCATCGCAGGAGCGACCGCTGCGGCGATCATCCCGTTGTCGATGGCATGGATCGGCGACGTGATTCCCTATGAGGACCGGCAACCCGTGCTTGCACGCTTCCTGATCGGCCAGATCCTCGGATTGTCGGCGGGCGTATTGGTCGGCGGGCTCGCGGCGGATGCCGGCCAGTGGCGTGTGCCGTTTTTCCTCGTGGCGCTGGTATTCGTCGTCGTCGGTATTGCGCTGCTGATGCTGAACCGCCGCCTTCCCCAGCATGCAAGAAAGACGCATCGGGCCGAAGGGCAGGTCGCAAGCCGGATGGCAAAGGAATTCCGCCAGGTCGCGGTGCGCCCCTGGGCGCGGCTGGTCTTGCTGACGGTATTCCTTGAAGGCGCCTTTCTCTATGGCGCGTTTGCCTTCATCGCGTCCCACATGCATCGCGTTCACGGCCTGTCGCTGGCATCGGCCGGCGCGCTGGTGATGCTGTTCGGCTTCGGCGGTTTTCTGTTTGCGCTGCTCTCGCGCGTGCTGGTGCGACGCCTCGGCGAAATCGGTCTGTCGCTCTGGGGCGGCATCTGCCTTGCCGCGTCGCTGCTGGCGATCGGCCTGGCCCCCGCATGGTGGTGGGCGATCGGCGGCTGCTTTCTTGCGGGGCTCGGCTTCTACATGCTGCACAACACGCTGCAGATCAATGCGACGCAAATGGCGCCAGAGCGCCGGGGCGCGGCCGTCTCTGCATTCGCCTCCTGCTTTTTCCTTGGACAGTCCGTGGGTGTCGGCGTGGCCGGCATGCTGGTTGAACAGTTCGGCACCGGCAATGTGATGGTCATCGGCGGCTTGGGTGTGCTGGTCGTTGCGCTGCGCTTCAGCGCGCGATTGCGCAGCCGTCCACCACAGTGAAGCGTGCCTTGCTGCGTTAGCTCAACACCGGCGGTAACTTGACCAATAAGATCGAAAGGACCAACAACGGTGGGCGACCATGGCATACGAACAGGACTGGCATACGGAAGTGTACAAAGGCATGGAAGTGCATGTGACCGCCTTGCCGCGCGATGAGACGGGGACGAGCTGGGACTACACCGTGCGTGTTGCGCAGCCGGGTGACGACGCCGGCTCACAGAGCGAACTTGCGGCGCAGTCCGGCGATGACATGGACTACACGACCGAAGAAGCCGCACTGGAAGCCGGCTTTGTGAAGGGTTATGCAATCGTCGATGACTTGCTGAAGTAATCATCGATTGCCCTCAGCAATCCTCGACGAAGGGCTGGCGGACACGCCGCTTCGTGTTACCTGCTCCCCCTTGCGTGCATTAGTGCACGGTTTTCTCGCCGGGATTTTTTCCTTCCGGGGCGTGATGTTCGATCACCGCGTTGATCTCCGCACCGAAAAGCATCACCGCCGCGGAGATGAAGAAGTACAGCAGCAGTACGATGATGGTGCCGATGCTGCCGTAGGTCGCGTTGTAGTCGCTGAAGTTGCTGACATAGAAATTGAAGGCGACCGAGGCGGCCACCCACACGAGTACGGCAAACGTCGCGCCGGGAGTGATGAAGCGGAACTTCTGCTCTGCATCCGGGGCGACGTAATAGACGATGGCCACAACCAGAGTCAGCAGGATAAGCGCGGCCGGCCAGCGCAGCCACGTCCACAGCGTCACGAACAGATCTTCCATGCGGACGTACCGTGCCACCCATTGCACCGCCTCGGGACCGACTACGAGCAGGACCGTGGCGAGAATCATCAGCGCCGCCAACCCGATCGTGTACAGAATGGACAGCGGGTACAGCTTCCACGCCGGACGGCCTTCCTTCACGTCGTAAGCGACGTTCAGCGCATTCATCGTTGCGCGCACCGCGGCGGACGCAGACCATAGCGCAACGATCACGCCGATTGACATCAGGCCGCCTTTCTCCTGCTGCAGGTCATTGATTACCTGGTTGACCGGCTCCATGGCCTGTTGCGGCAGAAGCAGTTGCGCCTGCTCCCGCAGCCAGTCGAAAAAGCTGCTCAGGTTAAGAAAGCCCAGCAGCGCGATCAGGAAAATAATGAACGGGAAGATTGAAAAAAATACCTGATAGGCGAGCGCCGACGCATACGTCGTCATGTCGTCATCAAGAAAATCCTTGACCGCTTCCTTGACGATTGTCGTTGGGCTGGTGCCACGAAGTCCGGGTATCCGCATGGAATGGCAGAGCCTCCTCGTTGTTGTGAAACAGATAAGGGCGCGTCGGCATAGGCTGTTTCACAGCCGCCGTGAGCCGCTGCGCGATGGCACAACGGCTCCGCCCCGTCACTTGTCCGTGCTGTACTTCAGAATCGATATCAGTGGTGCTGTCCGTATGACTGGGTATCGAAAGCCCGCTTGGCGAAATAGGTTCCGGCAAGCACTGCGCCTGCGGCCACGAGCATGGAACTGGTCGGAAAGCTGCGGGCCGCATTGGCGGCAAATTCGCCGGCGCGCGGCGCCATCAGCTGCATGCGGCGCTTGGTCATCTCGGTACCCAGTTCGCCGAGCCGGTCGGCCAGCAGGCGCTCTGCCTGCGGCAACAGGGTCGTTTCCTCATCCGCCACGTGGTGCAGAACGTCGCGCATCAATTCCATGAACGTGTCGTCGTAGGCGGGATCGGTCGGCTTCATTGCACGCAGCTGTGCGATTAGGCGGCGCATTTCCATGTGTTGCGGTACGGACTGGTCCAGCACAGTCGAGTCTGCCGCCACGCCACGCATGGCCGGATAGAAAATTTCCTCTTCGAGCTGCGCATGGATTTCCAGCGCGAGACATGCCGTGTGCACCAGGGCTTTCTTGGTTTTCGGGCTGGACGCAATCTCGTATTGATGGAAGGTTTCCATTACCGTGGTGTGATCCATGCGGATCATGTTGGTAATGGTCGGCGACAAGGAATTCTTGATCGATTTCATGTTTGCATCCTCCAGTCAGTTGAGTGCGTGGCTAATGGAGACAGCAACCGATAGCAAACGGCATACCTGCCACCGCAGGAAGCAAAAATTGCCTCAGGCTTCCATTGCCGCAGCAGCAATCTGCGTGCGCAACTTTTCATCCGGCAAGCGTCCGTAACCGGCGCGCATGTTGTCCCGCAAATGCACGGGATTGGAGGTGGCGGGAATCGCGCAGGTCAGCGCCGGGTGGCTGACGACAAATTTCAGCAGGAGCTGCGCCCAGCTGTCGCAGTCAATATCAGCTGCCCATGCGGGGACGGGCTTGTCCCGCAAACGGCGGAACACGTCGCCGCCTGCGAACGGGCGATTGGCGATCACGGCCACCCCGCGTTCCCTTGCCAGTGGCAGGAGCCGCTGCTCGGCTTCGCGTTCGCCCACTGAATAGTTGATCTGGATGAAATCGATCGGCTGCGATTCGATGATCTGCGCAACGCCGGCATGTCCGCTTGCAGTGTAGTGAGTCACGCCGATGTAGCGCACGCGGCCTGCGCGCTTCCACTCCTGCAGCGTTTCCAGGTGCCTTTCGACATCCACCAGGTTATGAACCTGCATCAGGTCGATCGGGTCGGCACGCAGTTTTTTCATTGATGCCTCCATTTGCGCCATGCCTTCGTCTTTCCCGTGCGTCCACACCTTGGTGGCGATGAAGAGCTTTTGGCGCAGGCCGAGCTTTCTGCAGAGCTCGCCGACCACCTGTTCGGAGCGGCCATACATGGGAGAGGAATCGATCAGCCTGCCGCCCATCGCGACGAAGGTCTTCAAGACGGTTTCCAGCGGCCTTCTCGCGGCACTACCGACGCCGACATCAAAGGTCTGCCATGTGCCAAGGCCGATCACGGGCAGCAACTCGCCGGAAGAGGGAATAGGGCGGACGAGCACCGAGCGGCGACCTGCCGAATCGCCGCCTTCGGAAGCGGCAGCGAAAGCATGGCGAGACGATCCGATCCCGGCCGCTGCAGCGGCCAGCAGCCGCAAGGCGTCACGCCGATTGATTCCTGTCATGTCGTCCTCCTAATCGGGATCCCGTTATCAGCCACAGCAGCGCGACCGGCAAGCCGATCAGGGCCACCGCATCCAGGCCCGCGCCCCTGGTCGCCGCGATCACCCAGGAACTGGCGGCATCGCCGGCGCGGTAGACCGCAGTATCGATGAAGTTCTTGGCCTTGTAGCGGCTTTCGGCATCGACCGTGGTGTAGATCATCTCGCGTCCTGGCTTGCCAAGCGCATATTCGCCCGAGCGGTGCAGGATCTGGACTGCCGCAATGGCAATGGCGCCGCGCAAGGTGGCCCATGCGGCCAGGGCCGACAGGCTGGCGATCATCAGCGCCGGCGCGGCGGAAAGCACCACGCGCAAGCCGAATTGCCCAACGAGCTTGCGCGTGCCGAGCAGCTGCAAGATGAGAGCGACGGCATTGACCGTCAGGTCGACGCTGGCGAAGAAACGGGTGCGCTCACCGGACGTCGGAAAAGTCTGTCCGACCTGGTTCACGAGCTCGACATACAGGACAGTGGACACCGTGGTGTAACACAGCACAAGCAGCGTCATGCCGCGCAGGTCCTTCAGTCTTGCCGCAAGTGGAATGCCAGCAATGATGGAACCGCCCAGCGGACGTGTGTTGGCACGGACATCAACGAGTTTGCAGCGTCTCAAGGCCACGACAACGACTGCCGCCAGCGCCAGCAGGCCGGCGGACAACAACAGCAGGGATGCGCTGTCGACGTGGTGTGCGAGCGTGACAGTGATGGTCGGTCCGGTAAGCGCACCCGCGGTGCCGCCGGCCGCCACGTAGCCATACAGGCGATGCGACTCCGCCGTGTTGAAACAGTCGCCCAGCGTGCTCCAGAACAGCGAAACGACGAAAAGATTGAATACGCTCAGCCAGACGAAGAACGCCGCCGCGCTGCCTGCGCCGGACGCATAGGTGAACAGGAGATGAAAACCGGCCAGGTTCAGCACGAGGAAGCCGTAAGTCAGCGGCAGCACGTAAGTGCGAGGTATCTTCCTCACCACCCAGCCGAAGGCGGGAACCACGGCAAGCGTGAAAACGAAGGTGGCGCTGAAGAGCCACTGCAATCGATGGGCTCCGTACTGCACGGCCATCTCGTCCCGGACGGGGCGCAGGATGTAGTACGCGCAGAGGATCAGGAAAAAGGCGACGAACGCGAGTGCCACACGTACCGGTTCGCCGGGCTCGAAAATCCGTCGCCGGGGGCGTGAAGGTGCCGGTTGCGGCGAAGCGTCCGTTCTCGTTGCGTCGTCATGCATGTTGTTATCCAGTCGACATGGATAGCGCCCTGGCATTATAGAAGGGACAAGAAGGAACGCGCGCTTGGCGTCGACGCATGCCGCGGGCATTTTCTTCTGTTCATCTTTCCGGAGCTTTCGTGCCTTTCGTACCGCGCTGTCTTACATGGCGCATGTACAAATTACAACGCACCGCTGCACCGCGCAGCAGGTAGACCCGGAACTAATCAATTTGGCAAGGACCAAACCAGATTCGTGCAACACAAACGAAAGGAGAACCTATGCCAACACAACAGCTCAGAGAACGTTTCTCGCAAGTCGAACAATGTATCGATAATGCTGCGCAGATGTGCGAAATGAGCAGCGACGTGCCCGAGCGCCTGCGTACTTGCCTGAGCGAACTGGAGCAGGAGTCGGACCATGCAATCCAGATGGCCGAACAGGATCAGGGCGACGAACAGATCCGTCAATGTGTGTCCAAACTGGAAAAGATCGGCGACCGTGCGATCCAGGCGTGCAGCCAGAGCGATTATGTCGACCAGGGACTCCAGAACGCAGTGCGTCAGGCACGCAAGGCCATTTCCAGCCTGAAGCAGCAGCTTCATTGATAGCGCCAAACGTGGCCAGCGCAGCCATGGAACGGGGCCGGATTGCCGGCTCCGCATCTGGCGAAAATGACAACAAACAGTTTGTAACGAATCCCTTCACCTTTAATACATACCAGGCAATGCTGTTACAGTTGCGCTGCTACAGTATTCAGAGGGGATTCCAGTGCGCTGGATTTCATTGCTTTTATTGAATCTCAGACGATGGTGGCAGCGTCCGCTTCGTCAACGTCTTGTCCAGGTCGTGCTTGCCGCGACCGCTGCCATGGTATTCGGTGTTGTGCTGGTGGCCGGCTATATTGCGCTGATCGTCCTGCCCACGCTGCCTGACCTTGATGCACTGATTGATTACCGTCCCAAGATTCCACTTCGCGTTTATACCGCCGACAACGTGCTGATCGGCGAGTTCGGCGAGGAGCGGCGCGACTTCGTGCCGATTGCCGAGATGCCTGCCATCATGAAGAACGCGTTGATCTCGATCGAGGACGACCGTTTTTATGAACATGGCGGCGTCAACTATGTCGGCGTACTGCGTGCCGGGCTTGCCAATCTTGCCTCCAGCCGCTCGCAAGGCGCCTCGACCATCACGATGCAGGTGGCGCGCGCGTTTTACCTGAGCCGCAAGAAAACCTACACGCGCAAGATCAACGAGATGGTCCTTGCTTACAAGATCGAAGGCAAACTGACCAAGGATCAGATCCTCGAGCTGTACATGAACCAGATCTATCTGGGCGAGCGCGCCTACGGCTTTGGTAGCGCCGCGCGCATCTATTTCGGCAAGACAGTGCAGGAACTGACGATTGCCGAAGCAGCCATGCTCGCCGGCCTGCCGAAAGCGCCCGCAACGGCGAATCCGGTCGTCAATCCCACCCGCGCGCGACAGCGTCAGCAATACATCCTGACGCGCATGCGCGATCTCGGGCACATCACGCCGGCGCAATACGAGCAGGCGGCGCGGGAAAAGCTGGTCGTGCGCAGCAAGGGTTACCGCTTCCAGACCCATGCCGAGTACGCGGCGGAACTGGTACGCCAGGTGATGTACGAGCGCTACAAGGACGATGTCTACACCGCCGGCTATACGGTCTACACGACCTTGAACAGCGCGGACCAGGATGCCGCCTATGCGGCCGTGCGGCGCGGCGTGCAGGAGTACGACCGGCGCCACGGCTACCGCGGGCCGGAGGGCTTTGTCGAGTTGCCAAAGGATGAAGAAGAACGCTCGCAGGTCATCGACGAGGCCCTGCTCAGGCATCCCGACAGTGACGACCTGCAGTCCGCCGTCGTCATCGCCGCATCAGCAAAACAGGTACGTGCCGAGCTGCTTTCCGGCGATGTGATCGCGCTGAGTGGTGAAGGACTGCGCTTTGCAGCGTCGGCGCTTTCGCCCAAGACAAAGCTCCAGAAACGGATCCGTCCAGGCTCGATCATCCGCGTTGCACAAGACAACAAGAAACGCTGGTGGATCACGCAGATGCCGGAAGTCGCCGCCGCCTTTGTTGCGCTCAATGCGCGCGATGGTTCATACCGCGCGATGGTCGGCGGTTTCGATTTCGCGCTCAATAAGTTTGACCATGTGACGCAGGCCTGGCGCCAGCCGGGGTCGAGCATCAAGCCGTTCATTTATTCGGCGGCGCTGGAAAAGGGGTTTTCGCCGTCCACTATCATCAACGACGAACCGCTGACCGTCGACGTTGTCGATGCAGGCAACAAGATGTGGAATCCGCAGAACGATGACGGCGCCTACGACGGTCCGATCAGCATGCGCACCGGCCTGAAGAAGTCCAAGAACCTGGTGTCCATCCGCATCCTGCAGACGATTTCGCCGCAGTATGCGCAGGAATACCTGGGACGATTCGGTTTCGACCCCGACCGTCATCCGGCCAACCTCACCATGACGCTCGGGACCGGCGCGGTGACGCCGCAGCAGCTGGCCAGCGCGTATGCCGTCTTCGCAAACGGCGGTTACCAGGTTGCGCCGTACCTGATCCAGAAGGTGGTGGATGCACGCGGCGACATGCTGTCCGAGGCGATCCCGGTGCCGGCCGGGGAAGAATCGATGCGCGTGATCGATGCGCGCAATGCGTTCATCATGGACAGCATGCTGCGCGACGTCATCAATTCCGGCACGGGCTACGCGGCCAGCCAGCGGCTGGGTCGGCGCGACCTCGCCGGCAAGACCGGTACCACCAACGACTCGGTGGACGGCTGGTTTGCGGGATATGGCGGCGATGTCGTAGCAGTGGCGTGGATGGGCTACGACAAGCCGCGCTCGCTTGGCGGGCGCGAATTTGGCGGAACGGTCGCGCTGCCGATCTGGATCGACTACATGCGCGTTGCCCTGCGTGGAAAGGGACCTTTCCAGCAAAAGGTTCCTGCCGGCATCGCGCAGGTTGACGACGACTGGATGTACGAGGAGTACATTGAAGGCGAAGCAGTGCGTTCCGTCGGCGTAGAAGAGCGCGGCTTCTTCGAGCGCCTGTTTGGCGGCTGGCCGAAGGCGCCAGGCGGCAACGTGCCGCCACAACCTTCGCCGCAGGACGACCTTTATCGCGGTGGCTGACGCCGGGCTCCCAGCCCGGCATCCGGCCGACGATCATCACGCAGCAGTCGCCGGCTTGTCGCTTGCCTCTTCTGCGATGAAGTCTTCCTTGAATCGCACCGCGCAGTCCGGACAGGCGAACTCGTCCGGGATGTCATCCCAACGCGTCCCCGCAGGATAGCCTTCGCGCGGCGCGCCAGTTTGCTCGTCATAGATGTAACCGCATGCAGGACAGGTGTGTCGCATCATGTCAGGCTCCGTGTCCGCTCAAGGCGCGTGCCGGCGCCTGCAAGCCATGGCGGCTGATCAGGCTGGTCTTGTGTGACGGATCGAAGTTGATTCGTGCCGGATCGCCGTTCACGACTTTCAGAAGCCGCGGATCCATGACGCGGAACCACAGCGGCGGCACATAGGCGAGCAGGAACATCACCGCATATCCTCCCGGCAGCTGCGGCACGTTATCGAAGTGGCGTAGCGACTGATAGCGCCGTACCGGATGCGCATGGTGGTCGGAATGCCGCTGCAGATGGAACAGTGCCCAGTTGGAGAAGAGCTGGTTACTGTTCCAGGAGTGATGCGGCTGGCATAGCTCGTAGCGGCCATTGGGCAGTTTCTGGCGCAGCAGCCCGTAATGCTCGACATAGTTGGCCGAGGTGAGCTGGAAATTGCTCCAGAAGGCTGTCAGCAGCATGAATGGAATCGCCCCCACGCCCAGCCACGCAATCATGAGCGTGAAAAAGACGACAGTCAGCAGCAGCGGCTGCAGGATTTCGTTGCGCCATGTCCAGGGAGAACTGCCGCACCGCGCGAGTCTTTCCTTTTCCAGCGCCCAGGCACGGCGAAATCCGCCTGGCATCTCGCGCAATACGAAGCGGTAGATGCTTTCCCCCATGCGCGAAGAAGCCGCATCTTCCGGCGTTGCCACATCACGGTGGTGCCCGCGGTTGTGCTCGATGTAGAAGTGGCCGTACCCGCTCATTGCCAATGTGAACTTGGCGAGCCTGCGCTCCAGGTCCGGCCGCTTGTGTCCGAGTTCATGGCCGAGGTTGATCGCATAGCCGCCGATCATGCCGGTGGAGATCACGCCGGCCAGCTGCGCATGCCATGGCAAATCGTGGCTGGTGAAAAACCAGATGCCGTAGATGTAGCCAAGCCAGAGCAGCGGCACGAGCGCGTACGTCACATAGCGGTAGTAGCGGTCGGCTTCCAGCCGCGGCACGACTTCCTCCGGCGGATTGCTCCGGTCTTCACCGAGTGCCCAGTCGATGACCGGGATGACGACATAGATCAGCAGCACCGGCGCCCATACCGACCAGGTCTTGCCGGTCAGGTGATAGAAGGCCGGGCCTGCTGCGGTCAGTGCCGGGACCAGCAGCGACAGCAGCCAGGCGTAACGCTTGCGATCGCGGTAGATCAGGGGGGATGGCGGGGAAAGGCTCGTCTCCATGCTGGGTCTCCTTGTCTTGTTGTTGTTTCGGTATCACGAAGCATCGTTTGATGCGCCGCAGAGCGACACCGAAAGAGATGGCAAGTTATCGTCATAACATGACAGCATGGCGAAATAGCGCCGCTGCCCACGCCGGCATCCTTTCCAGGTAAAAACGATGGTCATACCCGCTTTCTGGCACGAACCGGTTTTCCACCCGACCTACGCACGGCTGCTCTGTATGCTGCTGCGGCAACGCGGCGTGCCCACGCAGAGCCTCCTGGAAAGCGTTGGGCTGACATGGGCGGGGCTGGTGAATTCCGGCCGGGATACGAGCTTTGCGGAGATGCGCAGCCTGGTCCTGGCAGCGCTCCGCTTCGCGGACCAGCCGGCACTCGGCATGGAGCTGGGAGCCCTGATCCCGGCGTCGGCGCATGGCCCGGTTGGGTATGCGGCGCTGGCGAGCAAGGATGTTGCCGAAGCAGTCGATGTCATTACACGTTATGGCCGGCTGCGGGGCAGGGCGATCGAGTTCCACCTGATCCGGCGCGGACCGCAGTTCGGCCTGCAGGTGCGAGAGTCGTTTGACCTCGCGGACGTGCGCATCCCCATCCTGGAAGCGGTACTGATGCTGATCGTCACACTATTCGAAGCCTTGCTCGGCCATGCTCTGGACGAGGTGGAATACCTGCTCCCTTATCCCGCCCCGGCGTGGGCGGACCGCTACATGCATCGCTTGAAGGGCAAGGTGCAGTTTGATGCAGCTCACTTGGAAATCCGGATGCCGGAGGCGCTCCTCGCCGAGCCGTGCCTGACTTCCGACGCGGTTGTACATGCGTCTGCCATCCGCGATTGCGAGGCGGCCCTGGCAAGTCTGGCGATAGAGGAAGACGTACCCGCACAGGTCAGGCGCCACCTGCAAGGGCGGGATGAAGGCTATCCGAGCTGCGAAGAGATGGCCGCGCAATTGCACATGTCGGCGCGCACGCTGATCCGCCACCTTCGGCGGCATGGCACCAGCTACCAGACGTTGCTCGATGAAGTCCGGAAGGAAAGGGCGCACTGGTACTTGCGCCATACCGGACACCCGGTAGAACAGATCGCCGAGCGGCTCGGGTATCTCGACACGTCCAACTTCAGCCGGACCTTCCGCCGCTGGTATGGCACATCGCCCAAGGCGTATCGCCTTGCCGGAGCGCAGCCTGCATCGCTGGAGTCCCCGCAGGGGAGCTGACTCCGGTTGAGGCAGAGATATCCCCGAAAAGACTTTTTCGGCGAAACACGGTATCTTTTCGCCCTCCTATTACGCTCGTTGCAAGTGTTGCCGCTTTGGCATCACGCCGGCACGGAAAGTGCATAGCTCCGGCGAGCTCGCTATAAGGGTGTTGCGTGACAACGGAAAATGCGAAAAACAGCCTCAAGGCCCTGACGCTTGCCGCCATCGGCATCGTCTACGGCGATATCGGCACCAGTCCCCTGTACACGATGAAGGAAGTATTTGCGGAGGCTCACGGCCTGCCGCTGAGTCCGGCCAATGTGCTGGGCGTCGTGTCGCTGATCGTCTGGGGCCTGATCATCGTCGTGTCGTTGAAGTACGTCGTCCTGATCCTGCGCGCTGATAACCGGGGTGAGGGCGGCATCATTGCCCTGGTGGCGCTTGCCCTGTCGTCCGTGTCCCAGCAATCGCGCTGGTTCTCTGTCGTGCTGCTTGCCGGCCTGGTCGGTACGGCGATGTTCTTTGGCGACGGGGTCATCACGCCTGCGATTTCCGTGCTGTCGGCGATAGAAGGGCTGGAAGTCGCGACGCCGGCGCTAAAGCCGTATGTCGTGCCGACGACGGTCGCCGTGCTGGTCGGCCTGTACATGCTGCAGCACCACGGCACCGGCGGCATCGGCAAGTGGTTCGGCCCGATCGTATTGGTCTGGTTCCTCACGCTGGCCACGATGGGCATCGTCAATATCATCGACCAGCCATCCATCCTGGCTGCCCTGAACCCGGTCCATGGCGCGCGCTTTCTGGAAGCGAATGGCTGGCTGGCATTCATTGCCTTCGGCGCCATCGTACTGGCGTTTACCGGCGCCGAGGCGCTGTATGCAGACATGGGACATTTCGGCAGAAAGCCGGTTCGTCTGGCGTGGTTTGCAGTCGTGTTCCCGGCTCTAGCGCTCAATTACCTGGGGCAGGGGGCGCTGCTGCTGGCCAACCCGGAAGCCGTTTCCAATCCCTTTTACCAGCAACTCGGCCCCTGGAGCATCTATCCCCTCGTCGTGCTTGCAACGATGGCCACCGTGATTGCCTCGCAGGCGACCATCTCCGGTACCTTCTCCATCGTGCAGCAGGCGATCGCGCTCGGCTTCCTGCCGCGCATGCGGGTGATGTATACCTCCGAGCGTGAAATGGGCCAGATCTATATCCCGCTGGTGAACTGGCTGCAGCTCACGGTCGTGCTGCTCGCTGTCGTGGGCTTCGGTTCATCGTCCAACCTCGCGTCCGCCTACGGTATCGCTGCGACGGCGACAATGCTGATGACGACCATCCTGACCTTCTTCGTGATCCGCTATCGCTGGCGCTACAACCTGCTCCTGGCAGCGGCCGCGACCGGATTTTTCTTCACCATCGACATTTCCCTGTTCTCGGCGAACACACTCAAGATCATTCATGGCGGCTGGTTCCCGCTGCTGCTCGCCGCAGTCATGGTGACCCTCATGCTGACCTGGCGCGACGGACGGCGGCTCGTCTATGAAAATCTGCGCAAGCACCTGATCCCATTGGAGGATTTCCTTCAGTCGCTGTTCGTCAGCCCGCCGGTGCGGGTTGAGGGCACCGCTGTCTACTTCCGTGCGGAAGGCGATGGCGTGCCGCATGCAATGCTCCACAACCTCGTCCATAACAAGGTGCTGCATGAACGGACCGTCTTCCTGACGGTTTTTAACGCCGACATTCCCTACGTGCCTGCATCGGAGCGCGTCAAGGTCGAGGCGCTTGGACACGACTGTTACCAGGTCAGCGTCCATTTCGGCTTCAAGGACGAGCGCGATATTCCGGCAACGCTGCAGTTGTGCAAGGAACACGGATTGGAGTTTGAGATGATGTCGACCTCCTTCTTCATTTCGCGGCAAAACGTGATCCCCAAAGTCGGGGCTGGAATGGCGCTGTGGCGGGAGTCGATGTACGCCGTCATGTCACGAAACGCACGCGATGCCGCCGATTACTATCATGTGCCGAGCAACCGCGTTATCGAATTGGGAACACAAGTGGAAATCTGAAGGTTTATGACGCAGCAGGCTGGATGTTTTTACAGTGCTGTTGATTTGTACAGTAGTTGTGGTAGAGTAACACTCCATTCATTGCTGTTGAGAGAGGAGGACTGCCATGGCACAACTACACAATCCTTTGGCCCCGCGTTTCGGCCTTGAATATGCACCGACGTCGTTCCTGTTGCGCCTGGGGCGGCGCGAGATCTTCGTCTGCCGCGACTTCCGCAAGCGCTACTACCATGTCAGTCCAATCCTCGATTGCAGTACCGGAATCGAGGCAGGCCACCTGGAACTCCTGTTGTTCCGCCGCTGGCTGGTGATTCTCTCCAAGGCACGTTAAGCCTTTATTCAGTTTTTCATGCGCTGCGGCCGCCAGGAGGGTGGCCGCGTGGCTCTTGGCCTCTTCATTGACTGTCCGTAGCGCCCTCGACGGAGCTGCGCGAAGCACCGTCCTCCAAGCCCTTGATCTTGCTTCTGCATGTCGGCAAAGCTTGCGCTTTTTTGCGATCATTCCATCGACAATTCAATGACTTTTTTCGATTACTTCAAGTAATGTGGGAAGTGTATCGCCAGGTCGATCTTTTTCATTATTGACGGTCGGACAAGGTCGTTGATGCACCTCAGTGTCAAGCCCGGCTAATAAAGTAATCCTGAGTGTCCCGTGTCTGAACATGACGCATCCAGGGATAGCCGAGCAAAAAAACCAATTACATACTGACAGGAGACATGCCATGAAGCCAGTTGCACAGATTCTTCGCGCCAAGGAACACAAGTCCGTTTATTCGGTCGCACCGGAGGCCAGCGTCTGGGAGGCGCTAAAACTGATGGCAGAAATGAGCATCGGTGCGCTCGTGGTGACTGAAGGCTCGAAAATCGTCGGAATTGTTTCTGAGCGCGACTACGCACGGAAGGTCGTGCTGAAAGGCCGCTCATCCGAAAATACGCGCGTGCGAGACATCATGAGCTCTCCGGTCATGTACGTCACCCCGGAGCACACCAATGAAGACTGCATGGCACTGATGACCGAGAATCGCCTGCGTCATCTCCCCATCATGGAAAAGGGCGAGCTGATCGGGTTGATTTCCATCGGCGATCTGGTCAAGGACATCATCTCTGAGCAGCAATTCATCATCGAGCAACTCGAGCATTACATCCGCGGCGAGCGCTGAAACCAGCAGGAAGATTAAAGGGCAGGGCGGTTCTAGGCGTGCGTCGTGCAACCGCCTGCAGAAGGGGCGTTAGCTATTCGGCATTTATCCTGGCTATCAGCGAGCGAGGCGGGGAAGCAGAGGGACCTTCCGACACGCGGAATGCGCCAGATACGGCAAGCAGCGGTGGTGCGAGATTGGCTGCGGTGGACGACGGGCAGTAAGCGTGGCACATGTGACCAAGTAAAAGTTTTGTCGACAAGCTGCAGCCCCAGAGACGGTGGAATCATCGATTTTGTGATCCGCCTTGTCTCCTTTTCTTCCATTTTTCTCCAGCTGTGCGGATGACAAGTTGGCACTCTGGTTCTCGAGAAAACCGCAACTTCCAAAACATGTTCATAAGGTAAAGCGGGAACTTAAAGTGCTTTCTAGCTCGAGCCAAAAACACGTGATTTGCGAGATATCGATTCAGAATCAGAGGCTTGCGCAAACTACGCAGAAATCACATTAAATAAAATACTTTCAGTCGGTAATCAAGTTTTATCGCGGACTGAGTCGCTTTGACAATCCGTTCAATCGTTTACTTTGGCGAATCTCTGACTTGACCACGCATTGCGAGTGTGGAGCAATGACTAGACGTGTCGGCGCACATGGCCGCCGGGGCGAGTTTTCAAAGGCTGAAAACATGGAGACCGTCGTCGCTTCGATTGTCAGTTCGGCAAATGAAGATCCGCAATCTGTGAAATCGACTTGTGCTTGATTACAGGGCAGACCGCCTAGACGCTGCCTGCAAGTTTGGACGGGTCGGGCAGTCGGTCGCAGTCAATGGCAGGAGAAATACGCGTTCTGGATCATCGTAAGCGCGACCGGCAAGGCCTTATGACTCTTCAAGTCTGCCACTTGATCGACCTTGGGAACATAGCCCCAGCGCGAGGAACGAACCATCCGGATGTACTTGATATCCAGATCGCCAGCTTCTTCCAGTGTCTTGATTGCTTCCTTTTCGATCTCATGCACGAGACGCCAGGTGAGGACGCGGCCCTCAGTTCGATGGCGCTCCGCGATAGAATTCACGGCGAGTGCAAGCCGTTCCTTGACGGCGATCAGCTTGTATCCTTCAAAGAGAGTCATTCGGTTCATCATGAATGTCCATCCGTATACTGTATGGACGTACAGTATAGATCAAAATCGGATTGAGGGTTCTGATCTAGCTCTAGATGTTTAATACGCATAATTTATATTATGTAAACTGCGTGGCGCGAGTGCGCCGTTGGCTAGAACGTATTCGCAGAACCGGTACAAACCGGCAGACACAAAACTACCTACTACCGACCAAAGCCCACGCCGCTAACAGCGTACAGTCTACTCAGACTGAGAAATGGCCAAAGCCGATTGCACGCATCAAATGCTGCCCCAGCCGAAATCCGCTTTATTCGTGCCTTCCGTCTGATCCAGTGATTCAGTACGAACTGCACCGGGCTCCCGTAGCATGGGTGCAGGGAAACTGCCGGCCCTCCTACAACGCCTTCAGCCGCGTGAGCTCACCCTCTGGAAAGGCGAACGGCCCGGCCGACAATTCGACTGAACGGTCAATGTCCTGCCTCGGTGTTGATCGTCCTCAAGAACGCTCCTAACTCAACGGCATGACCCCATGTGGCGAAACTTTCCCCCGGGCGCTCTCCGAAGAACACACCTAATTTGCATCTGGCAATATGCTGCCTCGGCACCCACTGCCTTGACTGTCGCTGCCTAGGCAGGTATATTGCGCCCAAGCCTTGGAAACAACGATGACGAAACCCTATTCCACCCAAACCTATTCACTCGAAGAGAGCATCGGTTACCTCCTCAAGAGGGCCGGCACGCAGCTCGCCGTCAGCGTAGACCGACGCCTGGCGGAGTTCGATATGACGCATGCGCAGTACGGCATCTTTTCTCGGCTGCAAAACGGACCGAGCACTGCAGCCGATCTGGCCCGTTCGAGCATGACCGACACGGGCGCCATGACCCGCATGCTCGACCGCCTGGAAGAAAAAGGCTTCGTACAGCGCAGCCGAAGCAGTGCGGACAGACGCATCGTCGAGGTGGCGCTGACGGACAAGGGCAGGCAAATCGCCGACCGCATGAAGGAAGTGGCCGTCGAACTGCTGAACCACCATTTGCGTGAGTTCACTCCGGAAGAAGTGGAGCAGTTCAAGTCCTTTCTGCGCCGCATGATCAATAACGCATAACAACATGAACAAGACCTTACGAAGAACCGGCATCGCCCTCCTCCCGGCGCTGCTTTCGGCGTGCGTCAGTTTCCAGACGCTCGCGCCGGCACAACAACCGCTGGACCGTGTGGAGATGCCGTCCACATTGGCCGGCACCGCAGACGCGAGCTGGCCGAATGACGCCTGGTGGACGGCATTTGGCGACGCCCAGCTGGATCGGTTGATCGACCATGCGCTATCGAACAGCCCTTCCCTTGCCGGCGCACAGGCGCGCATTGCGCACGCACAGGCAGCCGCCGGCATCGCCCGCGCGGCCGATCGCCCGCAAGTCAATGGCGCGCTCGATGCCTCTTACGGCCGGCAGTCCGAGAATTACCTCGTTCCCAAGCCGCCGCTGGGCAAAGGCGGCGAATACGTCAGCCAGGGACTGGCAGCGGTCAACTTCGGCCTGGATCTTGACCTGTGGGGGCGAAACGCCGCATTGATTCGCGCTGCGGGCAAACAACTGCAGGCGGCCGAGTTCGACCATGCTGCCGCCCGCCTTGCCCTGACGACGTCCATCGCGCGCGCGTATCTGCAGCTCGCCGGTCAGTACGATCTGCAGGATGTGCTCCTGTCCACCCTGAAGCAGCGCCAGGACATTCGCCGCCTGGTCGACCAGCGCGTTGCGAATGGACTCGATACCCAGGTCGAAGTAAAGCAAGCCGACACCAACGTGGCCGCGCTGAAGGTCGAACTGGAGCAGCTCGCCACCGCAATGAAAGTCACCCGCCTGCAGATCGCCGCCCTCGCCGGCGACATGCCGTCAGCCGCCGACAGTATCAGCCGCCCGGCGACGCGCCCGGCAGCAGCGCAAGTGCCGGCGAGCTTGCCGCTGGACTTGCTGGGACGTCGCCCGGAACTCGCCGCGCAGCGCGCACGCATTGCAGCAGCAACAGGCGACGCCGAAGCGGCAAAGGCGCAGTTCTATCCGAACATTAACCTCAACGCGATGATCGGTTTCCAGGCCATCGGCCTCGACCGGCTGCTGGATGCCGGCAGCTTCACCAACAGCATCGGCCCTGCGATCCGCCTCCCGATCTTCGATGCAGGCAGGCTGCGTGCCAATTACGCGGGCAAGATGAGTGACGTCGATGCCGCTATCGCCCAGTACAACCAGTCGGTGCTCAATGCTGCGCAAGAGGTATCGGAACAGCTTGTCAGACTGGCAGACCTCGCGCGTGAGGAAGACGCCGCGCAGGAAGCGCTGAACGCAGCGGAAGAAGCCCATCGGCTCGCCATGCTGCGTTACCAGGGCGGACTGTCGCCCTACCTCACGGTGCTCACGGTCGAGTCGCAACTGCTCGCGCAGCGCCGTGCCATGTCGCTCCTGCACGCGCGCCGAGACGATCTGCAGATTTCCCTGTTACGCGCCCTGGGCGGCGGGTTCCACGAACGTCGCCCCGGCAATCAGGTAGGAAGCCAGGCAGCCACAACAGCACAAACACATTAAAAGAGTCCAATCAGGAAACCCCATGAACGCATCTTCATCCGCAGACAACGCAGCGCCTCGCAATGCGCCGGCAGCATCGGCCAGCGCCGGTACTCCGAAGCGCAAAAAGGTTTTGCTCACCATTACCACACTCTTCGCTGCTGCCGGTCTTGCCTACCTCGCTTACTGGGCCATGATTGCCCGTTATATCGAAGAGACCGACAACGCCTATGTTCAGGGCAACGTGGTGCAGGTGACGCCGCAGGTCGCCGGTACAGTCAGGAAGATCCTTGCCGACGACACGGCCATCGTCAAACCAGGCCAGCCGCTGGTCATGCTCGACACAGCGGATGCGGACGTCGCGCTTGCCCAGGCCGAAGCCCAATTGGCGCAGACAGTACGCGAGGTGAGGACACTGTACGCAACGCAGGCCCAGGCCGGTGCCACGCTCGCCATGCGCGAGTCGGAGCTGGCCCGCGCACGCGACGACCTTGCACGCCGCAAGGCACTGGCCGGTTCCGGGGCCGTCTCCGGCGAGGAAATCCATCATGCCGAAAGCGCCGTCTCCACCGCGCTGGCAGCAGTGAATGCAGCGCGCGAACAACTCGCGTCGGGCCGCGCGCTCACGGACGGCACCACCGTCGCCAATCATCCCAACGTGCAACGCGCCGTTGCACGCGTGCAGGAAGCCATGCTGGCGCAGGCACGCGCCACGCTGTACGCGCCCACCGGTGGCGAAGTGGCAAAACGCAATGTGCAGGTTGGCCAGCGCGTCGCTCCCGGCACGCCGCTGATGGCGATCGTCCCGCTCGATGCACTGTGGGTCGACGCCAACTTCAAGGAATCGCAACTGCGCGAAATTCGCGTCGGCCAGCCGGTCAAACTCACCGCCGACGTCTACGGCAGCAAGGTGCAGTACGACGGCAAGGTCGCCGGCTTTGCCGCCGGCACTGGTGCGGCCTTCTCCCTGCTCCCCGCACAGAACGCGACCGGCAACTGGATCAAGGTGGTGCAGCGCGTCCCCGTGCGCATCACGCTCGATCCGAAGCAGCTTGCCGAGCACCCGCTGCGCGTTGGCCTGTCAATGCGCGCCGAAGTCGATCTGCATGAGCAGCAAGGCACGCATCTGGACCAGGCGCCTGTTGCCGGTGCACTGACCGCGTACGAGTCGGCCGACAGCTCCGTCGCGACGGCCGCCAAGGCCCGCACCGATACCATCATTGCCGCCAACCTGAAGTAGGAATCGATCGATGGCTACTTCACCAGCGGGCGGACAACAGGCGGCTGCACCTCTGCATGGTGCGCCGCTGGTCATGCTCACCATCGCGACGGCGATGTCGACCTTCATGGAAATCCTCGACATCACGATCGCGAACGTATCCATTCCCACCATCGCGGGTGCGCTTGGCGTGTCGTCCAGCCAGGGCACCTGGATCATCAGCTCCTATTCGGTGGCCGCGGCCATTGCGGTGCCGCTGACCGGCTGGCTTGCGCGGCGCGTCGGCGAGGTGAAGCTGTTCACGATTTCGGTCCTCCTGTTCACCCTGATGTCGGCGCTCGCCGCGTTTTCGGTCAACCTGCCGATGCTGGTAACGCTGCGCCTGCTGCAGGGCTTTGTCTCCGGACCGATGGTGCCGTTGTCGCAAACCCTTCTGGTGCGCAATTTCCCGCCCGAGAAGCGCGGTGCGGCGATGGGGTTGTGGGCGATGACGGTGATCCTGGCACCGATTGCCGGGCCGCTGCTCGGTGGTTACATCAGCGACAACTATCACTGGTCATGGATCTTCCTGATCAATATTCCGATCGGCCTGTTCGGCGGCATCACCGTCTGGACACTGATGCGCAAGCGCGAAGCGCCGATCGTGAAGGTTCCGCTCGATGTCGTCGGGCTGATCCTGCTGGTGGTCGGCGTCGGCAGCCTGCAACTGATGCTCGAGATCGGCAAGGACTATGACTGGTTTGCCTCGCCGTTCATCGTCGCGCTGGCCGTCATCGCGGTGGTCACGCTGACTTTCTTCATCGCCTGGGTCCTGACCTCGCATCATCCTATCGTCGACCTGCATCTGTTCAACGACAAGAACTTCCGGTTTGGCGTGATCGTGCTGTCGGTGGGCTTCATGACCTACTTCGGCACCGTGGTGATCGTTCCCTTGTGGCTGCAACTGGTGATGGGTTACACCTCCACGCAGGCGGGCATGGCGATGGCGCCGATCGGTCTCTTCATGCTGATCCTGGCGCCCATCATCGGACGCAATGTCGCCCGGCTCAACCTGCGCGCGCTGGCAACCTTCGCCTTCCTCGTAATGGGCGGCGTGTCGTTGTGGAACACGCAGATGACGCTGGATGTGACCTTCTGGAATATCGTCAATCCGCGCCTGGTGCAGGGCCTGGGAATGGCCTGCTTCTTCCTGCCGGTGCAGACCATCATGCTGTCCAATATCACGCCGGATCACATGGCGGCCGCATCGAGCCTGTCGAACTTCCTGCGCACGCTGGGCGCCGCAATCGGGACTGCGATCAGTGTGACCTCGTGGGATCATCTTGCCTCGCGCAACCATGCGCAGCTGAGCGAGCACGTGACGGCGTTCTCCGACGCGACCAATCAATATCTCGCTACGCTGCAGGCCGGCGGCATGACACGCCAGGAAGCCTTCGGCGTCGTCGAGCGCCTGCTGAATGCGCAAAGCCTGATGATGGCAACCAACGAGTTTTTCTTCTACTGTGCCATTGCCTTCTTCTGCCTGACCGGCCTGATCTGGCTGACGAAGCCGGGCAAGATCGGTGGTCCGCCGGCGGCGCACTGATGGCGCGGGAGAGGAGGATGTTGCGTAGCATCACTCTTCGATAATCGCCCCGGCGATGCGTATGACTCTCGCGGCCAGCTTGGTGCCGGCCTGTGCAGCGTCTGCCGGGGATACGCCACCAAGTCGTGCAGCGAGATAGGCGGCATTGAATGAATCGCCTGCCGCAGTCGTGTCCACCGGTTCGACCTTTTCCGCAGGCACGCTCATCGCGCTGCGCATTGTCGCCGCTTGTACCAGGCATCCTTCCTTCCCGAGTTTCACGACGGACTCGACTGGTCCGCTGGCAAGCGTACGTGACATCGTGATGGCTGCGGTTCCATCGTCATGCAGTTGCGCTTCATCGTCGTAGGTGACGAGGGCATGTGAGGCCACGGCGAGTGCGCGATTGCTCCAGTGGCGGGCTTCGTCCTTGCCCTGCCACAATGCTGGCCGGTAATTGCTATCGAAGCCGACCCAGCCGCCGTGGGATTTCACCGCTGCTGCCAACGCAAGTAGCCGCTTGCGTCTGTCATCGTCCAGGATCGCGAGGGTAATACCGGAGAAGTAGAGCATGGTGCATGCGTGAGCGCGCGACAGGAGTCGGTCGACGTGCGCCGGATCGAGCATCTGCCGCGCCGCCGATTCGCTCCGCCAGTAAAGGAAGGATCGCTCCCCGCCCTCGGAAAGCGTAATCAAGTAGAGCCCGGGCGGTTTGGTCCCGGCGGCCGTGATGTAGTCGGTGTCGAGGCCGTGTTTTTCCGCTTGCGCCAGAAGCGCCCGGCTCATGCGGTCCGTGCCCACTGCGCTGACGAAACAGGTACGACCGACCGGGACAAGCCGGTGGAAATAGACGGCGGTGTTGTAGACGTCGCCTGCAAATGACTGGCGCAACAAGCCCTCGCCTGCATGCCGCAGCTCAATCATGCATTCTCCGATGAACCAGCATTCCTTGGTATTCACAGGCTTCAACCTGAGCTTCAGTCCAACGTCATGCCACGGTGCGATGCTGTGGCAAAGACGAAAGATCAGCAACTAGCGTGCCCGCCAAGGCGATAGCGGGAATTGACATCAAGAGCAACACATTCATGTTGTGGAGCAGAGCCCCGAAGTCCGTGAGTGCAGAAATTGCAAATCATCACGGTGCTGGGCACGCGATTTGCTGCAATGGGGGCGCACTGCAGCGAGGCGTGCTGCCCTTTCCTGTTTTCCCATTTCGCGCATGAGGCCAAAAAACAAACATTCCTCCGAGCCGATCGATCGGTTCAGCCAGCTTATCGGGCACAGCCGCTACATTGTGCTGTTGGCCGTGGTCGCCGTCCTGCTAGTGGCGCTATCTTTATTTGTGTTCGGCGCGATTCAGGCCATTGCGGGTGTCTGGGGCGCGTGGAAAGACCTGATCGCCGGAAACCTCGGTGCGACGAGGCTGACCGTCGAATTTCTGGAGATCGTGAGTGTCATGCTCAAGGCAGTGGTGTTCTACATTATCGGAGTCGGCCTTTACAGCCTGTTCGTGGCACCCCTCAATATCACCGTCTCGCTTGGGGTGCAAACGCTCAATGATCTGGAATCAAAAGTGGTGAGTGTCATTGTTGTCATTCTCGGCGTGACGTTTCTCGAGCACTTTATCCGGTGGGAAGACCCGGTAGCCACGCTGCAATTCGGCGGGGCGCTGGCGCTTGTGACTACCCCTTTGGTTCTTTTCCAGCGTTACACGCATAAGGCCAGGGAAGAGCAAAAAATACACGATCCGACCGAACAGGTGCGGGCGCAGCGGGCGATGTTTGAAGCGGATGCAGAAAGAGCCGAACTCCGGCCCGACGATGAAAAGCGCAGGGAGGATGCTTCGTGAGGCCTGTTCTTGCGCCCGAGGCGGCTACTGCCGACGGAGCATTCGGCAGTTGAAAGAACAACATGGCCGGAATGCCTCGGTTCAACGGACCGTATCCTACTGATCTCCTCCACTGCCGCTGCGCGACGCATTCCCCCCTGCCCCGCTTCCGCCGCCCGGCCCCTGATTGCCGCCCGTGGTTGGCGCGCCTTGCTCGACGCCGATCCCTTTCGTGGATTTCGGCGTTGCCATCGAGGCCGCCGCTGGTCGTGTCGGTCGTTCGATCGACCCCATCGGGATGTTGACGCGTTCTTCCGCCGGAACCGGCGGCGCCTGGACGGCAAAGTACGCCGCCACCGCCGCGCGGTCCTCGTCATTGAGCAGGCGCGCTATTTCATTCATGTTCCCGCTCGGATCGGTCTTGCGCTTGCCCTCTTTCCAATCCTTCAACGCGGAAACAAGATACGCGCGGTGCTGCCCGGCGAGATAGGGAAAGCGCGGCGGCTCACCGGTCCCGGCCGGGCCATGGCAGTTGATGCAGGCCTGCAGCCGCAGCCCTTCGTCGCCGACCATGGCGAGGATGCGGCCGCGTTCCAGCTGCCGCTCGTCTGGGCGGCTCGGCATGAGCGCCGGCGGCGCGGTTACTCTTGCGTAGTAGGCGGAGACGGCCTCGATCTGCCGGTCATCCAGCTTGCGCGCAATCGGACTCATTGTCTTGTTATCACGCCGGCCGTTGGCGAAGCTTTGCAGCTGAAGCGCCAGGTAAGACCGCGAGAAGCCGGCGATCCTCGGGATGCCGGCCCGCACGCTGCCTTCGCCCAGCGCGCCGTGGCAGGTACTGCATGCGGCAATGCCCTGCGCTCCCCTCAGGGCGAGTCGCTCGCCGGCCGCCCTCGCATCCGGCTCAGGCGCGCTGCCCGGAGCGACTTGTGCACTCAGCGGGATGGCAACTGCGGTGGCCAGGATCGCCGTGAGCAACCGGCACATGTGTCGGACGGCGCTCATGTGTGCACCAGCGGGCCGGGTGACTTCAGGTAGCGGCTGACGATGGCGTCCGCTGCCCAGTACGCCAGTGCGCCGATCGTATCGGTCGGGTTATAGGAGGCATTCTGCGGAAAGTTCGATGCGCCGATGACGAATACATTCGGTACGTCCCAACTCTGCAGGTAACGATTGACGACGCTGGTCGACGGATCGTTGCCCATCACGGTGCCGCCGGTATTGTGCGTGGTCTGATACTCGGTGATGTTGTATGGCGGTTTTCTGGGCTCGGCCGAAACCTGCTGCCCGCCCATCGCGCGGGCGATGCCTTTCGCTTTTTCCGTGATATAGGCGGAGAGCTTGATGTCGTTCTGCGGAAAATCGAAGGTCAGTCGCAGTAGCGGCAAGCCCCACGCATCCTTGTAGGTCGGATCCAGGTCAAGGTAGTTGCTCTTCACGGCAACGGAGCTGCCGTGCACGCTCAGCACCGAGGTATGGTTGTAATGGCGAACAACGGCGCGTTTCCATTCGCCGCCCCAGGCGGGCGTGCCCGGCGGCGTCGGGTGGAACTCGATCGGGCGTCCGTTTGACATCACCTCGCCGATATAGGCGCCGCCGACAAAACCGTGTGGTCCGTGGTCGAAGTTATCGCTGACAAAATCCGCGATCACTGTCCCGCTGGCGCCCGAGCGCATGAACGGATTGATGTTGACGCTCTCGTCGTAGAACACCTTCGCCGAGCTCATGGTCTGGTATGCATAGCTGCGGCCGACAACTCCTTCGCCCGTCTTTGGGTCATACGGCTTGCCGATTCCCGACAGAAGGAGCAGGCGAACATTGTTGAGCGCAAAGGCACCGACGATGACCAGCCGCGCCGGCTGTTCCACTTCCCGCCCCATCGGGTCTACGTAGGTGACGCCGGTGGCCTGCTTGCCGGTGCTGTCGAGATTGATCCGCAGGACATGGCATTGGGTGCGCAATGTGAAGTTCTTGTCTTTCAGGAGGACGGGAAGCAGCACCGTCTGCGGGGACGATTTGGCGAAGTGCTCGCAGCCGAAGCGTTCGCAATAGCCGCAGAACATGCAGGTATACAGGCGCATGCCCTCGGGGTTGGTGTAGGGCTGGCTGAGGTTCGCCGACGGCTGGGGAAACGGATGGTAGCCCAGCCCGGCGGCGGCCTTGCGGAACATGGCCGATCCGTACGGCTCCTTCATCGGCGGCGTGGGATAGTCACGCGAGCGCGGATCCTCGAACGGATTGCCGCCTTCTACTTTTTTGCCTTTGATATTGCCCGCCTTGCCGGAGACACCGAGCAGGTATTCGAAACGGTCGTAGTACGGCTCGATCTCCGCCGCCGTGATGCCCCAGTCCTGCGCGAGAATGTCATCGCTGATGAATCCCTTGCCGTACCGGCTGACGGTACGCGAGCGGAACTGGAAGTCGGAATCCTGGAAGCGGTAGGTCTGGCCGTTCCAGTGCACCGCCGCGCCGCCCAGCCCGGTGCCGGGAAGGAAGCTGCCCCAGCGCCGCACCGGCAACGCAACCATGTCCGCGTTGCGGCGGAAGGTGATGGTCTCCTTCGCGCTGTCCTGCATCAGCGCCTTGCGGATCGAATAGCGCAGCTCGTCGTGGATCTGCGGCCCCTGGAAGTCCGGCACCGTGAAGCGCGGCTCGCCGCGTTCCAGGCCGACGACCTTCAAGCCGGCCTTCGTCAGTTCGCGTCCCAGGATCGACCCCACCAGGCCGACACCCAGCAAAACCACATCCGTCTCGGGCAGGCGTGTCGCCATCTTCACTTCCCTCCCGTGGCCGCGTGCGTGGGCTTCGCCGGATGAATGTGGATCTTGCCCTTGCCGTCGTCGCCCATGCTGATCGGCGCTCGCGTGTAGAGCACGCCGTGCTGGTCAACCAGATCGTAGAAGGACGCATAGGCGCCGGGAAAACCGATCATCTTCCACGCCACCATGTCCTTGTTTCCGCCGTAGACCGGATCGCTGAAATAGCCTTCCATGGTCAGGGAAAGCAGCGATTCGAAGAACTCCTTCCCGGGAATGCCGTCGAGCTGGATCTTGTCCGCTTCCAGGTCTTTGAGATAGCGGTCCTGTTCCGCTTCCGGCAACTCGGCGAAAGGCGGCCGGCCCCGGCGGGCGAGGTCGTCGCGTATGCCGCGCAGCGCCTTGCGGAACAGTTCTGCCGGCGTAAAAGGGAGCTGGTACCCCTGCGTCTCGTCGCCTTCCTGCCATGGGCCGCTGCGGTACAGGCGCTCGCCGGCCCCCCAGGCGCCAGCCAGCTGCCGGTCGATGAAGGTCGGAACGCCGGCTTCCAGTGCGCCCGGTCCGTTGTCGTCCTCGGGGATCAGCCGGGCGACGGCGGCGCGCACGAGGCGTGCCTCCTCGGTGTTAAGGAAGACGTAGGCATCGTATTGCGGTACAGCCGCCGCCGGCGTCGGTGCATTGCCGACCAGGCCCTGTGCCGCAGCGCCGGCGGCCACCGTGCTGCTCGCCGCCGCGACCCCGGCAATCTTGAAAAACGATCGGCGTGACATCTTTTCCATTCGGCACTCCGTCTGTGTTCGTGTGAGGAAGAAGGCAGGTTCTGTACCAGCGTGTGCTATTCGCTTTCCTTTAGTGTGTACAGGAACGCGGCGATGTCCCGCGCATCCTGCCCGGTCACGCCGAGGTCCGGCATTGCTGACAGCGGATTGACGCGCTTCGGGTGTTGAATCCAGAGCACCATGTTTCCTGGCGTGTTGGGCAGGACGCCGGCGATGTACATGCGGGTGGCGACGCCGGCAAGCGGCGGGCCGACGTGGCGGTTCGCGCCGACGATACCGGGAATCTGGTGGCAGGTCACGCAAAGGTACTGCTGCAGCGCACGCCGGCCGGCGTCGGCACTGCCGAGCTTCACATCCTGTACCTGGACCGTTGCCGGTGCGCGTTTTTCCTGCGGCTGCGGGTCGCCGATCGTGCTGTCCCACTGTGCGAAGGTTTGCGGCGACATGCCCGGCATCAGCTTGACGAAGGCGACGATGTCCCATATCTCCCGGTCGCTCAGCCGGTATTGCCACGCCGGCATGCCGCTCATCTTGATGCCGTTGCGCACGACCCAGTAGATCTCCGCGGCTTGCCATTCGCGGGCGGTCGACACCAGGTTGGCCGGAGCGGGCGTCATGCCCATCGCCACGCCCCGTGGGGCGACGCCCGGCGCGCCGTGGCATTCCAGGCAGTGGGCGCGGTAATGCGCAAAGCCGCTGCGGGTACGCTCGGCTTGCGACAGGTCGGGCACCTCGATGCCGGAAGACCGAAACATGACCGCGCGCCGCATCGCGAGATCGATCAGACGGTAGACCGGTCCGGTGTGCTGCTCTGTTGCGCTGATGTCGTAGATGCCGCCATAGACGACCGCAGCGCCCCCGGCAAGTCCTGCGGCGAGCCCGAATGCGAGGGTGGCGACAATCGTTCTGGTTCTTGCTTTCATCCGGGGCGTGCGGTGAGTTCTACTCAAGCGTATACAGGTAGGCAGCGATGTCCCGCGCCTCCGGTTCGGCGATGTTCATGTTCGGCATCGCGGTGCGCGGATCGACAGCCGGCGGGTTGCGCAACCACTGCACCATCGCCTCGGGCGTGTTCGGCAAGACACCGCCGATATAAGCGCGCGTCGCGATCCTGTCCAACGGCGGGCCCACATTGCTTCCCGGTCCGCCGATGCCCGGGATGGTATGGCAGCTAACGCAGCCATGTCGCGCGATCGCGGCGCTGCCGCGTGCCGGATCCGCGTCTGCAAGCTGGGCGCGGGCAGCGGCCAGGTATGCGGTTGTTTCCCGGTTCTCGCCGCATGCGGCGAGAACGATCACCAGGCTGCAGGTGTTCACGATCATGCAGAGTAGATGTCGCATGCGCGGTCTATCTCCTCACCGCCGTGACGGCGAGGACCAACAAGCAGGATTGAAGAACGGTTTTATCTCGCATGGCTGAGCGGAATGGTGCAGCGCGAAAGGATGAGTCCGCTCCACCCGCTGCAATTTCTCTGCCAGATCGCCGCCATGCATTCCCAGCTTCACGATGAATTGGTACGCAACCTGCTTGCGATGGCGCACTCCCCGTCCGGGCGTACAGCGTCAGCGTCTGCCTGCGCCTCCGCGCAGCAAATGCCGACCTGCCGCCCATCGTGAAAAAACTACACATCGCATGGCATATATCACCGTCGCCGCCTGTCTTGCCTTCCTGCCCCTCCTCGCCCAGGCGGGATTGCAGTCTGCCCTGACGCCAAAAGGCGAGCATGCCGCACGGATAGGAGAGATGACCTGGGTGCTGTTCACCGGCGGCACGGCGATCTTTGTGGTGGTCATGATTGTTCTTGCGATTGCCTTGCTCGGCCCCGCGCACCTGCGTGCCCGGCTGGCGAACCGGACTGTCATCGTCGGTGCCGGTATCGTGTTTCCCGTCGTCGTGCTGACGGCCCTGCTCGTCTATACCTTCATCGGCGCATCTGCGCTGGCGCGCAACGAGGAGCCGGCTGCCGCCCGTATCGAAGTGATGGGAGAGCTCTGGTGGTGGCGGGTTCGCTATCTCGATCCGGACGGCAAGGTGCTCTTTGAGACCGCCAACGAGATCCGCATCCCCGCCGGTCAGCCTGTCGACTTCCTGCTCAAGTCGAACAACGTGATCCATAGCTTTTGGGTGCCCAATCTTGCCGGCAAGATCGACACCATTCCCGGACATGTGAACCGGCTGCGGGTGCGTGCCGATGCGCCGGGCGTCTTTCGCGGCCAGTGCGCGGAATACTGCGGCACGCAACATGCCAAGATGTCTTTTCATGTGCTCGCGCTAACGCCGCAGGCGTTCGAGACCTGGATGGCAGCACAGCATGCACCGGCCGTGGAACCGCGCGATGCATCGCTCCAGGCCGCGAAACAATACTTCATGCATGCATGCGCCCGCTGCCACACGATCCGCGGCACCGAAGCCGCGGGTACGCTCGGCCCGGACCTCACGCACGTGGGCAGCCGGCACAACATCGGCGCGGGCGTGCTGCCCGGGAATGTCGGCGCACTTGCGGGCTGGATCGCTGGCAACCAGCACATCAAACCCGGCAACCTGATGCCGCCATTTAACGAGCTGTCGGGCGAAGGCTTGCGCTCCCTTGCGCACTACATGGAAAGCCTGAAGTGAGCGGGATGGCGCAATGGACCTGCTCAATTTCGAAAACCATGCCATCTGGATCAATTTCGCAGTCTTCGCGCTGGCGTCCGGTATCGTCTGGGTGGCGGGCGTGCGCGTGACGCGCTACGCCGACGCCATCGCGAAAAAGACGGGCGTCGGCCATGTCGCGGTCGGCCTCGTGCTCCTGGGCGGAATCACTTCGCTGCCGGAAATTGCGGTAGCCGTCGTTTCCGCCCTCGCTGCAGCCCCTGCACTGGCTGTCAACAACCTGCTCGGCGGCGTCGCGATGCAGAAGGCGATCCTGGCAGGCGTGGACGGATTCATTGGAAGGGATGCGCTGACCGTCATCTCAGCCTCACCTTCGGTTCTGCTGCAAGCGGCACTGGGAACGATCGTGCTGGTTCTCGTTGCCGCTGCGATCGTGACGGGCGATGTGCTGGTGGGCGGAATCGGCGTATGGGCGTGGGGCATTCTGTTTGCCTATGTTTTTGCGATCTGGAATGTTTCGACATCCGAAGGGCATCGAGCATGGGAGCCGAAAGACGTCGGCGTCACGCGTCCCGAGCCCAGCGACGCGGGTACCGGTGATGCGGGCCAGGCCGCGAGCAGCCTGGCCCTGAAGACGGCCCTTTGCGCGCTGGCGATCCTTGCCGCCGGATTTTTCCTCAGCAGGACGGGCGACGCGATCGCTGTCCAGTCAGGGCTCGGCCAAAGCTTTGTCGGTGTGGCATTGCTTTCGCTGGCAACCTCCCTGCCCGAGCTCAGCACCGTCACGACCGCCATGCGCCTGCGCCAGTATGAACTGGCCATCTCCGATATTCTCGGCACCAACCTGTTCAACGTGATGCTGATTTTCCTGGTGGACGCCGTGTATGGCGGCGGACCGGTACTGAATGAAGTGGGAAACTTTTCGCTGTTCGCCGCACTGCTTTGCATCCTCATGACGACGATCTACCTGGTCGGCCTGATTGAGCGGCGCAACCGCACGATCGCCCGTTTCGGCATCGACTCGGTCGCGATCCTTGTCGCCTACGCGGGCGGACTCTTCATGTTGTATCAGCTACGGTAGGGAACCTGATGGCAGAAAACGACAAAAGCTTGCCCAACCCCTTGCCACGCCCGGCGGGTGAACTCGATCAGTTGAAGCGCATCTGGCAGCCGCCACCAGGCTTGCGATTCCTGACCGTGGTCAACAATTCCTATATCGGACTTCTGTATATCGGCACCGCCGTGCTGTTCTTCCTGCTCGCAGGCGTGCTTGCACTGCTGATGCGCACGCAGCTAGCGGTCCCCGACAACGAACTCATCGGCCACGCCGTGTACAACCAGATGTTCACGATGCACGGCACCGTCATGATGTTCCTGTTCGCCGTGCCTGCGGTCGAGGCGATGGGCGTGCTGCTGCTGCCCAATATGCTGGCCGCGCGCGACCTGCCCTTTCCCCGGCTAAGCGCGTACGCCTACTGGGCCTATGCGGTCGGCGGCCTGGTGTTTTTCTGCAGCCTGTTCTTCGGCCTCGCGCCGGACGGCGGCTGGTTCATGTATCCGCCGCTCACCAGTTCCAAATACTCGCCCGGTTTCAATGCGGATTTCTGGCTGCTCGGGATCGGCTTCATCGAGATTTCGGCCATTGCGGGTGCCATCGAGATTGCGGTCGGCATCCTGCGCACGCGCGCACCCGGCATGACGCTTGACAAGCTGCCGGTCTACGCGTGGATCATGCTGGTGTTCGCGGGCATGATCATCTTTGCCTTCCCCGCCGTCATCCTCGGCACGGCGCTGCTGGAGCTGGAGCGCGCGTTCGGCCTGCCCTTCTTCATCGCCGACAAGGGCGGCGATCCGCTGCTGTGGCAGCACCTGTTCTGGTTCTTCGGCCATCCCGAGGTCTACATCATCTTCCTGCCGGCCGCCGGCATGGTGTCGATGATCATCCCGGCGATGGCCGGCCGCCGCCTTGTCGGCTACCGTCTTGTCGTGCTGGCTGTGCTCGCTACCGGATTCCTCAGCTTCGGACTGTGGGTGCACCACATGTTTGCCACCGGCATCCCGCAGTTGTCATTGAGCTTCTTCTCGGCGGCCAGCATGGCCGTTTCCATCCCGAGCGGCATCCAGGTGTTCGCATGGATTGCGACCATCGCCGCGGCAACGCGGTTGCGTCCGCTCAAGGTGCCGACGCTGTTCATCCTGGGTTTCTTCTTCATTTTCGTGCTTGGCGGACTCACAGGCGTGATGGTCGCGGTGGTGCCCTTCGACTGGCAGGCGCACGATACCTACTTCATCGTCGCCCACCTGCACTACGTGCTGTTCGGCGGCATGGTGTTTCCGTTGTTTGCGGCCTTTTATTACTGGGCCCCGTTCATGAGCCGCTGGCCCTTGTCCGAGCGGCTGGGAAAGTGGTCGTTCGGCCTGATGTTCATCGGCTTCAACGTCGCCTTCTTCCCGATGCATATCACCGGGCTGGCCGGCATGCCGCGGCGGGTCTACACCTATTCGGAAGCCTCGGGCTGGGGCGACCTCAATATGGTGTCGACGGTGGGCGCGTACATGATCGCCGCCGGCGTGCTTGTGTTTCTGATCGACTTGGCCTTGAACTTCCGTCCGACCGGCGGGCAGAACGCGGGCAATATCTGGAAGTCGGGCACGCTGGAGTGGCTCCCCAACGACACCTTCGGCGTGCGCAGCATTCCGATCATTACCAGCCGCGAGCCGCTGTGGGACCAGCCGGGGCTGGCGGAAGACGTGCACGCCGGCCGTTACTACCTGCCCAACGCGCCCACCGGTGGCCGGGAAACCATCGTCACCAGCGCGATCGACGCGCGCCCGCAGTATCTGCTGCAGATGCCGGGACCCAGCTGGCCGCCGGTGCTGGCCGCATTCGGCACCGCCGGCTTCTTCCTGCTGCTGACGGTCAAGCTTGTCATCCCTGCTTTCGCCTGCGGCATCCTCGCCATCGTGATGGTCCTGCGCTGGCTGTGGGACACCGATCCCGGCCATAACCATCCACCCGTCGACATCGGTGGCGGCATCTCGCTGCCGGTGTACCAGACCGGTTCGTCCTCGCACTCCTGGTGGGCGATGGTCATCCTGATCATGGTGTCAGGCAGCATTTTCGGCTCATTGCTGTTTTCCTACCTGTTCCTGTGGACCGTGTCACCCGAGGTCTGGCCGGGCCCGGAGCGCCTGCCGGCCGCCGGCTGGCCGATCGCATCCGTTGCTTTGCTGCTCGCAAGCAGCGGGGTGATCGCCTATCTTGCCCGCCTCCTTTCACGCACTGGCGGCGGATGGGCGCTCCGCCTGGGCATCGTGGCGGCCGTCGCCATGCTGGCCGCCGCCTCGGCACTTGAAGGCTATGGCCAGTGGCAGACCGGACTGCGGCCGCAGGACAGCGGCTACGCGGCAGCGGTCTACACGATTGTCGGATTGCAGGGAGTGTTCGTCGTGGTGCTCACGTTCATGGGCTTGTACACCGTGGCCCGCTCGCTGGCAGGCAAGCTGAATGCGGAACGACGTGTCACCTTCGACAACACCATGCTGTACTGGCATTACGCGGTCGCGCAGGGCGTCGTCGGCATTGCCCTGGTCCATTCATTCCCACGCCTGATCGGATGACGCCATGTCCGCCAGCTTTACGCGCGTATTCCTTTTGATGCTTTCCGGACCACTGATCTGGGCTGGACATTTTCTGTTCATCTACATTTTCAACGGCATCTTCTGTGCGCGGCCAACGCTCCGCGCAGAATGGATGGGCCTGAGCATTTCTGCATGGATGATCAGCGCCGCCACACTGCTTTGTCTCGCGGCAATCGGTGCAATCCAGCTCAGGATGAGAACGAACCTTCCCTCGGCAGGCGATCCGCGCTTCGTGCCTGTCGTGTCATGCATGCTTGCCCTGCTCTCGGTTCTTGCGATTGCATGGGAGACACTGCCGGTCTTCCTGGTGCCACCATGCGCATGAGCGAAACAGCAGTCGAAATTTCAACCGGCCGGAAGCATCTGTGTGGTTGTCACACTGCATCGGCCGATACTCCTTAGCCTGCGCGCCGAACAATTTTCCGCCCGAGCTGGACGGGATCTTGCATGACCACCTCCTCGCATGTCTGGCTGGAGGCAGGACGCTTCGATCCAGACGGTTCCATCTTGAAATTCAAGTTCAAAGGAGAATGGCCATGAACATAAACAAGTGCAAGAAACGTACGAATGCCGCCCTATGCGCATTGTTGATCGGTGCCTGGGGCTCCGTGGGCTGGACGCAGTCGGGCGCGGATTCAAACGTCGGCGGCGGGGCGAGCAGTTCCAGCGCGGAAACCAGCGGTGCAAGTAACTCCCGGTCAGGAGATGCCGGCAGCACATCAGGCAGTGCCGCAGACAGTGGATCAAGCAGCGGATCTAGCAGCGCATCCGGTAGCGCAAAGGCCTCGGGTGATACGGTCGAGCAGATCAGGAACGCGACGCAAGTCGTGAAGCAGATGGAGTCCGACCCGCAGGTGCAGAAGTTGCTGCAACAGGCAAAAGGCGTGTTCATCGTTCCGCAGTACGGCCGCGGCGGGCTGGGCATTGGTGCTCGCGGCGGTGAAGGGGTTTTCCTCGCCAATAACGGTGGAAAATGGAGTAATCCCGTGTTCTACAACATCGGCGGCGTCAGTCTCGGGGCGCAGGCAGGAGCCGAGGTCGGCGCAATCGCCATGATGCTGATGAACGACAAGGCGGTGCGGAGCTTCACTCAGGAGAACAAATTTTCGTTAACCGCGGACGCCGGGTTGACCATCGTGAACTACACGGCCAAGGCGCGTGCTGCAACCGGCAAAGGCGATGTCGTCGTCTGGTCTGACACGGCGGGCGCATTTGCCAATGCCACGGTCGGCATCACCGATGTCAATTACGACGACGATGAGAATGCAGCGTTCTACAAGTCGAAGATCGCCGCGAAAGATATCGTCGCCGGACGGGTCACGAGCAAGGAAGCCGCCGCGCTCACCCAGGAGCTGTCCAGCGGCCAGTGAGCCAATGAGCCACCGCTCGCCAAGCGCATGGCGTAGCAGTTGACGGGGCCGGGGCACCGCCAATGCACCCGGCCCTCTATCGAATCATGCGGTCGCCGCACGATATCCCGCCATGCCACGTTGGACAGGCAGGTCACAGCGCGAATAGCCTGTGCGCTACCGGCGACCAGAAAACCGCTTGCATCAAAGCACCCGGTACGAGAAGGAAAAGCTCATGAACGAACTTCCCCGCAGGCGCCGCCTCGGGCTCAGAAAAGAGGTACTTCTCGCCCTGCTGCCGACGGCGACCGTTTTACTTGTGCTGGCGTTTGTCGAAGTCCTGAGCAACCAACGGCTGCTGTTTGCCTCACTGGCGTCGAGTGCCTTCCTGATCTACCTCGACCCGGAGCATGCGGTCAACAACGTACGCACGCTGTTTCTGGCGCAGATAGGCGCCGCAGTCATCGGGTTGTTGACGTACATGACGCTGGGCTCGGGCTATCTTTCCGGCGGCACCGCCATGGTATTGGCAATCGTCGCAATGATCATGCTCGATGCGATGCACCCGCCGGCGGTGTCGACGGCGCTCAGCTTCGGACTGCGTGCGGAAGACGAATCCAACCTCGTGTTGTTCAGCATGGCGGTTACGGTGACCGGCGCCCTTGTTGTGCTCCAGCGAGCGGCGCTGTGGATGCTACGCAGGTTTTCATCCGCCCGATGAGGACTGCCTTCGGCAGGAACGAAGCTTGCATCATTGCTCGTGCATCCTGATTGCTGTCCTTCGCGGGGCAGTTAAGGCGGAGGCGACTTGGATGGCTGGAACACCAAGGCGACCTCCGCGTTTTTTGGTATCCATAGCCATGGGTGTCAAGGCTTTCGCTGTTTAGCGCACGGTAAAGGGCGCATGTTCCTGCCTTCCAACTGGAGCAGTCTGGAGCTTTTCCCCTCTTTGCATGGCTCGGCGACATGATCGTCATGTCGCGTGCTTCTCCTAAAGACGGAGGGTTATCTTTTAGTCGCCGGTAAAGTAATTACGTGATAGCTGGGCTGCCCGTCCCGCAGGATGAGCAAGGCAACCTCCCTTCCTGCCAGCTCCTTTGCCGCAGCATAGAGATCGGTGATGCGGACCAGGGCTGCGGCGTTCAACCTGAGAACGACATCTCCCCGGCGGATATCAGCCTGAGCTGCCGCCCCATCGGCGGACACAACCAGCAAGCCGCTGTCGACGCCGAGTCGGCACCGATCGTTGCTACTCAGCTCGCTCACGACGAGCCCCGCGATAGGACTCGACCGCGCCATTGCCCGTTCCTCTTTGGCGGCATCTCGCCTGGCGCCGGCATCAGGGAGAACGATCTTCAACGGCATCGAATAGGGGGATCGCCATATCTCCGTTTCGATGATGCTGCCATCGTCGGCTGCCGCGAGGAGGCCGACCATGCCAGTGGCGTCAGGCACGGGGTGCCCATCTACTGTCAGGAAAATATCTCCGACCTGCACGCCCGCTTCGTAAGCTGCGCCAGGCTCCAGCTTCGTCACAATCGCACCCCTTGCATTCCTGAGTCCAAACGAGGAGGCAACTGCGGGAGTAACGTCCTGCAGGCCAACGCCTATGCTCTTTATGGTCATGATTGCGCGCTGTGCTGCACCAGCCGGCTGGGCAGGCGCACGCGCAGAGGCAGACCAGGCGAATGCCTGACCGCACAAGAGGAGTACCAGAAACGCGACCCGGGTTGCGTGGGCAGCTGCCGTCATGATCAATGATTGTCGTCAATTTCCACTTGCCTGCGCGCCGTCCCGCGAGGCCATCTTCGACGCCAGCCGGTCATTGCGTTCGGCAAGCGTCTGGATCAGCCCCTCAATGCCTCCGTTTCGTATCTGGCTTGAAAAGCTGCTCCGGTAAGACTGGACCAGCCAGGCGCCCAGAATGCTCATGTCGTAGATTTTCCAGCCCGATGGCTCGCGCGCCAGCCGGTAGTTCAGTTCGATCGGCTCACGTCCGCGCGGCTGCACGACCTCTGTATATACCTCGGCGAGGCCGTCTCGGTCCCTGCCGCGCGACGGCTTCACGATGACTTTATCGTCGTCGACCTGCGCCAGCGCGCCGGAATATACGTACACCAGGAGATCGCGGAATTCTTCCGTCAGGCGCTGCTGCTGCTCGGGCGATGCCTGTCTCCAGTACCTGCCGGCCGCCAGTGCGGTCATGCGCTCGAAGTCGACATGCGGCAGGATCTTTTCCGTGACCAGGTCGAGGATGCGGCGCTGGTTTCCGCCCTGTATCTCCGGATCGGTCTTCGCGGCGGCAAGCACCTCCCCGCTTATCCGCCGGACAAGTTCATCGGGACTCTCGGCCTGCTGCGCAAAAGCCTGCGGCAAGACAAGAATGCTGAGAAGCAGCGACAAGGCCATACGGCGAAGATAATTCATGCAGTACGCTCAGTGAGGGGAAATATGACGGGGCGCCATACTCCGGTGACAAGTGCAAGAAGCACGCCTGCAAGCCGGGGGGACTCAAACGATACCCACCCTGCTTTGCTAGCTTTCATTGTCCCCGCCCCTTTTCCTCCGGACTGCCATGCCGGAGATGATGCGTCCGATCCCGGCTTGCCCGGGTGCGGCACCCTGTCCTTTTGGCCACCCTTCCCTTTGGCTGCCGCGGTCTCCGTCCGTTTCTTCTGTCTGGTCGTGAAACAGAATCTGTGTCGTCGGAAAAGGCAAGTCGATACCGGCGGCCATAAGAGCAGTCTTGACTCTTTCAAGGACAGTATCCTGGACATTGAGGACGTCGAGTTGCCGTGGCGGATGCACCCACCACCGCAACCGGATGTTTACCGTGCTGGCGGCGAGATCCACCACAATCGCATCGGGCGCCGGTTCACGAAGCACATCGGGGATATCCTGCAGCGAAGCGAGCATCACCTGTTTTGCGCGCACAATGTCGTCTCCGTAGCCAATGCCGATGTCGTATTGCAACCGCCGCTTTTCATAAGCGGTATTGACCGTGACAGGATTGGTGAAGAGCTCGGAGTTCGGTATGACGATTCTCCGGCCGTCATAGGTCCGGATGAAGGTCGCCCGGGTCTCGATGTTCTCAACCGTTCCTTCAAATGACTTGAGGACGATCTGGTCCCCGATGCGGAACGGTTGCGCCAGCAGGATCAGGATCCCCGCAAGGAAGTTCTGCAGGATGTCGCGGAAGGCAAATCCTATCGCCACACTGGAGAGACCCAGCAGGTTCACGAGCTGGCCGGGCGTGAATCCGGGAACGGCAATGACGAGGGCAACCAGCAGGCCGATGAAGACGCTGACCCCATATCCCAGTCGCCCGAGGACGAGGCCGATATTGCGATGCTTGTGGCCGCGTTCGGAGAGCGCCCTGATGCCTCTCCGCACAACGTGTCCAAGCAGCACAAACACGATGAAGACGAGGATGGCAATCGCAAAATACGGCAGCCGCTCGATGAAGCCGTTCGCCATCACCTGCACCGACTGTGTCGCTTCACTCCAGTTGAAGTTCATGCGCCTGTCCTTTGGTCTCCCGCTGTACTGTGGTCAATAGCGAGCAAGCAAAGATCATGACGGCAGAGGAGTGGCGTGCAAGACGGGCGGCATCGACCGGTCCCGGGCAGGACTGCTATCGGCGGCTGGAGAGTGATATCGATCAATATATTTGGGCGAACATATTTACAAAGCGCGTGTAGATTTTTTCACTGTTCCGGGCTACCACAGTTGTTCTCCCCGTGCAGGGTGAGATCCACCTCGTTGGCGTGGCACGGGCTTTGCGGTCTTGGTGGCCCCACCCCGCGCTCGAGACACATGAGTCGGCGGGTTTTCTGCCAATCACTCTTGGAGGTCGACATGAAGTTCACTACAACACGACACCTGCTCCCTGCCATCCTCGCCGCGGTCTTCGCGAGTACCTGCCCCTCGGTAATGGCGCAAGCGACGAGCCCAAGCGAGGCGTCCGGCACCGCCGGATCAAGTGCGGCTGGCACGTCGGCGACGAGCGGTACAAGCAATACGGCGACGAGGGGGTCTAGCGCCGACACGGCAACCGACGACGTGGCGATCCAGAACCTGCGGGCGGCAGCCCAATCCCTGCGGGAGGCTGTGCAGCGTATGGCTCAGACTCCAGCTGGCGAACAGCGCACCGAAGCCATGCGTGAAAGCAACGAAGCCTTGATGCAGGTGCAAGCCGCCATGGCCGCACTCCCACCCGACCTGCTCACTGCCAATGTCAAGGAATCCGACTACAAGAAATCCATGGATAAGCTGAAACAGGCAAGCGATCGTCTGCATGTGGCCGCAGACGCGCTGGCGAACCAGCCCCCCGGGAAAGGACGCGATGCCGCAGTCAAGAAAGTGAACCAGGCGCTGCTGGAAACGAACGAAGCGATGCTGACCGGACTACAGCTTTCCGCCAGAAACATGAAAGGAAGCACGGCGAGCTCATCCACCGGCAGCTCAGGAGAATCGGGTGCATCGAATACGTCGAGTGCGAGCGGCAGCGGCACAGGAGGAAGTGCAACAGTCACCGGCCGCCCCGGCGGCAATACCGTTGACCTGACCAACATCCCGAATGCGAGCAGCCCTGGCACGAGCGGCACGGGCCCCTCGGGTACTGGCGGCGGGTCGAACAGTGGCGGCACGGGCAAGTGACGCACACGCCGCAACCGATCGACGGACTGGCATCAAGGCTGTATCGACCGGCTCGTCCTCGGCTTCCGCCGGGATATTTCCTTGCCCGGCGGTGTACATCGCATCCGAAAACATGCATGCAAAGAGAGGTAATGAAGGAGTCAGCATGAAAAGAAATCAACGTTTCACCATTCCGCTGCTCGTGCTGGCAGCCGCGTCAGTTGCATGGAAATCGGGGGAGCTGGCAGTCTGCGAGGCCAGGTCCGGGGCAGAATGTGCATGAGCACGCCTGTGATAGCACCGGGGAAAACGATTGTGGCGACAGCCGTCGTCCTGGGAGCAAGCCTGGCATGCTGTCCTGCAGTGGCGCAGGACAGCAATCGTCTCGTGGAGCTCATCAACCAGTATCGGCAGTTCCCGGGGCAGTGCAATGGCGCAAAACCGTCGCCAGCAAGCACGCTGGCACCGGACAGGGCGCTGGCGCAAGTGCGGCTGTCCCAAGGCGGCTCCCTGCAACAGGCACTGAAGGATGCCGGCTATCAGGCAGCACGTGCGGAGGCCATCGTGCTGTCAGGACCGCAAAGCGCGTCCTCGGCCATGGCAGCGATCGCCAGCCGGTATTGCCGGACCATCCTGAAACCAGGCTACGCCGCGATCGGTGTGTCCCGGGATGGGAATGTATGGCGCATCGTCCTTGCGCAGCCGCTGTTGTCGCCCGATATCGGCGAGCCGTTCACTGCGGGCAAGCAAGTGCTGGAATTGGTCAATATCGCGAGAGAAGCGAAGAGGACTTGCGGGGACCGGCAGTTCGCACCGGCTCCGCGCCTCACCTGGAATGACAAGCTCGCACAGGCGTCGCTCGGTCACAGCCGCGACATGGCGAACCAGAACTATTTCAGCCATCAGGGCCACGACGGCAGGCAGGTGGATGAACGCGCTCGCCGGGCCGGATATGCATGGCGCAACGTCGGCGAGAACATCGCCGCCGGACAAGGTTCCGCGCAGCAGGTGGTCGACGGTTGGCTGTCGAGCCCCGGTCACTGCGCAAACATCATGAATCCAGCATTCAAGGAAATGGGAGCGGCATACGCGGTCAACCCGAAGAGCGATGCTTCGATCTACTGGACTCAGGTATTCGGCACGTCGCGATGATTGTTGGGTCTAACAGGCTGTTGAAAGCGTAGCGAGCGGGACGAGATTGTGGCCGCAGGATCGGTCCGCGCAGTAGTGTTCACCAGCCTGCTAAGGCCCGTCCGGCCGTACTGCATGCAACTCTTCCTGCAGTAACGCGATCGGCATGGGACACCCATCGCAGTCGGTCATGTCCGCTCCGCCGAAGACCGCCCCTTCCACATTCGCTCCGCGAAGGTCGGCGCCGGTCAGGTCGGCGTTCCTGAAGTTCGCCCCCCGCAGGTTGGTACCGCGCAGCGACGCGCCGCTGAGGTCCGCACCGTGGAAGTTGGCATGGGAGATATCCGCGCCATCCAGCTCCGTCTCCTGCAACTGCGCGTTTTCGAAGTCGGCGCTGCGCAGCGTGGCGCCGCGCAAGTCGGCTGCAGACATTGTCGTATCCCGCAGGATGGCATCGCTCATCGTAACGTCGGGCATGCGGGCAAAGCGCAAGTCGGCACGGCTCAATCGCGCCCGGTCCAGCGAGGCGCCGCGCAGGTCGGCTGCGTTAAGCCCGGCCGCAGTCAGGTTTGCCCGCGTCAGGTCGGCATAGCCAAGATCGGCGCCATCGAGATTTGCCCGCTGCAACCGCGCACCCGACAGCCGTGCCCGCTCGAACTCGCCAAAACTCAGCTGCGCGCCTTGCCAATTGACGCCTTTCAGGTTTGCTGCCGTACATATTGCGCCGGTCTGCGCCTTGCAATTGTCAGACGGTGTCATGTCAAACGCCAACGCTGTCGATGTCAATGTCGATACTGATGTCGCGAACAGGAGCATCGCTGCCGCCACTAATTTCATCACGTCTTCCTCTCAGTTGAGACCGGGCGCTCTATGGGTCAGCGCACGGAGCGCGGCGGTTCCGGCGGACAGCCCTTGCAACCGCCCATGTCAGCCCCGAGAAATGTCGCCTCGTCCAGTCTGGTGTTCCGCAAGTCTGCGTCGCGCAGATTCGCGTTCGTGAAGTTCGCCCCTTCCAGGTTCGCGCCCTGAAAGGACGCTCCCGACAAATCGGCGGAGCGAAAAGTCGCGCGCTGTGCCTGCACATCGTGCAGGCTGGCTGCCTGCATCTCCGCACCAGAGAAATCTGCACCCTTGATCACTGCTTTCCGGAAGTCGGCACCTTCGCCGATCACGTTCTGCATGTTGGCGTTTTCCATGCCCGCGCCCGCGAGCGTCGCCTTGGTCAGGTTTGCCGCCCTCAGGTCGGCATTCACCATCCGTGTCCCGCGCAGATCCGCCCGGCGCAGGTCGGTACGCGTCAGGTTTGCACCGGTGAAGTTGGTCTTGGACAGCCGCGCGCCTTCCATGTTGGAACCGGAAAACTGCGAATTGGACAGATCCTTTCCGCTGAAGTCGACACCATTCAGGTTCATGTCCGCGCACAGGGTCCCCTCCATCACACGGCAATTGTTCACGGCCGACTTGTCCTGCGCTGTAGCGGGCGGGACAAAAATCAGAAACGGTATCGCCAGCAATCCGATTCTTTTCGACATGTTATTTCTCCTGGGGCCACAGGGTAGCAACCTGCAAGTACACAGCACGTCGCTGCATGCAGGCATCAAGCAAGCGATGTACCTGCCTGCCTGAGCGCTACCGTCGCACTGCAGACTTGGTCGAACCACGCTATGCCCCTACTTTGGCGCTGAGGAGGAGTTTCCTGCACCACCGCCATTTCCCGGTGCCTGATTCTTATGCCAGACAAGACGCTCACTTGCTCTTGCCGCTCCCCTCGGGCAGCTTCAACGGCACGAACAAGGTCTCCGCACCGCGCCGGATCAGCAAGGCGACGTTCCTGCCGGCATTCTGCGTCACCATCGATTCGAGTTGTTGCACGCTCTTCACGGGCGTGTCATTCAGCCGGAGCACGATGTCGCCAGGTCGTATGCCGGCACGCGCGGCCGGCCCTTCGGCACGGTGAACGAGCACGCCATGGTCGAGTTTGAGGAGCCGGCGCTGCTCGTCCGGTATCGGTCCGACGAGAAGACCGGCTTTGGCAGCGGCTTTCGCGGATGCATCGCCTTGCTTGCCCTGTTCTGCCTGCGGCACTAGCTCCATCGTCGTGATCTTGATCGGGACGATCTGCCCTTTCCTCCATACATCCGCTGTGACGGTGGTGCCGGGTTTGGTACCCGCGACAAGCCTGGCGAGGTCGGCGGCACGTTGTACAGGCTGTCCGTTCAGCGCCACGATGATGTCGCCAGACTGTATACCTGCCTTGGCGGCCGGTCCGCCCTCTTCTGCCTGGGCGACGAGCGCGCCGCGCGGCTCCTTCAGTCCGAAGGATGCGGCCAGCTCGCGCGTGAGCTCCTGCACCTGTACTCCGATACGACTGCGTGTCACCTTACCCGCCGTGCGCAGCTGGTCGGCAACGTCAGAGGCAATATCGATCGGAATCGCGAAGGACAAGCCCATGAATCCGCCCGTGCGGCTGTAGATCATGGAATTGATGCCCACGACCTCGCCGCGCATGTTGAATAACGGCCCGCCGGAGTTTCCAGGGTTCACCGCGACGTCGGTCTGGATGAAGGGCACGTAGCTTTCGTTCGGCAGCAGCCGCCCTATCGCACTGACGATACCGGCGGTGACGCTGTTCTCGAATCCGAACGGCGCGCCGATCGCTGCTACCCATTCGCCCGGTTCCAGCGCCCGCGCATTGCCCATCTTGACGTACGGCAGTCCGCTTGCTTCTATCTTCAGCAAGGCAATGTCCGTATAGGTATCCGCACCCAGCACCTTGGCCTTGAATTCGCGCTTGTCCGTGAGCTTGACAGACACTTCGTCAGCATCGGCCACAACATGGGCGTTGGTCAGGATAAATCCGTCGGGGTTGATAATGAAACCGGACCCCAGCCCCTGCGCCTGCCTTTCTCCCTGATCGGGTTGCGGTCCGAACCGGCGGAAAAACTCATAAAAGGGATCGCCCTCGGCGCCGGGAGGCCCACCCTCAGCTCCAACGATGGTCCGTGTGGAACTGATGTTGACAACAGCGTTGCCTTGCTGCTTGACGAGGTTGACGAAACTGGGAAGCTCAATGGTCTGCGCCGGTGCCACCTGGCGTGGCGGCTGTGTGGCCGGGGGCGATGCCGGCTGCGCGTGCACCGGGAATGGCGCGATCATCGACAGCGCAGTCGCCGAGGCAAATGCGGCTCCATATGCCGCGGCCCAATACTTGTTCATATTGCTCTCCCGAATAAGCAGGCAAATCTGCCGGCCGCAGAAGGGTGGCGGTGCTGCCAGCCCCCTCCTTCCGACATATCGATAGACGCCATGCGTTGAACGGCATTCCCGCTCACGGCCGCCAGGGTGGACTGCCGAACTGCCGGTACAGGCCGGAGTGCCTGCTGTCCTGTGGCGTGATCCTTTCGGGCTCAAATTCTGGGCTTTCTTCAACCTCTTCCCGCGTCAACCTGACCTCGACGAGCTGGGCTTCCCAGCTCACGCGCTCGATCCGCTGCGGCGGGATCATCACTTTCTTTCCGGGCCACCAGTTGCGGGTATCGATGACCATCAGTTCGATCTGCCAGCTTTCCTCGTTGAACAGCAGGTCTTCAACATGGCCGATGGTGTCGTCCTTTGCCTGGATGTCATAGCCGATTACCTCGTTGGCGCTGCGAAGGTGCGGATCGCTCGCCGACCGTTTGCGCTCCATGCGCACACGGCTTTCCTGGCGTGCGTCATCTTCGAGCGGTGTCCGCTCCAGCAGCCCCGGCAGCACGGTATAGCCCCACAGATAGGGCCCGGTCCAGTAATAGGGATAACCGTAGTAGTCATAGAACTCCACCTCGTTCTGACGCACTACGGGCTTTGCCGTATCGATTGACGGACTGTTCTGCACTTGTTCCTTGGTCAGATTGACGGCCAGCGACTGGTTTCTCCAGTCCGAACCGGTGACCGAAGCCGGCGAGACCAGCACCTTGCGCCCCGTTAACCACCCGCCAGTATCGACGACGAGGTAACGCACCGTCCATTCCTGATCATCGAAGTAGACGTCCTTGACGCTGCCCAGCTCTCCATCTTTCGCGACAATGGCGAACCCCTGAAGTCCTTCCAGGCTATGCAATATGTTCATGGCTACCTCCGTGAATGAGCAACTTTCCGGATTGCGCGGGACAAGACATCTTTGCCGGACTGTTCCAGTTGAAAGTGCCCCTACGCGGTCGAGTGTCGGAAGGCTGCAAGAGGGATGCCTGGTCGGCAAAGTTGTCTCGAAGGGGACCGAAGTGCCGGCAGCCGTGCAGGAGCGAGACATTGCCCCGGGCAAATACATGGGCACCAATATTATTTACACGCTTTTGTAAAAAAGTGTTTCAGCCAGTTTGCCTCTTTTCAATAGCGCCAGACCAAGTGCCTCGTGCGCGGCCGCAACATCGCGCTGACTTCTTGAAGCCAACGCGGTCAAAGAAAGTGCATCGCACCGCTCTGGCTGGACGGTGTCCATCCGTGCTTCAAGGCATTTCTTCCCTGAGAAAAGCCATCGGAATGAAATCTGCATTGAACGCTGTGCCGGTGCCGCGCGAGCCGCGCACGAAAGGCCTGTCGAACAACGCCATGGTGTAGACAAGAATATGCTTCGTTTCGTGCAACTCCTGCAGGACATCCGCTATTCGTTGTGGTTCATTCCCACGCTCATGGTGGGAAGCGCAATCGGACTCGCCGTCCTGGCGGTGGAACTGGATACGCGCATTAGCGACGATGTACTGGCACCTTGGCCACGGCTCTTCGGCGCGAGTGCGGATGGCGCACGTGCAATGCTGGAGATGGTCGCCGGCGCCATGATCACCGTCGCGGGTCTCACGTTTTCCATCACTGTGCTGGTACTTTCGATGGCAGCGTCGCAGTACACCCCGCGCGTCATCCGCAATTTCATGGGAAGCCGCGCCACGCAAATGGTTCTGGGCGTCTTCATCGGGATCTTCTGCTACTGCCTGGTCGTATTGCGTACGGTGCGCGGTTCCGGCGAAGCCTTTGTCCCGTCGGTTGCAGTCACCCTCGCCATGATCCTCGCCCTCCTCGGCGTCGCAGTCCTGGTCTACTTCATTCACCATATGGCGACCTCGATTCAGGTGTCCGCCATCGTGTCGCAGGTTGCGGAAGAGACGGTGAAGATGATCGACGCAACCTACAAAAATACCGCGCACGCAGGCACCGACGGCCGGGATGCCCGCATGACGGAGACACCGGAGACACCGGAAGCGCGCTGGTTCGCACTCAATGCGGAACATACCGGGTACCTGCGATCCGTGAACGCGGATGGCCTCGCGCAGTATGCAGCCGAGCATGAAATGATCGTCAGGATGGAGCGAAAGATGGGAGACTTCCTGATCGCTGGCGGTCTTCTCGCCTCCGTCACCCGGGAGCCCGATGAGCGCATGGCACGCAAGGTGAACGAATTTTTCAGTACCGGTCACTACCGCACGGTAGAGCAGGATCCCGTGGTCGGCATACAGCAACTCGTCGACATCGCGCTGCGCGCATTGTCGCCTGGAGTCAATGACACAACGACGGCCCTCCTCTGCATCGACTACCTGTCTTCCATCTTCGTCCGCATGGCTCCGTTGCAGGTCGTCCCCGGCCACTGCTGGCGCGACGGACACCTGCGCGTCGTGCAGTGCGGCGACGACTTCAACGACATCGTGGGCAAGGTTGTTTCCCAGATCAGCCATAGCGGCAAGGGCAACCTCGACGTTTTCCTGCGCTTGCTGACGGCGCTGGAAGCCGCGGCGCGCTGCGCCTCGGGACCAAGGCGCAAGTTCCTTGTCGCGCAGATTGCATTCCTTGCAAGCGACGGCAATCGCCACCTCGACAACGCTGATCAGGTGGCAATGCTTGAACAGCGCGGCAGCGCCTTGCTTGCGCAATTGCCCCAGGTTGACGAGGATGCGTCGCATCATGAGCCATCGCAATGAGGACGCGCGGAAATACCGGTGATAGCCTGCTATTGCCGGCTATTGCCGGCTATCGCGTAATGGCGTGGCATGCATCATGCAGGGCATCACGCTGACATCACAGGAGGAGCATCCAATGCTGAAATTGCGATTCCAGGCCGGGCTGATGCTGGTTGCAGCACTTGCGGCAATGCCGTCGGCAGGCGCACAGGAAAAGAGGGACGCCGGCATTGGCAAGCCCGGCGCGCAACCGCTTTCCCCGGTGATACCGCCGACGATCATCCTGGCTCCGACCGAAGTGCGGACGGACCCGACGCTTGCACGCGGATGCTGGGTACGCCTCTTCCCCGAGCCCGACTACAAGGGAACGGACGACTTGACGATCGCCGGGCCGCTGGCTGTCCCGTCACTGCATTCTCCGACCGGCGGCGCCAATGGGGTTTACTGGAAACAAAAAGCGGAGAGCATGATTGTCGGGCCGAAAGCACGGGTTGTCGTCCATGAGCACGCGTCGTTTCGGGGTCCCGCCGTCAACATCGGACCGGGAACGCGAGAAACGAAGCTGCGCGACAAACCCGGCCTGGCACAGTCGATCGATTCCCTGAGGATCGACTGCGTGCCGTAGTGACGATGACAGGGACGCCCATGGGTGATGTTGCGGCGCCTTTGCCGCAATGCCCCCGGTCGCCACGCCATATTGGAATGAAACTTGGTATGAAACATGCAAGCACGTGAGCGGGATTTGCCGCATCTTGCTGTCATTTACCGTACGGCATGCAGATCTCTTTCTCGCTTCCACGACCCGGCATGCCCGAGGCCGACACACTAGAAAGGAAATGTCATGAAAATTTCAGCCAGCATCATCGCCCTGATCGCCTCGCTGTTCCTCGCTGCGTGTGCACCGACATCAAGCTCGCGTTCCACGGGACAGACCCTGGACGATGCCGCGGTGACGGCGAGGGTTAAAACCGAAATTGCCAAGACGCAGGGCCTCGGCGAAGCCGCCGTCATCAACGTCGATACCTTTCGCGGTGCGGTGTCTCTTGCTGGCTTCGTCGACAACGAACAGCAAAAGCGCGCAGCTGAAGATGCGGCGATGAAGGTGCCGGGCGTCGGTAAAGTCTTCAATAATCTGCAGATCAAGCCGCGCCAGTAGCGGAAGGAAGCGCCTTGCCGGACCTGAGACGGGCACTGAAGCGGGCACTGAAACGGTCCCTCGTACAGGACACTTTTCCCTTGTCAGTACGAGGAGCCCCGGGCGCTATCGCCATACCAGCCTGGCCGCATCCGCAGCGGATCGCATTGCGGCGCCGTGTGCTGCCGGGAGCGTTTCTCGCTGCGCTTGCATTGTTTGCCCTGCCCTTGGCGGCAGACAGCCTGGTCCGCCATGCGCTCGCCGGTTCATATGGCTACGGCCGGCTTGCGATTGTCTATCCCGGCGACAGGATGACGGTTTTCGACGACGACGGCGAGATCGATGTCCATGTGATCTCCATGGCGCGCCGCACAGCGCGTCCCGGCGACCGCGTCGAATTGTGGCTTGATGGCCGGCCGGTCAGTCCGGAGCACGACGACAGCCTCATCCTCCGGGATGTCGCACAGGGCAACCATCGCCTGCGCGCCAGGATCGTTGATGCAGACGGGCGAACGCTTGCCGAATCGCGCACGGTGCGTTTCTTCAAGTGGGACGCGCAGCCGGTGCAGCTGCATGCCGACGGGACGGCAGAATGACGCCGACTCCGACTGACATGGCACTTCGTACGCCGCTATTGCGCATTGCCGTCACTACCGTTATTGCCGTCACTGCCGGAATCAGTCAAGTCGAAGATACCTGCCACATGATGGCGAGGGCAACATGAAGCACATGCCGCGCTTACCGCAGGGACGCCGGATCGCAACATATTGCGCAGGCAGGCTGCTTTACCTGTTGCTCGCTTACGTGCTTCTCGGCCTGGCACCTTTTTCCGCATTCGCATACCAACTGGAAATCGAGGCACCGCCGCCGCTCAAGGGGCTTCTCCAGGACTTCCTCGACCTTTCCCGCCATAAGGACCGCAGTGATCTGAACGAGGACCAGCTGAACCTCATGCTTGCGCGCGCACCGGACCAGGTTGCGCGACTGGCGGCAACCGAGGGTTTCTTTTCTGTCGAAACCGCAGTGGATGTGCAGCAGGAGGATGGCAAGACCGTGGTGCGCGTGAAAGTGGAGCCCGGTCCACGTACGAAGGTAAGCGATGTTTCTGTCGACGTGACCGGCGCCGCACCGGAACACGCGCCCGAGCAGGTAAAGGAGATCTTCCGTACATGGCGACTGAGAGACGGCGACGTCTTTCGCCAGGAAGACTGGAGCAGCGCCAAGCAGAATGGATTGCAGATCCTGCAGCGACGCCGTTTCGCGGCAGCCGATATCGCGCGCTCGGAGGCTCGGATCGATGCGGACCGCCATTCCGCCGCACTCTCCGTGGTATATGAAAGCGGACCGGTGTTTACGCTCGGGGAACCGAACATCAGCGGCACGCAACGCTATCCGGAACGCATCGTCCGCAACCTCAATCCGCTGCGCACCGGCGAGGAATACAGCGCGGAACGCCTGCTGGAGTTCCAGCGGCAGTTGCTGCGCACGCCGTACTTCAGCAATGCCGTGATCGACATCGAGCGCGATCCGGCCAAGGCAACGCTGGCACCGGTCAACGTGCGGGTGACGGAGTTTCCGGAGCAGCGCGTGCGCGCCGGCTTCGGCTACACGACCGATACCGGCGTGGAACTTGACGGGCGCTATTCGCACAACGACATCTTCGGACGGGCCTGGGTGCTGGATACGCAGGCATTGTTAGGCCAGCATCGCAAGCTGGCGTCGCTGGGGCTCGCGATGCCGCCAGGCAGGCGCGGCTTTGTCAACGATGTCCATGGCTCGTTCGAGCGCACCACGCTCGAAGGCGTCGACCTGCGCAGCTTGCGTGCCGGCGTTGCGCGGACACGCCGGACCGAGCACCGCGATATCGCGTACTCCGTCGAATACTATCGGGATGAGCTTGATCTGCTGAACGATGCAGCACCTCCGTCCGGCACCATCGTCCGCCCCGGCATGAACCGGGCGCTCGTCTTCGGCATTTCGAGCACGCGCCGCAAGGTCGATAACGACTCCTTTCCGCGCGACGGACGCATCGTCACGCTCCAGGCAGGCGTTGCCGTCAAAGGCCTGCTGACGGACCAGACCTTCGTCCGCGCCTATGGCCGCGTGCGTGAATTCATCCCGATCGGCAGGCGTGATCTCTTCATCCTGCGCGCCGAGCTTGGCGCCGTGGTCACCAAGGGCGGCGCTGAAGGTGTCCCGGCATCGCTGCTGTTTCGTGCCGGTGGCACCGACTCGGTCCGCGGCTATGCGTTCCAGAGCATCGGCAACGAGAGCAACGGCACCGTCTATCCAACCCGTGTCCTGGCCACCGGCAGCGTGGAATACCAGCACTGGCTGTCGGAACGCTGGGGCGGTGCGGTGTTTTACGATGTCGGCATGGCATCCGATCGCTGGTCCGACCGCCAGCTGTTTCACGCAGTCGGCGCCGGCGTGCGCTGGCGCAGCCCGGTCGGCCGGGTCAACCTGGACCTGGCCTATGGCATCGACGAGGGATCGATCCGTCCGCATGTCTCACTTGGCGTTGCTTTCTGAAGGGGGCAAACCATGCGCAAACGCCTGCCCCGCTCTGCCGCCCTGCACAGGGGCAAACTCCGGGCAGGCAAGGTATACGCCGGCCGCTACCTCGCATGGGTGGCGGCCGCCATCGGGCTGCTGCTCTTGCTGTCGATCGCGGCCGTCGCCGTCCTCTTCACCACGGAGTCCGGCTCGCGCTGGCTGTGGCAGGCTGCGAGCCGCGCATTGCCCGGCCAGCTCTCGGGCGAAGTCGCGGGTGGCACGCTTTCCGATGGTCTTCGACTGCGCGATGTCAGTTACGAAACGCCGACGATGCACCTAAAGATTGACCGGCTTGAGTCGGACTGGCAGTGGTTCCGTTCGCCGCTTGCGCTGGTCGTCGCAACCCTTCGCCTGGGAACGGTGGACGTCACGCTGCGTCCGGATCCCACTCCGAAAAAAGAGCCTTCGCTTCCTGCCGAGCTGAAGCTTCCGCTCGCACTGGAGCTTCGCAGAGCGTCGGTCCAGAAGCTTCTTCTCCATCGGGATGGCAGTACGACCGTGGTGGACGATATCCTGCTGCGCGCCAGCTCCGACAGCGTCAATCATCGTATCTCCCTGGAACATGCCACTGCGCCCATTGGCAGGGCGAGCGGCTCCTTGCGCATCAACGGCGAGGCGCCGTTCGACCTTGCGGGCGACGCATTCCTGGACGGCCTCCTCGGAAAGGAAGCCTACAAGCTCGACGCAAAGCTGTCGGGAACGCTCCGCGAACTCGGTATCCTGCTCAATGCGAGCGGCGCGCAGCTTACCGCGCATGCAGACATCAAGGCCACGCCCTTTGCCGACGTGCCGTTGAAAAACGCCGATCTGCGCGTGCGCGGATTCAATCCGCAGGTATGGAACGAAGAATGGCCTAAGGCCAGCCTCGACATGGACGCCTCGTTGTCCCCCGCGCCGGAGCGCGCGGCGAAGCCCGCTGCTTCACAGCTGGCGGTGTCCGGTCCGGTAATGATCACCAACGCCCTCCCCGGCCCCGTTGACAAGAATCTCCTGCCGATCCTGTCGGCACGGGCCGATGTGGTGCTGGACACAGAGCAACAGCAGCTCAGTATGCTGCAGATCGTGCTGCCGTCAGGAGGCAGCCTGGATGGAAGCGGTGAGCTGCGCGGTGCTGAAAAAAGGGGGCAACTTGCGCTGCAAGCACAGGATGTCGACCTGAACGCGCTGCATACGGCATTGCGTGCATCGCGCCTCGTCGGGCCGCTGACTGTTGTGCTGGATAACGAGACACAACAAATCAAAACCGACCTCAAGGACCCGGCATTTTCTGTTATCGCCGATGCCCGCCTCGGTCCGGAGACCATCACGGTGAACACGGCACAACTTGCTGCCGACAAGGCGCTTCTGAATATCAGCGGGACGCTGGCACGCGGCGGCGACGGCGACTATGCGGTCGAAGGCAGGCTTTCCGATTTCAATCCCGCACTGTTCCTCGCGACGGAACGCGAGGGGATGCCGGCATGGCGGCTTGCCAATGCACGCATCAACATGGACTTCAACGCAACAGGTGCGCTGCGGCCGCAGACGAGTGCCCGGCTGCGCTTCGACATTCAGGACAGCAGTTATGACGGCCGCCCGATGACAGGCGGCGGGACGGTGCACCTCAACGGCAAACGCGTCGCAGAAAGCGATGCAAGGCTCGCCATTGCCGGCAACCGCGTGATGCTCAAGGGCGGATTCGGCTCGCCAGCGGACCGCATGAAGGTCGATGTCGATGCACCGGCCCTCGCCCGTCTCGGGTTCGGACTCTCGGGAGCCCTGCGGCTGGAGGGCGTCGCCGCCGGCACACTGGAGAAGCCGGAAATCGACTTCAGCTACCGCGCCGAAAATTTTGTCTACGGGGAGCACCGCGCGGCGCACCTGGCCGGGAAAGTGCAGTTGGATGGCCTGCCCGGTTCCGCGCCGGAAGCGCGGACAAGCATGACGCTCAATGCACGCAATGTACGCAGCGGCGAAATCCGTCTTTCCCGCCTTGCCGCGGATATTGACGGCACCTTTGCCAGCCACACGCTCGAGCTGACGGCCGCCGGCCAGTTGCGCGGAAGGCCGCTGGACATGGCTCTGGCCGCACAGGGCCGCCTGCGTGAGCTACCCGAGGGCATGGCGTGGGACGGCATGTTGCGCACCCTGCGCAACACCGGTTTTCCGCAGATGGCGCTTGCCGGGCCGGTACAACTGAGCCTTGCCCCCGCAAACATGGAGCTCGGCGCCGCCCGCCTGCGGGTCGAACAGGCCGCGCTGGAGCTGCAGGGTTTTCGCTACAACAACGGCGAGGTTCGCAGTGCGGGCCGGATCCGCGCGCTGGACGTGGGGCACCTGCTGGAAATTCGGCGCCAGCTGACCGGCACGCCTGTGCCGGTGCGCACTGACCTCGTGCTCGACGGCCAGTGGGATGTGACGCTGGCCGATACGGCAAGCGGCTTCGTGGAGGTGGAGCGCCGGCGTGGCGACATTACCCTTCCCCGTGACACCGGCGAGCGCAAGCTCGGGCTGAGGACGTTGTCGGCCCGTGTCGATCTGCGCGGAACCCAGGCTGATCTCACCACGCAGGTCGAAGCGGCGCGCATCGGCAGCCTGCAGGCAGACGGCAGGTTCGGCCTGCAACAGGAAGACGGACAGCTCGGTGTCGGACCAGACACGGCAATCAACGGCAGCGTCACTGCATCCATCCCGCGCTTGCGGGACATTGCCTTTCTCACCGGTCCGGACATCGCGTTGACCGGAAGCGTGGAAGCGAATCTGGACATCGACGGCACGTTTTCCGACCCGCGCGTGTCCGGCCCGATCAATGGCGACGACCTTGCGCTGGTGCTCTACGACCAGGGCGTACAGCTGAGAAACGGCATCGCGCGCCTTCACCTTCAGGACAGCATCGTGGAGTTGCGCGAGCTTCGCTTCCGGGGCGGCGAAGGAACGCTGAGCGCGACGGGATTCATCCCGCTGCGCCAGACCACCGACGACCGCGCGCTGAATGCCACGATCATTGCCGACAAATTGCAGCTGCTGTCCAATCCGTCCGGACGGATGACGATTTCCGGCCAGGCCGAGGCGGCCTCCGTGGACCGGCAACTGCAGTTGACCGGCAAGTTTGTCGTCGATCGTGCGCTGTTCAGCCTTCCTGAAAAATCCGCGCCCGAACTGGGCGACGATGTCGTGATCATCCGTGGCGGCAAGCCGCAGAACGGCGCGGCGAAAGGCAATGGTCCCCTGCCGGACGAGCCGCAACCGCCAGGGCCGTTTTCGCCCCGCGTCAACATTCTCGTCAATCTCGGTGACGAATTCCGGTTCGAAGGTTCCGGCGCCGACCTGCGGCTGGCAGGCGAACTGCGCCTGCGCAGCGCCCCCGGCGAACCGGTGAATGCGTTCGGCACGGTGCGTGTCGTCGAAGGCACCTACGAAGCATTCGGCACCGTGCTGGCGATCGAACGTGGCGTGCTCAATTTCCAGGGGCCGGTCGGCAACCCGAACATCAACATCACCGCCATGCGGCGCGACCAGGACGTGGACGCCGGCGTGCAGGTCAGCGGAACGGTGCAGCAGCCGCGTGTGCAGCTGGTGTCGGAACCGGAGGTGCCGGAGGCGGAAAAACTGTCCTGGCTGGTATTTGGCAGCGCCGGCGGACAGGAAGGACCGGGGCAGGCACAGTCCGCTGCGCAAGGTGCTGCACTCGGATTGCTCAACAAGTTTGGCGCGGAAAAGATCGCGCAAGGATTCGGTCTCGACGAACTGTCCATCGGCGAGAGCGAGTTCGGCCTCGCCGGCCAGCAGGTGGTCAATCTCGGGAAGGAAATTTCGGACCGGTTGTTCATCGGGTATGAGCAAAGCCTGGCCGGTGCGCAAAGCGTGCTGAAACTCACGTATGAACTGACTCGCCATTGGTCTGTGGTCATCCGTGGCGGTACGGTGGCCGGCGTGGAAATGTTTTTCAGCAAGCGCTTCGACAGCATACGGTGAACCTTTCCGCAGGTGCCTGTTCTGGCATGGATGATGCGTCCGTGTTGCGTTTTCCTGCGATATGCAGCAAGGAACCGAGGAGGTATCCCCATCATGAAAACGCATGCATCCATGGCCGCGCTTCTGGCGGCTGCCAACTTCATTGCCGCCACCGCCGCGGCGCAGAACGTGCAACCGGGCGAGACATCGAGGCCAGTCGTGCCAGCGGCAAAGGCCGGCGAACAAGGCACAGGCGGCACGGCCGGCACTGCCGCATCACCAGCCATCAACGTGACGGTGGCGGAAATCGCGGAGCGCCCCCGCGATTATGTGGGAAGAAACGTGACTGTCACCAGCGAGGTCGACGAGGTTTTCACGCCATGGGCGCTCAAGCTCGATGAAGACCAACTGGCCGCAGGCGGTATCGATCGCGACCTGCTCGTCATCAGCAAGGAACCGCTCGTCACCATGGGTTTCAACCGCGCATGGATAGACCGCAAAGTCAGTATCACGGGCACTGTTCGCGTGCTGCAGGCAGACGACTTCAGGCGCGAATACGGGCGTGGCGTGGATGACAGGATGTTCCGACGCTATGAGGGCCGTCCTGCATTGGTCGCACGTTCGATGGCGATTGTCGGCACAGTGCCGGAAAGTGGCGCATCGGGCGCATCCGGCTCATCGGGAGCGGACCAGGCTTCGGGCCGCGACAATGATGCAGCGAATGCTGCAGCCAATGATTCGGGTGCCAATACCGGCATCACCATGAAATGCCGTCCGTCCAGTGTCGGCTGCCCCGTAACCGACTCCAGCGGCTCTTCCGTCACCTCTACCGACTCGCAACCTCTTGGCAGCATACCGCCGAGGGACGACACGATAAGCGAATCACAATACCCGACCAGTCCGGGGTCGGGCAGCTTGGGAAGCGGCTCGACCGGCTCGCCGGCGGGCCGCCCCACTGGTCCGACCAACGGCATCGGTCGGTAATCGGCAATTGCCGAATCGTGCGGCCATCCGGGAGCGGTGGCCGCCCAGCGGGAAAGGAAAGCGGACCGGCAAGGCGAGCTTTTGGCGGTCATGCCGCGGTAAGCGCGGTTCTCCGACAGGATCACCGGCAATCCTGTCGGATGCTGCTTCCACGGCACCACGGCTGCCCCTTTGCGCCCTGCTTATTTTTTTCCGGGACTAGATTCATCCGCGGAATTGTTTAAGCCGCTGCTGCCGCTTGCACCGCCGGATGCGCCACTGCTGGTCCTTCCCGTATCCTGCTCCACCTGCATCCCGGGCGTCAAACCCATATCAACCGTTTGAACCGGCCAGGCCAGCCGGATGCGCTGCGCCGGACCGCGTTGGTCGACGCGCGCCGTGCGTGTCAGCGTGCGGCCTTCGGCTTCTGCTTCGACGCGGTAATTGCCGCGCGCCGGGAGGTCAACGAGGAGGATCGGCCCATCGCAGGTGACGTTCAGGACAGTGCGGCCACGGGCATCGGCAATGGCAACGTCGACATCCGCCAGGTAGGCGCCGTTACTTGCGGCGAAAGTCATCATCAGGTCGTAGTCGGATGCAGCTCGTTCCAGGCTGGCCACTTCATCGCGACCGATTCCACCGCACACATATTTCACGCCGTTCTCCGTCTGCTGCTCAAGCGCGGCGACGGTCGTGTTTGGTGCACCACCACTGGACTGCGCTACGGCCGTTGCCGAACCAAATGCGGCGAGTAAAAAGAGGAAATATTTCGATCTGTGCATAGCGTTCTCCTGTCTTGCGAACTTGAGAGTAAATGAACGGGATGGCTGGTCCGGCGTCGGAGCATCGTCATCCACGCATCGTCCGTACCCGTCGCATGCCAAATCCCTATCCGCATTGATGACAATGAAAACGAGGTTCCGCAACTCGGGAGTTGAAGCGACGAACATCGCCTGCAGCAGGGTGCAAGAACCCCGACGTCCGCACCGGTGCGGCTGCTGTCAGCTAATGCCATGGACTCCCTCCACCTCAGAAGCTCGGTAGACTGAGGATCGAGCGGGCAAGCGCACCGCATCTGATCGGGAGAGCGAATATGGCAATCGTACGAGTCGGTTTGGATATCGCAAAGCT
>NZ_BAAGWA010000014.1:0-97258 GCF_054780595.1 Noviherbaspirillum agri
CGTTGGCTATGGACCTATAATCACGAACGCCCCAACATGGCCCTCGGCGGTATCACGCCGAAACAGAAACTGGCCTTGGCCGCATAGCCTCTACTCTCAGGCCGCTTCAAAAACGGGGGGATTACCGAAAGGCGGCATGTCCTTTCATGGCGGTTTTATAGGAGTGATGATTGCCATGGCTGTATGGGCCTATAAGGCAAAGCGAAACTTCTGGGATGTGATGGACTTTATTGCCCCCTTGGTCCCACTCGGTTATGCGGCTGGGCGGATCGGCAACTTTATCAATGCCGAATTGCCAGGCAGGCTGGCCGATGCCAGCTTGCCATGGGCAATGATCTGGCCCAATGTCGACAACCTGCCGCGCCATCCGTCCCCAATATATCAGGCATTGATCGATGGCGTATTGCTGTTCATTGTCTTGTGGATATTTGCACGCAAGCCCCGGCCACGCATGGCGGTCAGTGGTGTATTTGCATTGGGTTATGGGTGCGCACGCTTTTTTACTGAATATTTCCGCACGCCGGATTATGAAGTGATATTTGCCGGGATCACGATTTCAGCTGGCCAGATGCTGTCAATCCCAATGATTTTACTGGGCGCCCTCTTGCTGTTATGGGCGTATAGAAGAACCCGGGAAAACCGTTTGGCATAGTTATTGAAGCTGGAAAGCGATAACGTAAAGTACTTCAAATGAGAGATAAACGGAACTTGATTGACGGGAGAAAGCCTATTGTTTTTATCCAAGTAGTAAATTGATTACTTAACATAACATCCTATTTTAATTAGCTGTGAAGGAGAAAGTCATGAAAAAAACCGGTTTAGTGATCACCGTCTTTGCTGTCCTATTGTCAGGCTGTGCTGCTACGGCGGGTGAGTCAAAAATGGACAGCGGTTCAACGCAGCACGGTAAGGGAATGATGATGGGTATGGCAAAGATGGATGCGAACAATGATGGCGTCATAGCCAAAGACGAATTCATGAAGTCGCACGAAATGATGTTTGAGCGTATGAAAAACAAGGATGGCGTAATTGAGGCTAAGAAAATGGAAAACTGCTGCGCCGGCATGATGGGGGACGGCATGAAGGGAGGAATGATGGGCGGAGATAAGATGAAAGGCCACTCCATGATGGAGGGATGCCCGATGATGGACGGGCATATGGGAAAGGGTAAATAATTTTCGCTGTTCGATAAAACGATCCTTTCCTTTGCAATGTTGTTGAGCGCCTTCGGTAACGGTTAAAATTGCGTCGGCTCATGCGTCACACTGCCATCAAGAATTTGGATGAAACTGACCTGATATAGGAATTTGTAGCCAGTCGACAGGTTAGTCTTCCGGTTCATTTTTCCAATCGCAACCTACTGAGACCAGCCGTCACGTTAGTTCATACATTGCATTCGGGTGCGTTTACCCTGAGTCCCGGTATGGAAGACGGTTATCCTTTCTTCGGATAAATGTCAGGCAAGCACCAATCAGTACTTACCGTAGGACGCAAGTGGAAAGTTTGGCTCAAGTAATTGTTTTAGGCACGATCCGATTAAGCTTCGATGTGCTCTCGGAATTCGATAATGCCAAGATAGAAGAAGCGCTTGGCAAATGAATCGGCACATTTGCCGCCTCACACAAGGCAACTCTCGCTGGTGCCGTCACGGCGAATTAGGGGCATGCTTTGCAGCGTATAATCCCTTCTACGATGCAATATAGGAACCGGTCCGGCCTGTTTTACATACATCCATAAACAAGCTATTACGTATTTGAAATCTTCCCGTCATGCATTTGACAGTTGTATTTACGTATGATGATTATGCAGTCTAGTTTAACTAACGGGAGAATTGTCATGTTCAAGAAAGTTTTTGTTTTTTCCACTGCCGCTATGATTGCGTTGTCAGCATTTGCCGGAGATCCGTTCACGATCGAAAAATCGATCGAGCTCAAGGATGGATCGACGGTTCACATCTTTAAAGACGGTAAGATGGGAATGGAAAACAAATTCGGAAAAGTCGTCAGCATGAATGACGGCGATATCATGGAGGCCAGCAGCGGCGAGAAGATTGCTATGGACGGTAACGAGACGGAGCGCTTGCGCATGATGCTGCGTCCTCAATACCAGTACTGATACTGAATGCATTAATGCCGAGTGGCGGCATAAGTGGTTTGCCAATGTGCGGGGGGGGGCTGAGGTCGTTTGTGGAACATGTGCCCCATGATCGGCATGTGAGAAGGTGGCCCCGTTGAGAAATTTGGCCCAAGGATATCGTTAAACGGTTGATTCGCTTCGCTCCCTCGTGGCACCGGAATAATTGAATCCCATCAGGTGCAGGCTTCGGATCGAGTGTATGCCTGCGGATACCGCACTAGAATCGATTTCTCCAGTAACCAACGCGCCGTCGGTGAATGCAATCAGTATTGGAATTTCTGCTTGCGAGACCGGGGCGCTTCATCCGCCATTCTTGGTGCGGCAAACCGCTTAATGCAAGAACGTTGCATTGCTGCCGGCTGCGCGTAATCGGATGGCGGTTATCAGTGTCCGACACACGTCCGCGCATCGTCGACATGCCTTGAGACACCTTCTGCAGTGATCATCGTGGTGTTTTGCGCACTCGGTGGCGCAGGCGTCGCAGGTCTCGACGCAAATTTCGGAAATATTCTTCACCTGAAGAAGTGTGTCGTTCGTTATCTGCTGAACCGCGTTATACAGCAGTGTCGCAAGACTTCGGCACATTTCTGCGCATTCCAGGCTGAGCATGAGGCACGCTTCGGATTCATTCTGATTGGATGAGATTCGCAAAACGCACTCATCGCAGGCCGCAGCGCATTCAATGCAGGCATGCATACATGCTTCGAACGGTAGCTGCTCCATTTTCCTTTATCAGATAAATATGGATGACTGGACACGGATGATTTAATACTCGGCCATCCACTAACGTGAGAAGTGTAATTGAGATGAACATTTGACCGGATTACAAATTTGTAATTTCCCGGGAAGTTGATGAGCGACAAATGTGATTAGTCGACCGCCGATTGGTGCTTATTGCTGGCACACGTCGCCTCGATAGGAGTAGGAGCCAATGTCCCTTCAAATTGTCGTACAAAAATGAAGGGGCTGGAAAGTGGCATTGAGAACCATGGCACCGACTAAAGGGCGCAGTACGCTTCGAAAGGCGCTCGCAGCAGTGCCGTCATGGAGAATGACGCAGGCGGAATTTTCACGCGCAGGTTCCGGTCAAAGAGATGTTGCCGCACATGACGCAGTCGTGCTCCACATGACGCAGTCGTGCTCAATACGTTGCCGCATTTTCGCAACTTGTCGAATAGACGCGGACTCCCCCAAGGCGCGACCAGTGACTGAAGTACCAACCGGTGATGCTACAAGTGCGATTGACGTGGCGACGGTGTTTGGTTTGTGAAAGCAGTATTGATTCATTTGGTTTTTTACTTCCCAAAGGAGAAACAAATGCTTAAAAATCTCTTCTTAGTTATCGCGTTAGGTACTGCTGGCGTTTCCGCATTTGCCGACGATGCCGCGCGAGCAGCTGCCCAGAAAGTGATCGAACTCAAAGACGGTTCGACTTTGTACATCTTCAAGGATGGAAAAATGTCCATGGCGGATAAATTTGGCCGGGCCAGGCGCATGAAACAGGGCATGGTGATGGAGACCAAGGACGGCCAGAAACTCATGATGCACGGCGATGAGGTAATGCGCCTAGAGGCTCTGACTCGGCAAGGGCATGAAGGCGGATGACCTCTAGCTGTGAAGTAGCAGCAGGCTATTTGCGTTGGCACTGAATCTGCTCATGGGTGCGCTGCCACGAATGCATTGATGACGTCTTTGCCGAAAACAGGCCCGCAACCATGCGAGCCTGTTTTCACTCCACACGCCAATAAAACTATGCGTTAGTTTGTGCCCGGTAGAACCGAATTGCCATCTGCGTCCACGCAGGCACTCTAACGCCATTAGAAGGTGTGATTGATGCCAATTGAAACGCCCGTTTGGCTCAACTGACCATTTCCTGCTGGTGTAGCTGCACTAAATCCAGGTAAGTTGATCGGGCTGGCAGTGTACTGGTTGCTAAAGGCGCTGGTGAACTTGGCGCGATCAACTTCCACATAGAGCTCGGTGCGCTTGGAAAGTGCATATGTTCCGGCAACAATAAACAGATCTCGCTTGCCGTCCGCACCGGCGGTGGTGGTGTTCTTGGTACGATAAAAACCGCCGGTCAACTTCATGGCCGGAGTAAAGTTGTAGCTGGCACCAACCCACGCATTTTTGATCTTGGCTTCCAACGCGCCAACGTCCTGCTGTTCATCGATATAACCGAGCGCGACGCGGAAGGGTCCCATGACGTACGCACCACCGACCAGCCACTGGTCGTTATCCTGGTAGTTGGGAGACACTGCAGTGCCCACGTTCTGGTTGCGCCGTGTGAAAACCGCGCCTGCAGTAATCGGACCGCTTTCATAGTTTACGCCAACCCCTTTAGACGCGCCGTTTCTGACACTACCGGCCTGTTCCCCAAGTGCATACTCGGCGCGCGCCGTTACGGGGCCAAACTTGTTGGTGTACTGGATATCGTTGTTAAAGCGGCCCCCAGATGCTGGGTCAGCGGATGCCGCAAAAGCGAGCGGAACAATGGTCGGGAATTTGTAAGCGAATGGGTCATATGCACCAAGTTGCTTGAGCGCGATACTGTATTGGCGACCGAGATCCAACGAGCCCCAGCTGTTGCTGGCGATACCAACAAATGCCTGGCGGCTGAACATCAACGGAGAGGAGCCGGTAAAGGCACCGGTTCCCAAAATAAATCCGGACTCCAGCACGAAGTGGGCATTCATACCGCCTCCCAGATCTTCCACGCCCCTGAAGCCGAGACGGTTGGAGTTGGAAATGCCGGATGAAATAATGCCTCTTGACATGCTAAGCAGACTGTCGCCACTGTTGGCGCCTGCTGCACCGGCATTAGTCAGATAGCGCAGGCCGCCGTCCACCGAGCCGTAGACGGTAATGCTGGATTGCGCGTAGGCAGCACCAGCGCAGGAGCTTGCGACGGCAAGGGCGATAAGCGTTTTTTTCATATAGTCACCTCGAAATAAATGTTATTGGCGTCCGATAGTGGCGGACGGTCCCAGACTAAACACTTTCTTGCCGGGTTTCTAAGTCGTGGCAAAGTGGGGAAAGATGTTTTAAAAACAGCTATCGAGCGACTGCAATGCGTTGCGTACCTGCAACATCAGTGAAGATAGGAAGGTCAATATCTTGCTATTTCATTGATAGTTCCGAGACTACTTGGCCGCCTTCGGCTTATCAATCTTTGAGATAGCCCCCTGGATGACCGGACACAGTTAGTGCGTTATCTTTACGCATAGGAATACGACTGTGAATATGACTAGGAATAACCAAAAAATCGAGGTGGTCACGGTGACCGAGCAGCGTCGCAGACGATGGTCGGCCCAAGAGAAAGCAGACCTGGTCCGCCTGACTTACGAGCCTGGCATGAGCGTATCGCTGGTGGCGCGCCAGTATGGCGTGGCATCCAGCCAGTTGTTCAACTGGCGCAAGCTCGATCGTGAGGGGGCGTTGACCGCAGTGGGCGCTGGCGAGTCGGTGGTGCCGGCCAGTGAATTGGCGAATGCCCGCGCACAGATCGCCCAACTCCAGCGTCTGCTGGGCAAGAAGACGATGGAGAACGAGATTCTCAAGGAGGCAGTCGAGCTTGCTCGGGAACGAAAGTGGATTGCGCGCTCACCCTTGTCCGACAAGGACGGCCAATGAAGATGGTCTGTCAGGCGCTCGGGGTGGCGCGCTCGCATGTGCATGAACTGGCCCACCGGCCGCAAGATTGGATCGATGGCCGCACAGCGGGCTGTGTCGATCCGGTTTCGGATGCGATGCTGATTGAGGCGGTGCGCGCTGAAATCACGGCACTGCCGACCTATGGCTACCGTCGTGCCGGGGCGCTGGTGAACCGGACGCGCAGCCTGATCGGACTGCGCCCGGTGAACCATAAACGCTTTTACCGGGTGATGAAGCAGCATTGCCTGCTGCTGCCGAAAGCACCAAAACGCCGTGCCAGCAGCCGTCGTCATGAAGGCCTGGTGGCAGTGAGCGAGTCGGATCGGCGCTGGTGTTCCGATGGCTTTGAAATCGCCTGTGACAATGGCCAAGTCGTCACCGGCACCTTTACCAAAGATTGCTGTGATCGTGAAATCATTGCCTGGCGTGCGTGGTCAGGTCGCGGTTTGCCAGGTGAGCCGGTACGCGAGATACTGATTGAAGCGGTGGAGAAGCGGTTTGGCGATGTCGATGCCGACCCGGTCACCTTGGAATTGGAGTTCCTAAGCGACAATGACGGTGCTTACCGCGCCCACGAGACGCATGCCATTGCCAAGCAGCTGGGTCTGACGCCGATCCATACGCCGGTCTGCAGTCCGCAGTCCAACGGCATGGCGGAAAGCTTTGTGAATACGCTCAAGCAGGATTACGTCAGCCAGATGGATTGCAGCAGCGCCGCCGCGGTGCTGGCCCAGTTGCCAGACGCCTTTGAGCACTTCAATGAAGTTCATCCACATTCTGCATTGAAGCGGAAATCGCCTCGCATGTTCAGGAGGGAGTTGGTGCGTCAGACTCAGGAAAATGACGCAAATTAAGCCCTAGCCTGTGTCCGGTTATACAGGGGCAAGATCATCTTCGCCATCGCACTCATCATCTCGGTCATGACGTTTTCATCTCGGCATCGTCTCGACCATTTCACACAAAAAGAGTGACAGGCTCGGCTCCATGCCGCCGGATAAGCCATCTATAGACATTCACCGCGCCTACTTTTCTATGGCAGCATGTGTCATCACCTTGTGGCCTTACAAAACGCGAACACAATAGTAATGTTGTCGTCACGCGTCTGTTAACACCCCATTCCTATACTCCCCGTCTTATCGATAAGTCGGGCATTCCACATCAATAAATCCAATTTAGGTTTTATATGTGGCGCGCATGAGGCCGTGTGGTATGCCCTTTGGGGGAGACATTTATATGGCAAGCCGCGAGGAAGTTGCGCTGTTTCGTGCTGCGCGTGCCGGGAATAGCTCTGCTCAAGTGGCGCTTGGAAAGCAATATCTGCGTGGTGGATCGGGATTGCCCCAAAGCGCCATATCTGCACTGTATTGGCTGGAGCGCGCGGCACGGGCGGGAGATGAGGACGCTTGGATGTTAATCGGCAGCCATATAAGCTTCGAAGCAGCCATACAAGCGCCGGATCCATTAGGCTTATGTGTCTGGTATGCACGCGCATTTGATTCGGGAGTAATTCCGGCGGGGCTGATATTGGCGAAACTTGTTTTGGCAATAGGAAAAGACGAAGTTGAGCCGATGTGGGATAAGGCTTGGTCGGCACTCGAGGTGGCTGCGGAATCCGGGATCGCAGAGGCGCAGTGGTTGCTCGCGCAGCAAATAAAAGAACGAGACACTGCCGGGCATCATGGCGCCGCCGGTTTGCAGGCCGAGCAAAATCCGAACGCGTATTTGAAATGGGCGCGGCTCGCGGCAGACAATGGAATCCCGGATGCGCGTCGCCTGCTGGCGGAACATGCATGGCATGCCTCGGACCATGTCGAGTTCTTGTACTGGGCTTTGCCGATTGCTCGTGCCATCGTCGGGCCAACTTTGCGCGGCAACTCTGCTGGGCAAAACGTAAGCGATGAGGATGCCGAGTTGTTATTCCGCTGTGCCTATGTGCGCATTCTCACCAACCATTGCGATACGGAGGAAATAGAAGAATTCTGGCAACTGGCCGCGGAGTCCGGTAACAAACACGCGCAATTCTGGTTGGGACAGTGGTTCGCAAAGGACGACGAAAAAAATAACGCACTTGCAAGTATTCCCCGCCCTACAAATTACCGGAAGGCACTACATTGGCTTAAATTGGCGGGGAGGCAAGGTGTCGGCGACGCTTGGTATGCGATGTCGAAGATTTATCTGAAGTCTGAATTCATGCACCGCAGCCTCGACGAAGCGGAAGTGTGTCTGACATATGCAGCAGAGGCGGGGCATGCAGGTGCGCAATTGGAGCTAGGGAAGCGAGCCTGGAGGAACCGCCGCAGAAAACGCTCAAATGACGTCCTGGCAGTTTACTGGCTACAAAAAGCGGCTGCCCAAGAATGTGTGGAAGCCCAGCAGTTGCTTGGGAAAGTCACCGACGCGGCAATTCCTGCGGTCTGGGCGCAAACTGCGTTGCACCGCATGTCGATTGCGCCATCGTCTTCGCTGGCTTGCCGTCTCTTGGCTGCCCGTGTCGAGCTCGCAGCACTGTTTGGGCTGTCTCAGCGAGAGGCATTGCTGATCGACATAAACAAGGCGGATCGCGGGCACTGCCTGGCGATCGACATCAGGGAACAATATGCTCGGGGCAAGCGCCGCCTGATCCAAGTGCAGAGACAGGACGAGCGTCACATACTTGATCGCATTAAAACGCTGTTTGAACATATGGATTGCGGAGCGAATGGTCCCGAAGGCAATTATCGGCAACGCCTCTATCGCTTGAAACGCGTCCTGTCGCCTGCGCGATTCAACGAGCAAAACGAAAAATCGCTTGTGCCGAGCCGGAAGGCAGCGTCGTTATGACACGCAACACGCATTCCAGCTGGTTTGCGACGGCGAGTGACGTCACATCACAAACGGGTGTGGGAAGGCAGCGAGTCAATCTGACGCCTGATGCGGCGCAGATAAATAATGTGATGTGCGGCTGGGGCTCTCGGCGCGAAATCCTGGTCCTAATCCTACCGACAATGCGTTAGGCTCGGCCAAGCGCGGATGAAAGATAACTGATTTGTAATCTTGGTGTAATTTTATCGTTCCCTGCGGTTGCGTAGAATCGCCCTCAATTACCACTATAGTGGTCCTGCAGCTCAATACGGAATATCGGAGAGCGGCAAACACACCTCTTATAGAGAGTATTGATTTAAGTCAACAAACTGTCGGTGTGCAGTTACGTAGAATGCGGCTTGCTTCATTACTGCATTGATAAGAATTTCTAATATAAGCCTTGTGATGAAATTTCCTCACCGATCCCGCGTTGTTGCTGCACTGATTGCGCTACTTAGTACGCTGTTTACACAGCTCGCTGTCGCGGCGTATGTCTGCCCCAGCGTGCAAGTTGCCCATGCGCTCGCCGTCCAAGCACAGCAGGCCGCAACGGATCATCACAATTCACCGAATTGTGATGAGGATGTGCCAGACCGGTCGCCGCTTTGCCAGACGCATCTGCAGACCGGTGCGCAGTCGGTCGACAGGCCGCCGCTGCCGGAGATAGCGCCGTTTTTTGCGATGACTCTGCTTGCTTCCATTGCAGACAACGATGCATTCAGCGACCTTATTCGCGCCACCAGTCCGCGCATTCTGATGCGCTCCCCCGCGCCGCCACTGTCCATCCAGAACTGCTGTCTTCGAATTTGAATCCCAGCCTGCCGGGTATGTCTCCGCACTGCTGTTGCGGCTGCGGAGCGGCTAAATGCTGTCTGGAGGTCAGATGTCAACCGATTCTTCATGCTTCTACGCCAGCGCCGAGCGAGACGCTGGCGGTTCAGCGGCAGAACCAAATCGTGGCCGGACACCGCTGGTGTCATGGACGCACTGGCTTGCTTGCCGGGAGCGGCATTGCGTGCCAAGCAAATAACGTATTCCTCGAATCTCGCCTTTGAAGGGAAACCATATGCAATCAATTTTGCGCATTTACGCGGTCTCGGTGGTCTTGGCCGTCGGCGCGACGAATGCCGCTCTTGCAAACGAGCCACGCTTGGGGCAGAGCGTAGAGAGTCTTCTGGAGTTTGCACGGGAGCGTAACCCGGAATACGCGTCGATGCGCCTGGAAGCGCAGGCTGCGACCGAACGCGCCGCCGCGGCCGGCACGCTGCCCGACCCGAAACTGCAGGTGGAACTGCAGGACATCACGAAGATGGGCGAGCAGAACCCGACCTTGTCGCCGAGCCGGGTCGGACGGACCACGTACCGGATCGTGCAGGAACTGCCCTGGTTCGGCAAGCGCGGCCTGGAACGCGAGGTCGCCTCGTTCGAAGCGGAAGGCGCGCAAGGGCTGGCGCGCGGCTCCTGGGCGGAGCTGTCCGCGCGCCTCAAGTCCGGCTATGCAAAGTACTACTACATTTACCAGAACGAGCGCCTGACGCGCGAAATCCTGGACCTCGTCGCACGCCTGGAAAGAGTGTCGCAGGCGCGCTATGCCGGCGGCCTCGCCGCGCAATCCGACGCGATCCGCGCGCAGGTGGAGCAGACCGACCTGCGCAACGAGCTGATCATGCTGGAGAACGAAAAACGCATGACGCAGGCCCAGCTGAACATGATTCTTGCCCGCCCGGCGAATGCTCCGCTGGCTGAGCCGGAGCGCTTGCGGACGCTGCCTCAGCCGGCACAGCTCGAATACGCCGCACTTGGAGATCGCGTGCGCGCACGCAATCCACAACTGTTTGCGGAAGAGGCACGGATCAGGGCGGCGGAAAAAAGCCGCGAGCTGACCTACAAGAACCGCTATCCCGACTTCGCCATCGGCATCGCGCCGATGCAGACCGGCAGTTCGGTGAAGGAATGGGAGGTGATGTTCGAGATGAACATCCCTCTGCAGCAGTCGCGGCGCCGCGCGCAGGAGCGTGAAGCGGAAGCGATGCTGTCGGCGGCGAAGTCGCGCCGGGATGCGACCGCGAACCAGGTGCTGTCCGAGCTGGCGGAAAACCTGTCCGCGCTCGACGCCGCACGCCGCACCGAGACGCTGATCACGAACAGCCTGCTGCCGCAGGCCGAACTGACCTACCGGGCCGCACTGGCCAGCTATGAAAACGGCAAGGTGGATTTCGCCACCCTGCTCGACGCCCAGCGGCAGATCCGCCAGGCGAAACAGAACCAGATCAAGGCGCAGGCGGAAGCACAGGCTCGTCTGGCCGAAATCGAACGACTCCTGGGAGAGGAACTATGAAACAAGGCACAAACATCGCAATCGGCCTGGTTGTCGTCGCCGCAGTGGCGGCAGGCGGGGGTTACTGGCTGGGCAATCGCACGGGGACAGAGCATGGCGTGACGCCGGTCGCGGCGGGCGGGGAGGGGGCGAAGAAGGAACGCAAGATCCTCTACTACCGCAATCCGATGGGCCTGCCGGACACCTCGCCGGTACCGAAGAAGGACCCGATGGGCATGGACTACATCCCGGTCTTCGAAGGCGAGGAAGATGCTGAGCCGGCATCTGCGAACCAGATCAAGATCAGCACGGACAAGGTGCAGAAACTCGGCGTGCGCACCGAAAAGGCGACCGTCCGGGAAATCGGGAAAGTCGTGCGCGCAGCCGGTCGCATCGAGCCGGACGAACGGCGCGTGTTCGCGATCGCGCCCAAGTTCGAAGGCTATGTCGAGCGCTTGCACGTGAACGCGACCGGCCAGCCGGTCACCAAGGGGCAGCCATTATTCGACGTGTACAGCCCGGAGCTGGTGTCGGCACAGCGCGAATACGCGATTGCGGCGCAAGGACAGCAGTCACTGAAGGGGGCTGGCAGCGAAGCGCAGGACGGCATGAAGCAGCTGGCCGATTCCGCGCTGATGCGGCTGAGGAACTGGGACATTTCGGACGAACAGATCCGCGCGCTGGCGAAATCGGGCAACGCAAAACGTACCGTGACCTTTCGCTCGCCGGTGACCGGCGTCGTCACGGAAAAGAAGGCGCTGCAGGGCATGCGCTTCATGCCGGGTGAGATGCTGTACCAGGTGGCGGACCTGTCCTCGGTCTGGGCACTGGCCGACGTGTTCGAGCAGGATATCGGTCTGGTCAAATCGGGGGCGAAGGCCAAGCTTCGGATCAACGCCTATCCGGACAAGGAATTTGACGGCAAGGTGACGTACGTGTATCCGACGCTGAATGCCGAAACCCGTACCGCCCAGGTGCGGGTGGAGCTGGCCAATCCCGGCCAGCTGCTCAAGCCCGGCATGTTCGCCAACATGGAGCTGGCGGTGGCGGCAAAGGCTGGCGCCGTGGCAGTGCCGGTATCGTCCGTGATCGACAGCGGCACGCGCCGCATTGTGTTGGTGCAGGCCAAAGAAGGCCGCTTCGAGCCGCGCGAGGTCAAGCTCGGCGCACGCAGCGACGACTATGTCGAAGTGCTGGACGGCGTGAAGGAGGGCGAGGATGTCGTCGTCGCCGCCAACTTCCTGATCGATGCCGAGAGCAACCTGAAAGCCGCGGTCGGGGGCTTCGGTCATGCGCACGGCGGCGCGGGGGCAACGGGTGGTGAGCCCGCACCGGCAAAGGCGGGCGGCACCGGCCACAAGGCAGAAGGCACGGTCGAGGATGTGGATGCGAAGGCCGGCACGGTGAGTATCAACCACGGCCCGGTTGCAAGCCTCAAGTGGCCAGGCATGACGATGGAATTCAAGGTTGCCAATGACGCGCTGGTGAAGGACCTGAAGCCAGGCACGGAGATCAGCTTCGAATTCGTCGAGCGCCAGCCGGGCGAATGGGTGATCACCGGCGTGCGGCCCGCTGCCGGCAAGGCGAATAACAACGCTCCCGCGGCCAATCCCCACGCCGGACACTGAAGAGGGCTCGCCATGCTGAACAAAATTATCGACTGGTCGGGCAGAAATATTTTCCTGATCCTGCTCGCCACCCTGTTCGTCACCATCGCGGGCATTGTCGCAGTGATCAGGACACCGATCGATGCGCTGCCCGACCTGTCGGACGTGCAGGTGATCGTCTACACCGAGTATCCCGGTCAGGCGCCGCAGGTGGTGGAGGACCAGGTCACCTATCCGCTGACCACCTCGATGCTGTCGGTGCCGAAGTCGAAGGTGGTGCGCGGCTTCTCCTTCTTCGGCGCGTCCTTCGTGTACATCATCTTCGAGGACGGCACCGACATCTACTGGGCGCGTTCGCGCGTGCTGGAATACCTGAACTTCGCGTCCGGCCGCATGCCCAAGGGCGTCACGCCGCAGATTGGGCCGGACGCCACGGGCGTGGGCTGGGTCTACCAGTACGCGGTGCTGGCCAAGGACAAGACGCTGGCCGAGCTGCGCACGCTGCAGGACTGGTACCTGCGCTACCAGCTGACCAAGGCGCAGGGCGTGTCGGAAGTCGCGTCGGTCGGCGGCTTCGTGCAGACCTATCAGGTCACGGTAGACCCGGTCAAGCTGCGCGCGTATGGCATTCCGCTGATGAAGGTGTCGCAGGTGATCCGTGACTCCAACCGCGACGTCGGCGGCCGCGTGGTCGAGATGGCGGAAACCGAGTACATGGTGCGCGGCAAGGGCTACCTGCGCGGCGCCGCCGACATCGAGTCGCTGGTGGTGAAGGCAGAAGGCGGTACGCCGGTGCTGATCCGCGACATCGCCCGCGTGGAACTGGCGCCGGACGAGCGGCGCGGCGTCACCGAATTGAACGGCGAAGGCGAAGTGGTGTCCGGCATTGCGATGTCGCGCTACGGGCAGAATGCGCTGGAAGTGATCCACAACCTGAAGGAGAAGATCGCCGAGGTCAGCGCCGGCCTGCCGCAGGGCGTGTCGATCGAAGCGGTGTACGATCGTTCCGACCTGATCCACCGCGCCATCGATACGCTGAAGGTCACGCTGATCGAGGAAAGCATCATCGTCGCTCTCGTGTGCATCGTGTTCCTGCTGCATGTGCGAAGCGCGCTGGTGGCGATCCTGATGCTGCCGGTCGGTGTCTTGCTGGCGTTCATTGCCATGCGCTCGCTGGGCATGAACTCCAACCTGATGAGCCTGGGCGGTATTGCGATCGCGATCGGCGCGATGGTTGATGCGGCGATTGTGATGATCGAAAATGCGCACAAGCATCTTGAACGACTGAAACCCGGAGAGTCGCGCGTGGAGGCGATGCTAACCGCCTGCAAGGAGGTTGGTCCGGCCCTGTTCTTCTCGCTGCTGATCATCACTGTGTCCTTCCTGCCGGTGTTTACGCTGGAGTCGCAGGAGGGCCGGCTGTTCTCGCCGCTGGCCTACACCAAGACCTTCGCGATGGCCGGCGCGGCCCTGTTGTCGATCACGCTGGTGCCGGTGCTGATGATGCTGTTCATCCGCGGCAAGATCATGCCGGAGGCGAAGAATCCGGTGAACCGCTTCCTGATCTGGGTCTACCGCCCGATCATCCAGGCGGTGATGCGCTGGAAGAAGCTGACCGTCGTCGTGTCGCTCATCGCGCTTGGCGCAACGGTGTACCCGGCGATGAAGCTCGGCAGCGAATTCATGCCGACGCTCAATGAGGGCACGCTGCTGTACATGCCGGCCAGCCTGCCGGGCATGACGATGACCAAGGCTGCCGAAGTGATGCAGACGCAGAACAAGATCATCAAGAGCTTCCCGGAGGTGGAATCGGTCTGGGGCAAGGCTGGCCGCGCCAATACCGCGACCGACCCGGCGCCGACCGAGATGTTCGAAACCGTGATCAACCTGAAGCCGGAATCCGAATGGCGCGAGGGGATGAACATGGACAAGCTGATCGCCGAGATGGACAAGGCGCTGCAGTTCCCCGGCATCTCCAATGCGTGGACCATGCCGATCAAGGCCCGCATCGACATGCTGTCGACCGGTATCCGCACGCCGATCGGCATCAAGGTGTTCGGCAAGGACCTCGTGGAGATGGAAAAGCTCGCCAAGCAGATCGAGGCGGTGGTCAAGAACGTGCCCGGCACCAGTTCGGCGTTCGCGGAGCGCATCACCGGCGGCTTCTACCTCAACATCGAGCCGGACCGCGAGCAGCTGGCGCGCTACGGCCTCACGGTGGGCGAGGTGCAGGAAGTGATCGGCACCGCGCTCGGCGCCGAGATGGTGACCACCACGGTCGAAGGCCGCGAGCGCTTCGGCGTGACGGTGCGCTATCCGCGCGAGTTGCGCAGTGACCCGCAGCTGATCGGCCGCGAGGTGCTGGTGCCGACCATGGGCGGCGCGATGGTGCCGCTGGGCCAGCTGGCGAAGATCGAAGTGGCCAAGGGCGCACCCGGCATCCGCACCGAGAACGCGCTGCTGTCGGCCTACATTTACGTCGACATCCGCGATCGCGACATCGGCGGCTATGTGGCCGAGGCGCGTCGCGCGGTCAACGAGCAGGTGCAGTTCCCGCCGGGATATTACGCAACCTGGAGCGGCCAGTTCGAGGCGATGGAGCGCGCGATCGAGAAGATGAAGATCGTGGTGCCGGTCACGCTGCTGATCATCTTCCTGCTGCTGTACCTGAACTTCAAGCGCCTGACGGAAACGCTGATCGTGATGCTGTCGGTTCCGTTTGCACTCGTCGGCGGCGTGTGGCTGATGTGGCTGCTCGGCTACAACATGTCGGTCGCGGTGGCGGTCGGCTTCATCGCGCTGGCCGGCGTCGCGGCCGAAACCGGCGTGGTGATGCTGATCTATCTCGACCATGCATGGGAAGACGTGAAGAAGCAGCGCCGCGAGTCCGGCGGCACACCGACCGCAGCCGACCTGTATGATGCAGTGATGGAAGGGGCGGTCGAGCGGGTGCGGCCGAAGATGATGACGGTGGTCGCCATTATGGCCGGCCTGCTGCCGATCCTGTGGGGCACCGGCACCGGCTCGGAAGTGATGAGCCGCATCGCTGCGCCGATGGTGGGCGGGATGATTTCTTCAACGGTGCTGACCCTGGCCGTGATTCCCGCGCTGTATGCGCTGGTGAAGCAGTGGCGTATCAAAAAAGGACTGGAAACCTGACAAAGACGTATTCCAGCTGTTTTACATTTTTTATAGGAGAGTCAAATGACTAAGACGAAGCAGGCGCTTGCTGTTGTTTTCATGTTATCCCTGGTGCTGCTCGGTGGTTGCGAAACCACAGACGGCGGTTCGACCAATCGTGGCAGCAGAGGACATGTTCACCAACATTGACGTGCGCGACTGAAGGAAGATGATGCTAGACAAGCAACTGCAGCCGATGAAACGGTGCCGCAGGTTGGCATGGCTCTCGATGTCTGCGCTGGCCGGGGCTTTCATGCTGGTCACCGCAAGTGCCGGCGCCCAGACGATGCAAATTCCCAGACCGAGTGCGGGGCTCATGCCGAACCCGGCGCTGGGGAAGAAGCTGTATGCCGCCAATTGCACGTCCTGCCATGGTGCGGACCTGAAAGGCAGCGACAAGGGGCCGTCGATGCTGCATAAGGTGTACGAGCCGTCGCACCACAGCGATATCGCGTTCCAGCTCGCGGCGAAAAACGGCGTGCGCGCGCATCACTGGAAGTTCGGCGACATGCCGCCGGTTCCGGCGGTGACGCCGGACGATGTGGCGCACATCACCGCTTTCATCCGTGTGGAACAGAGAAAGGCAGGCATCAACTAGGACCGGCAGCCATGCCGTTGACGACGACGGCTGCCATCCAGTTGTCCAGGTGACGGAGTAACAAGATGAAGTTCAATGGGCGATGGGTGCCGATCGAGGTGATGGATGTCATTATCCTGCTGTGGGCAGTGGCGGCGATTGTGCTGTGCCTAATCTTGTATCGGATCGCGCGGCCTGGAAAACCGAAGAACCCCACCCAGATGAAACCGACAACTGGTCAAAAAAAACGCAAGGCACGAAAGAGGTAGGAACGAAGCCCGATATTCGGCGTGCTGACCTGAATCGTGCAAAGGGATGATGAGAAATCCGCTCCAATCTGACGGGTGCCGGGTCGGCGAAGGCGCTGGTTGGATTGAGTCGGAACTACGCCACCTAAATGAGGTGGCCGTATCAATTTTTTGGTTGACGCCGCCACAAGCAGCGTCAACGGCAACCTTCGCCAGCAAAGGTGCTCCGCATGACACGACTGACTCTCAGGCCTTCGCCAGACTCCCGCGTCAAACGGGCAGAACTCCTGTCTTCCGTCGGCGCCGGCGTCTTGGGTGCCGGACTTGCCCTTCTTTTTGTGGATGCGCTCGAGCCGTACAAGCTGATAATCCTCATTCTCGGTCTGATTGCCCATGCCTTTGGCATGCTCCGAAAACACCAACTGGAGAATCAAGAAAGCATGGCGCGCGTCGGATGGGCTGAAGCAGCATATTGGCTGTGCTGGCTGGGCTTGGCGGGACTGGTCCTGATGATAGTGCTCCGGCGGCTATAGCTATCTTTAAGCGATTTCATGAGCGCGGCCGTTGACCTTCCCATTGTGGGAATGCTTACAGTAGGACTGTTCAGCCTGTCAGCGACGGCGTCTGAAGCAGGTCGCCGGGCTTTCAAGTTCTTTTCATCAAGGGGTATTGCTATGCAGACTACGGTTTTTAAAGTAACGGGAATGACCTGCGGTAGTTGCGTTGCCAAGGTCACGAATGCATTGCGAGCAAACAACGGGGTCAACGACGTCAGTGTTTCACTTGCCGCAGGCGAGGCGACGGTCCGGTTTGACGACCAGGCGACGTCGGCGGAGCAACTGCGGGAGCTTGTGCGACAGGCCGGTTACGCCACGAGCCCGGCGCAGGTCGAGAAGAAACCCACGTCCACGGGCGGTTGTTGCTGCCACTGATCGTTCAAGTTGCGTGCAGCAGGAGCAGATTGGTCGCGGCCGTATGAATCGGCTGCTTGATTCCTTCGAATAAGCGAGTACCAGTCAGCATGGATTGACGAGGAGAGTGGACGTTCGGTGTGCCGCCTGTCCGCAGTGAGGCCACGAGCATCAAGGCGGCATGGGCTTTAAATCGAACCGGTGACAATGGCCGAGCTTGGGTAATTTAAGGAAGAGGTGACATGCGCTGCCTCTTCCTTAGACCGATGGGCACACTGCGTCTAATGGTTTTTTAGTGCGCGGTTGCTCCTGAGCCTTTCCCTATGCCTTGGGTTTGCACGCCGGATGCCATCCGCCGGCATTCCGCGGCACAGCGTCGGCACGCTTCCGCACAGCGTTGACAATGGTCCATCTGGAACCGCTCGCATTCCTCACCGCACGCATCGCATATGTCGGCGCAAGCAGCGCAGATTATGCCCGCCAGTTCACTGCCGCGGGACATATAGCTTGCCGCCAAACGACAGATTTGTGCGCAATCGATATCCAGCTTGATGCAGCGAGCCATGTTCTGGACATCCTGCTCGCTCAAACAGGATACGGCACAGTGATCGCACGCCGTCGCGCAGGCATTACATTCGTCGATGCAGGACTGATATTGCTCATGAGCCATAATGATCTCCTTCGATTATGAAGTGGAAAGCGGCCAAGCTTGCCGAGTGAAGCTGAAAAAGAGAGCGGCCGCACCCTCATTTTTACAAAAACCTGTAGTTATTGCCTGTTGCCGGTAACACTAACGGCTTGTCCGTTGGCCATGACGCCAGGTTGAAAATCGCAGATGCTGAATTTTTTGCACAGTTTTTCCCGCATGTCGTTGATGTCCCTTGTCTGCATTTCAACGATGCCTTCACAATAGTGCTTCAACTGGTCGTGCCGGATATCGGCTTTTACCTGGCAATCCTGGCTCGGCAACAAAGCTTGGTAATGATGGTTGCTAAACAGTTTCAGAAATGCCTGATCGAACTGCGCGCCTGCTCCAGTTTGTTCCAGCGTTTGTATTAGCTGCTGTCCTTCCGGCGATAGTTGCGGCGTATGCTCTACGCCATACCATTCCCTCAAAAAGTGCTGTGCCTTATTGATTTCTTCACGCTGCATCCGGTTCGCCGCTCTTGCCATCGACTTGATATCGTCATCACTCGCCTTGGCGGGCGTAGGCGACGTGTCGGGCGTCGGCGAAGTGCCCTCCTGTGGATTATTAATCGGCGCGTCACGCTGCACATCGGTTCCGGCGGCAAGCTCGGTAATCCGGAGCGCTGAATAATGGTGGTTGATGATGAAGGAAAGATAGTCTCGTTCGAACGACGCGGTTGCGCCGCGCCCGGGTTCGTCCGCATGGCCGGTGGAAAGAAATACAGAAAGGGATAGGGCCGTTAGCGATCCTAATGCCCTCGCAAAGTGCTTCGTGCATCCTGACATGGTTGATCTCCTGAATGAAAAACCGATGGTTGAACAGTCGTTTGCCTGCGCATTTCACCCTTCGCAAAAAGAGACGATAGAACGCGCTCGGGCAGCAAATGCAAAAAGCGCACCGCTTTCCCTTTTCCAAGGTATTGGATGAATTGCCGCATACAGTGGAACGTGGTCATTGGCCCGTAGTGCGTAGCCTCACTCGGCGTAGCATGGGAACGTGCGCACATCCTCAAAGAAGAAGGGGCATATTCGATGAAGCTGACAAAAATGTAATCATCTTGTCAGCCTCGTCACAGGCGGGGCGGCTTACAATAAAAACATCTAATCGGGCATCACGCACGGTTCATCATGCGCGTGATGCATTGGCACGCCATTGTCGGGATACTTGATGACGATTCTTCAGTTCGGTCCCTTGCTGCTTCTGAGCCAAGCGTCCTTCCTCGGCGGTTGGGGGGCTTTCGGCAAAAGAAGAATTTGTCCTTCCCGAATCGCTTCCGCCCGCGCGCCTGGCACCGACGAAACCCGCGGCACGTCGCGCTCATTGCACCGGCACGGTCGTGGAGGAAAGCTGTATGAGCAAGCGTAGCCAGATTCAAGAGCATCTCCAAAAGCTCAAAGAGATCGGCGAAATCATGCGCGCAATGAAGAATGTGTCCTTGATGGAGGTGCATAAGCTGGGTCGCTTTCTTGAGCACCAGCAGCGCGTGTTGTCCGGGGTGGAGGCGGCGACACGGGATTTTGTGCGCCACTGTACCGGAGCACTTCGTCGATGGGAAGCGACTACGCCGACCCACATCGTTGCACTGGGTTCCGAGCGCGGATTCTGCGGCGACTTCAATGATGTGGTTGCTGATGCCTTGCTGCGCTTCCCCAACAAGGACTCTGCACACATTCTGGTCGTGGGAAGCCGTCTGGCGACAAGGCTGGAGGGACAGGTGGACGGCATCAGCATGTTTGAAGGAGCAAACACCGTCGAAGAGGTCCAGACCGTGATCGATGTGGTGATGCAGCGACTGGCCATCCCGGCAGCGGACACAGCCACTGACTCGCCTCATTTGGTCGCGGCAATCTGCCATCAGGAAGGGCGGGAAGGCGTGATTGCACAGCGCGTGTCGGCACTGCCGGCGGACGATCCCCAAGAACCCCGCGAACCGTACCCTCCAGTACTCAATGTGGCTGTGCCATCACTGCATTTCCAGCTGGTGCGCCACTACCTGTGGGTGCAAATGCACCAGCTGTTCTACAGTTCGCTTCTGGCCGAGCATCGCTTTCGCCTTCAGCACATGGAAAGGGCGCTTCAGCGAATGGAAGAGAAAACCGCCGCACTAAGCCGCCAGCAGAACATCCTGCGGCAGGAAGAAATCACCGAAGAGATCGAGGTGATCATGTTGAACAGTGACGTCAAGCGCGCCAGGCGCAGGCCAGAAGGGAGTCAGCCATGGCAGTAGATCCGGTTTGCGGCATGGTGGTGGACGAGGCGACGGCGACCAGATGCATCAAAGGCGCCGAGACCACCTACTATTTTTGCGGCGAGGAGTGTTATCACCAGTTTTCCGCCAAGCTGGGCGAGTTCGAGCGGTTGCGGCACAGTTCGGTCCCGGTGGGACGTGTCGCCGAGGTGCATGGACCGGTGGTAGATGTCGTCTGCGATCCCTTGCCGCCCCTGCACCAGGCGCTCTTCGCCAGCATCGATCATGAAGCGTACCTGTTCGAGACGCTACAGCATCTCGACGCGAACAGGATTCGCGCCATCACACTGAACCGCACTAGCGGTCTGCGGCGCGGCATGGTGGTTTATGACACCGGCGCTCCACTGCAGGTGCCAGCGTCGAGCCGGTGCCTGGGGCGCCTGCTGAATGTGTTCGGCCAGCCGCTGGACGGCCTGCCACCGTTCGCTGCGCAGGAATTCCGAAGCATCCTTGCCAAGCCCGCGCCGCTGAAGGACTCGATCAGCCCCAAGGGTATCCTGCAGACGGGGATCAAGGTGATCGATCTGCTGGCACCGTTCGTACGGGGTGCCAAGACTGGTTTGTTCGGCGGTGCCGGCGTGGGCAAAACGGTGCTGCTAATGGAATTCATGCACGCGATCGTCGCGCTGCACCAAGGGGTCTCCGTGTTCGCCGGGATCGGCGAGCGCATGCGCGAAGGCCACGAGCTGTGGCACGAAATGCAGGCGGCGGGCGTGATGCCACAAACCCTGATGGTGTTCGGCCAGATGGACGAGTCGCCCGGGGTGCGTTTCCGCGTGGGCAATACCGCGCTCACCTACGCCGAATACCTGCGCGACACGCTGCACAAGGAAGTGCTGCTGCAAATGGATAACGTGTTTCGCTTGGTGCAGGCGGGCAGCGAAATTTCGGGCCTGCTCGGGCGCATGCCGGCGACCGTCGGCTACCAGCCGACCCTAATGACGGAAGTGGCCGACATCGAGGACCGCATCATCTCCACCACCAGCGGCGACATCACTTCCGTGCAGGCGATCTATGTTCCGGCCGACGACATGACCGACCCTGCGGTCAGCACCATTCTCGGTCATCTGGATACGACGGTGATCCTGTCGCGTACTCAGGCCGGCAAGGGTATTTATCCGGCGGTAGATCCACTCCAGTCAAGCAGCAAGATGATGGACCGGCATTTTCTAGGAGACCGCCACTACACCATCGCCGAAGGGGTGCGCGAGCATCTGGCACGCTACCGTGAGCTGGAAGACATCATCATGATGCTGGGCATGGGCGAGCTGTCCGAGTCCGACCGTAAGGTGGTGCAGCGGGCGCGCAAACTGCAACGATACCTGACCCAACCTTTCCATGTCGTGGTCGAGCATACCGGCATCCAGGGCGTCTCGGTCAGCTTGGAAGAAACACTGGACGACTGCGAGGCATTCCTGCACGGCGATTTTGATTCCGTTTCGGAAGAGCAGTGCTACATGCGCGGAACCATGCGGGGAGTCGCCTGATGCGCGACTTCGTCCTCCACCTGCAGAGTGCAAGCCGGTACGAGCGCATCGAAGGCGTGGTGAGTTTCGTCGGCGAGGATGCGTCCGGCAGCTTCGGGGTCCTGGCCGGCCATGCGCGCGCCATCACCTGCCTGGACTTCGGCCTGGCGCGCTACCGCCTGGCAGACGGAAACTGGCAATACCTGGCGCTGCCCGGTGCGGTCCTTTATTTCCGCGACAATCAGCTCTACCTCAGTACGCGGCGCTTTGTCCGCGGCGACGACTATCTGGCCGTGGGCAAGGCGTTGGCCGAGGATCTCGCCGCCGAGGAAGAAAAGATGCAGGCGCTCATGCAAAGCTTGCAGCAGCTGGAGCAGGCGATGTTCAAGCGCTTGTGGGATTTGCAACGCGAACTGGGAGCCATTGGATGAGCGAGCGCAAACCGGACACGACCGAGCAGCAGGAATTGCGGCGACAGGTGGAGCGGCAGGCCCGGCGCATGAAAAAAGCCGACGAGGAGCGTCCGACCTTGATTGCGCAGACCGCTTACATCGGCGTCTTGGGGCTGCTCCTGGTTCTGCCCATGGTCGGCGGAGCGTATCTGGGGCACTGGCTGGACGGGCACGCTGAAGGCTATTCGATGCGCTGGACGCTGAGCCTGATCTTTGTCGGTGTGGTGGTGGGCGCCTTCAACGTCTATTTCTTTATCAGGGGAAGGTGATGGCCGCGGGTTCCAGTCTTTTTGTCACCGAAGTGTTCCGCATCGGGCCGGTGGTCATCACCAACACGGTGCTGCTGACCTGGATGCTAATGCTGGCATTGGGCGGGCTGGCATGGATCGCAACGCGGCGGCTAGGCGTCGTTCCGTCGCGCCGGCAAGTGGTGCTGGAGGGGATCGTCGCCGCGATCGAAGACGCGATCCACCAAGTACTGCCGCAGCAGACTGCCAGGGTGCTGCCCTTTGTCGGCACGCTGTGGATATTCATCCTCGTCGCGAACCTGGCGAGCCTGATCCCCGGGGTGCGTTCGCCGACAGGCGACCTGTCCACCACGGTGGCCCTGGCCATCCTCGTCTTTCTGGCTACCCACTGGTATGGGCTGCGGGAGCATGGCCCCCTGGCTTATCTGCGGCATTACCTGCTGCCCAATCCGATCCTGCTGCCTTTCCATGTCATCAGCGAGATTTCCCGGACCATTGCGCTGGCCATGCGCCTTTTCGGCAACATCTTCAGCCTGCAAATGGCGGCGCTCCTGGTATTGCTCGTTGCCGGCTTCCTGGTGCCGGTCCCGGTTCTCATGCTGCACATCATCGAGGCGATCGTACAGGCGTACATCTTCGGCACGCTGGCTTTGATCTATATTGCTGGCGCCATCCAATCGCAGTCCCCTTCATCGACAGAAAAGGAGTAAGAAGTGAATGAAATGACCATCGTCGTTACTGCTTCAACAGTGGCCGCAGCACTGGCCATCGCGCTCGGCGTGTTCTTCCCGGCGCTGGCCATGGGGCGGGCGATCAGCCAGGCGCTCGACGCATTGTCGCGGCAGCCGGAAGCGGAGAAGTCGATTTCGAGAACATTGTTCATCGGTCTTGCGATGATCGAATCGCTGGCGATCTACGTGCTCGTGGTCGTACTGATCGTGCTGTTCCGCAATCCGTTGCTGGAATACTTGGTGAAACAGTAAGAGAGCCAGTCGTGGAATTCAACTGGACCACGTTTGCGCTGGAAATCCTGAATTTCCTCGTATTGGTATGGATCCTGACGCACTTTCTGTATCGACCAGTAAGGAAAGCGCTGGACAGGCGCAAGGCGGTAATCGAAGCCAGCATCGGGAAAGCCGAATCGCAGCAGGCGGCGGCCGAAGGTCTCAAGCGCCAGTACGAAAACCGCATGGCGGACTGGGAGGCCGAGCGTGCCCGGGCACGCGCGCAACTGGCGGACGAGATCGCTGCCGAACGCGTGCGCCTTATGGCCGAGCTCCACCAGGCGATTGAGCTGGAGCGCGAAAAAAATCATGCGCTGGAACGGCGGCGCGCCATCGAGCTGCGACAGAGGGCAACCCGCGAAGCGGCCGCCGAGGCGGCAAGTTTTGCGGCGCGCCTGTTGTCGCGGCTCGCCAGTCCGGCGCTGGAAAGGCGGATCACCGAGATTGCGATCGAAGACCTGCCCGAGCTGCCGGAAGACCGGATCCGCGCACTGCGGCAAGCCTGTGTCGCGGACGAGGCGCACATTACCAGCGCCTATCCGCTTTCGGCCGATGTGCGTGCCAATATCGCGGCGGCGTTGTCGAACCTGGCCGGCGCCACTGTAGCCTGCTCATTTGAGCAGGACCGGGACCTGATTGCCGGCTTGCGCATGAGCACCGGTTCCTGGGTGGTTCGCTGCAACCTTGCCGACGAACTGGGATTTTTTGCCGAGACTAGCGACGCTCGCACAACTTGACGGACGGTATGCACCCTATGGATGAACAAATCACTCCTCGATCTCGTGACTATCGCTTTGGCGTGCGCATGACCGAGCAGGGCACGGTGGCATCGGTCGGCGACGGCATCGCCTGGATCACCGGTATGCCGTCGGCAGGCATGGACGAGGTGCTCAGCCTGGAGGACGGCAGCCGCGCCGTGGTCTTTCAACTGGAGGAAGACCGGCTCGGCGCCATCCTGCTGACACAAACCCCGCACCTGACTGCCGGCACGCCGGTGTATCGCGCGGGCGATGGCCTCACCATCGGCGTGGGAAACGAGCTGCTCGGACGAGTGATCGATCCGCTGGGCGTGCCGCTGGATGGCGGCGATGCAATCGAGTTTGCAATCCGCCGCCCCATCGAAACGAACTCGCCGCCGATCGTCGTGCGCGATTTCGTCACCAGTCCGCTCCATACCGGCAACAAGATCGTCGATACCCTGATCCCGGTGGGGAAGGGGCAGCGCCAGCTGGTGATCGGCGACAATGGCCTCGGGAAAACGTCGCTGGCGCTGGATGCGGTGATCAGCCAGAAAGGCAAGAACGTCCTGTGCGTCTATGTTTGTATCGGGCAGAAGCGTTCGAGCGTGGTCAGCGTCATTGACGTGCTGCGCAGTACCGGTGCGCTCGACCATACCGCGGTGGTGGTGGCGGAAGCGACCGCAATGACGGGCCTGAAATACCTGGCGCCCTTCGCCGGTTGCGCGGTCGCGGAACACTGGATGTGGCAGGGCAAGGACACCCTGGTCATTTATGACGACCTCACCACGCATGCCCGCGCTTACCGCGAGCTGTCCCTGCTGTTGCGGCGTCCCCCCGGGCGCGAAGCCTATCCGGGCGACGTCTTCTATCTGCACTCGCGCCTGCTGGAACGCTCGACGCGGCTCGCGCCGGCCCATGGCGGAGGCTCGATGACCGCATTGCCGATCGTTGAGACCGAACAGGGCGAGATTGCCACTTACATCCCGACCAACCTGATTTCGATTACCGACGGGCAGATCTATTTCGATCAGCGCCTGTTCGCCGGCGGCTTTCTGCCCGCGATCGACATCACCCGTTCGGTGTCGCGCATTGGCGGCAAGGCCCAGCATCCGCGTATCAAGAAGGAAGCCGGGCGCATGAAGCTTGACTATCTGCAGTTTCTCGAGCTGGAGGTGTTTACCCGCTTCGGCTCGCGGCTGGAAGCCTCGATGGAGGAAAAGATCAGGCGCGGGCGGATACTGCGGGAAATCTTCAAGCAGGAGCGGCTTGCACCTCTGTCCGCCGAGTTCCACTTCGCCTGGATGCTCGCCTATAACGAGGGCGCGTTCGACGACGTCGTGGCGGGCGGAGTTGCCGAGCGCTTGCGGGCGTTAAGGAAACTGGTCGAGGAAAGCGGCTTGACGCTGGAGGACAGCCGCGAACGCTGGCAGCAGTTGGTAAGCAGTCGCCTGAAGATGTCGGACAACCCTGCGCCCGGAGTTACCGGTGTAACGTAAGCACTCGGCGGCCAGCGGCGACGGCGCAGTCAGCCCGGCCAGGCTCGCCGACATGAGTCAGTTCCGCGAAAACGACCTGCCTGCAAAGTCGTAGGTGATCAGGTTGCCGTCCAGTTTGCCCATGCCCGGCGAATTCGTCGGCATACCCGGTGCAGCAACGCCTTTTACGTCGCGCCGCATGAGCAGCTTGTTGATCGCGGCGGCCGGCACATGACCTTCGATCACCTGGCCTGTCTTGTCGACCACGGCGGTATGGCAGGAGCCCATCGCCTCGGGAACGCTGAACTTTTTCTTGACCGCGGCCATGTCGTCCGAATTGATCGCCTTGACCTTGAAGCCGGACTCGCGCAGGTGGTCGACCCAGTCTTCGCAGCAGCCGCAGTTCTTGTCCTTGTAGACCGTGAGCGCTTCACCGGCGCCGAATGCGGCGCCATAGGTCGCGGCGAGCAGGGCGGTAACAATCCACTTCTTCATTTCACACTCCTTCAAATCGTAGTAATAAATCGTTTTCGATTACGGCAATGCGAGGGTCACCGTCTTCTCGATCGGCGGATAGCAGACCCCCAGTTTTTCATGACACCCCTGGTAGGAAGCGGCCAGCGTGATGCTGTTCGACTTGGGCGCACGGTTCAATGCAATCTCGGCCGGCACGGTCTTCTTGTAGACTTCCGTCTTGCCGAAAATCTGGTCGTTCTTCATTTCGCCGGTCGGCAGCTTCACCGCGCTGATGGATATGCCGCTGGCGTTCTTGAGCGCGAAACGGATCTTTTCCTTGTAGAGGTAATACCCCTTGGCGGGTAGGAGTTCCACAACCACGGTGTTCGGCCCCTTGGCCGCAACCTTTAGCTGAAACGCCTGGTCTGGCTCGATCAATTCCTCTTCGCTGGCGTTGGAGAAAAGCCCGGCCAGTCCTTTTTTCGCGCCGGGCGCGACCGATTGCTGAGCAAATGCCCATGGGACGTGTGCACCCGCCAGCATGGCGAGCACGGCAATGGCAACTCGTTTCTTCATTTTGAGAACTTTGACGGGTTTTCAGGCGGCATATTGAAGGCAAGCAATATACGTACCGCCTGCATGCAGGACAAAGAGCGTTGACATGTCAACGTGTAGGGCAGGATCAGCTATGCAGCCACTTCAAGAAACGATTTTATGCCTCCCACGGAAAAGCCAATAGCCCGGTGCGCGCAACTCAGTCCTTCACCCGATCATAAATAAACGTGCAACGCCTTGCGCCACGCGCAATCGTATCGGGCAGTTCGGTTCCGCGATGAAAGCGCATTTCCGGTGAAATCTCGTTGAATACCGTCTCATCCGAACGACAGAATGCCTCAGCCAGGCCTGCGTGTCCCATGTCGCGGAACGCTTCAAAGAAGCGGCAGCGGGTGATATGCAACGAAACCTGATTGTCCGAATGGACAATGCCGTCGTTTTCATTATTGCGGATGAAACCTTCCGCAATCTGCGCCTCGTGCTCTTGATGAAACCATTCCCAGGGACGGGAAATGCCGGGCAGCGGCAGATACGCTTGCCGCTGCACCGCATTGCCAAGTTTGTAAACGAACGCGTGCGTGACGCGGAACGCGACTTCTTCTCCCACACGCTCGCGCAGCCGGTTATACAACACGCCTACCAGTAGGAAGGTCCGCTTGACCTCGCACAGCCCCACGTCGTCATCCGGGCGCGCGAACGCCTTCCGGTACCGCGGCGTGTGCAGCAGCATCGACAGCACGAATGGCACACGCCGCCAGCCAAGCACCGGCTTCAACAGGTGGTTCAGCAGCGCCGGCACCACCCGGATCAGCACCTTGAGGCGTCGCCTTCGCTCCACGCGGGGATTCAGGGAACGGTATCGTATAGCCGTATTCATGCGAGTTTCCTTTGTCTGTGCTGCGTCTTGGCCGGCCCCCGCCTATAGTGACTTTTTACGCAGTCGTAAGGCATTGCCGATCACCGACACCGAACTCAATGCCATCGCGGCACTGGCGATCATCGGGCTTAGCAACACGCCCAGCCACGGGTACAGCACGCCTGCGGCAATCGGCACGCCGAGGAAGTTGTAGATGAAGGCGAAGAACAGGTTCTGCCGGATATTCTTCATCGTGTGCTGACTCAGCAGCCGTGCCTTGGCGATACCGCGCAGGTCGCCCTTGACCAGCACCACACGCGCACTGTTCATCGCTACGTCAGTGCCGGTGCCCATCGCAATGCCCACATTCGCCTGTGCCAGCGCCGGTGCATCATTGACGCCATCGCCGGCCATCGCGACGATGCGCCCCTTCTGCTGCTCGGCCTTCAGGTAATTGAGCTTGTCTTCCGGCAGCACGTCCGCCTTGAAGTCGTCCAGGCCCAGTTGTCTTGCCACCGCAGCTGCCGTGGTGGCGTTATCGCCAGTCAGCACGACGATGCGCAGTCCGGCAGCGTGCAGGTGATCGATCGCTTCCCGCGTGGTCGACTTGATGGGGTCGGCAACGCTGATGATGCCGGCCAGCTTGCCGCCGATGCCGACATACATGACGGTCTGGGCCAATGCGCGCAGCTCTTGCACTTGCGCGTCAATCGGCGCAACGTCGATGCCCTCCGACTCCATCAGACGCACATTCCCGAGGGATACCAGCTGGTCGCCGATACGGCCGCGCACGCCCTTGCCGGTGACGGATTCGAACTGCGCTACCGGCTGCGCCGGGACATTGACTTCCTTCGCATAGTTGACGATCGCAACCGCAAGCGGATGCTCGCTCAGCGTATCCAGGCTAGCGGCGGCGACCAGCACGTCGGTCCTGGTGAAACCGCTTGCCTCGACCACCTGCTGCACCTTCGGCTTGCCTTCGGTAAGGGTGCCGGTCTTGTCGACCATCAGCGTATCGACCTTTTCCATCAGTTCGAGTGCTTCTGCATCCTTGATCAGCACGCCTTCGGTAGCGCCGCGGCCGACGCCGACCATGATCGAGATCGGCGTCGCCAGGCCCAACGCACATGGGCACGCGATGATCAGCACCGACACTGCAGCGACCAGCCCGTTCGCCAGCGCCGGCGCCGGTCCGAACAGCGCCCATGCCACGAACGACAGCAGCGCAATGACCATCACCGCTGGAACGAACCAACCTGAAACCTGATCCGCCAGTTTTTGGATCGGTGCGCGTGAGCGGCCGGCCTCGTTAACCATCTGGACGATACGCGACAGCAGGGTGTCGGCGCCAATCTTGTCTGCCCGCATCAGGAAAGTGCCGGTCTGGTTCACCGTTCCCGCCGTGACCTTGCTGCCGGCGCGCTTTTCCACCGGGATCGGTTCACCGGTGATCATCGACTCGTCGATATTGGAGCGGCCGTCGATCAGCTCGCCGTCCACCGGCACCTTGCCGCCCGGTTTGACCCGCAGCGTATCGCTGACCTGCACCAGGTCGAGGTGCACCTCTTCCTCGGCCCCATCGGCTCTGATGCGAAACGCGGTGTTGGGCGCCAGTTCGAGCAGCGACTTGATCGCGCTGTTGGTGCGCGAGCGCGCGCGCAGTTCCAGCACCTGGCCCAGCAATACCAATGTCACGATGACGGCCGCCGCTTCAAAATACAACGGCACCATGCCACCCATCTTGAACGCGTCCGGCAGCGTCGCCGGGAACAGCAGCGCGAACATGCTGAACAGCTGGGCGGCGGCTGTTCCGAGCCCGATCAGGCTGAACATGTTCAGATTCCACGTCTTGAATGACGCCCATCCGCGCACGAAGAATGGCCATCCGCCCCATACGACGACCGGTGTGGCTAGAATCGCCTGGATCCAGTTAAAGGTGGCAATGCCGATACGGTGGTGCAGATTCAGGCCGGGAATGAACTCGCTCATCGTAATGAGCAGCAAGGGAAGCGTCAGCGCTAGACTGATCCAGAACCGGCGCGTCATGTCCTTCAGTTCGCTGGTGTCTTCGGTCACCGTGGCATCCATCGGTTCGAGGGCCATACCGCAGATCGGGCAGTTGCCGGGGCCAAGCTGCTGCACTTGCGGGTGCATCGGGCAGGTGTACATGACATCGGTCCGGGCCGCCTTGGCCGCCGCCGGCATGGTGCCATGCGCATGAGCGCCGCCGCCATGCGCGTGGGCATGCATTGGAGTGGGCGACGGTTCACGCTCCTTATGCAAGTAAACGCGCGGATTGGCGCGGAACTTGTCCATGCATTTGCTACTGCAAAAGTAATAGGTCTGGCCGCCTTCCGCGATCGCCTTCTCCGGGCTGGGGACAACGGTCATGCCGCATACCGGATCGGTGGCGGTTCCCGCTTCGGTGTGGTCGTGTGAAGACGGATGAGGATGCTCATGCGAGTGCGAATGCATAGGAAGGCCTTTTTAGTTGTCTTTTCTTTCGGATGACGTTCTGTTGCCGTGACTGTGGCCGCCATGGTCGCCGTGCCCGCCATGTCCGAATACATGCATCAGCGGGCAGAGCAGCAACAGGAGATAGGGCCAGCTGCCGAGCACGTGGGCCCAGTGCTCACGCAGCAGGTAAAACGCTGCTATCGCCACCAGCATGATGGCGACTACGCCGGTCGTCGATCTCCAGAACGGCGTTTCCTTCTGTTCACCCGGTTGTGTGGTGTGCAAATCTTGATGGGGCATGACACTCTCCTTAAACAGTCAATCGTTGAACGGCTACGATACGCTTACCGACGTGCCGACAGGATCAGCCGGCGTCACGCCGAAATCCGCAATCTTTTTCAAGATACCAAGGTCATCGCCAAACTTGCACAGCGCATCGCAATGTTCCTTCAGGATATCGAATGGAATGTAGCCGAGCCGGAAACTTGCGTCGGCATCGCGTAAGGCCGGGCGGCTCATTTGCGCCATGACTTCCTGCCTGCGCTTGTCTGGGGCGACCAGATAGAAATGGCAGTCCTGATGCGGCAGCGACCGCGCCAAGTCCTTCATGCGCAGGATGCCGGAATATATTGACGTGCTCTTTTCAATCTCGAACGCACAGACGATCTGCGTCGCGTCGGCGCTGAGCCAAATCACATCAATCAGCCCGACCGTGCCCGTAACTTCAGAAGAGGCACCGAAATCCGGTAACTTGTCCGTGGTAAGCAGCGCGAACGCTTCGCCATGGCAGGAGCGATGGCGATCGTTGCGCGCCACATAGACCTTGTAGTTCAGCGCGCGGCCGATACGGATTAGCATGTGCTGGACCTGCGTGTGCTCGGAATCCTCGCGCTGCTGCGCGATCACCTGCTGGTGGCGGCGCTGCGCGAGCTTTTCGGCATTTGCCTGCAGCACTTTTAACGCTGCGTTGGCGTTGTCTGGGGTGATCAGCCGCCCGCTGCCGATTTCGAACAGCAGCCCGGCGAATGCGCCCAGATCCTTCGATAGCGCGTTGCGGTAATTGCTATTGGCTTGCACGATCGCTTCGCGCATCGACAGATAGCTGGGCCAGGAACCGAGCTTGAGTTTCGTGCCGAACAGCGCGTTGAAACCGTTGAGGATGGCGGTATTGAAAGGCGGGATCAGCGTCGGATGCAGAAAGTACACGATGCTGGCGACTGCCGGGCCGAGTCCCTTGATGTTGGCAGCGGCAAGGCGGCTGATTTCATCCAGGATCTGTTCTTCGCGTGTTGCATTCAGGCAGGCATGCAGGAATGCGCCGAATTTTTGCTTGTTCGGCTCGTTCTCGTAAATATCCGGGATGCGCAGTTTGGGCTTCCAGTAGAACGGATGCGCAGCACCCTCGAACACCTGCTTTTGCTCTGTAATCGCCATGAGGACGGTTTCCAGCGGCGAGCCGCGGTAGTCATTGCCAAACGTTCCTTCGGCAATCGCGTCCACCGTGTCGCGCACGCCACGCCGAATCGCGCCGAATGCCTTCATGCGTTCTTCACCGCCGACGAACCAGGTGTTGTAGACCGATTCGGGGTCGGCTTTGTAGCGCTCGATCTGGGATGACGTCAAACCGTATGCAGCTGGCGTGGAAATATCGGACATGGACTCTCTCTGTCTCTTCTGAATGGGGCTCCCGTTTCATTGAACGGAGGCGTCGGTGTACGCATCTTATTTCGGCACGTGACTGACGTAATTTCACTTTCCCCACAACTTTACCACTTCCCGATTGCAGCATGAAATCGACCGGCGTCAGTAGCGATAGCCCTTGTTTTCGCCCGTCTCTGCACGGCGGGGTCTATACCGCTTGCGCCGTGACAGAGGTAACAAATCTGTAATCGAACGGTAAGGATATTGACGCTCGGTATGCTCTACACTGTTAACTGCAACGTGATAAGCAGTCCCGTTGGCCGCCTAGCGTGGTTTGAATGCCAGACGGAGAGTATCGCTCATTGATGGACCTGCCTTAAATCGATGCATGCGGAGCCCGAATTCGTGCACAGGAAAATGGCCGAGGTGGAGCGGCTGATCAACGAGATCGATGCGGCCTGGTTCGTTTATTTGAACAGTGTGCCAACCAAGGACGAACGGGAAAGGGGGCCGGCACTTGTCCGGTGCCTATGGAAAATTCAACAGAGTGGGGCTGCAGCCCGCTATCTCCTCCCTGCAGGAGCAGGTGACGGACCTGGCGCAGGTCGATAATGTGGTTGAGCTGGGATACGCGGAGGCGCCGGATGAAACTTCAAGGCTTATTGATTGAGGCGCTTGTACGGATCGTGCCCGCATCGTTGCTCATCGGAGCCGCGGCGGCCGCACTCGGATATTGGCACACGCGCGCGCAGACGGCCGAATACGATATCGCTGCACTGGCGAACGAAGCACAGCGTGTGGTGCCGGCCGAGCTGGGCGCGATGCCGCCGGCAATGCGCGATGCACGCCTCGACAAGGTGCTCCGTGACATGGTCGGAGGGCGATTCGCGGTGGCGCAGGCTTATTCGTCTAACGGTGCAAAGGTTTCCGAAGCGGTGCAGCCGGGCTTCGAGACACTGGCTGCCGCGCTTGCCACGCTGGAACACAAGGCGCCGACTTCGGCCGGCGCGGGCGACAATCCGGTCGTGCTGGGACAGCAAACCGTGCGTGTCTTTACACCGCTGTACGCGGCCAGCGGTACGCCAGTCGGTCACTTGGAAGGTATCCGCCTGGTTACCGCCGACGAGCGATTCCGCTACCGGCGCGCCGCAATCGAGTCGGCATTGATCGGCGCGCTCTCCGTACTGCTTTGCGCGTTCGTGCTGTCACCGCTCCTGATCCGCCTGGCGCAAAGAAACTACCGCTGGGCCTGCTCCCTGCTCGAAGCTCATCTCGACACGCTGGAAACGTTCGGGCGAGCGATCGCCAAGCGGGATTCCGACACCGGCCTGCATAATTACCGTGTGACCTGGATCGCCGCGCGCCTGGGGGAAGAAGCGGGGCTGCGTTCGGAGCAGTTGCGCAATTTGATCGCCGGCGCGTTCCTGCATGACATCGGCAAGATCGGCGTGCCGGACGCGATCCTGCTGAAACCCGGGCCGCTGGACGAGCATGAACGGACGATCATGCAAACGCATGTCGAGATGGGGCGCTACATCGTGGGCAGCGCCGGCTTTCTCGGTGCAATCGACGTGGTCGAAGCCCATCATGAAAAATGGGACGGATCAGGATACCCGAACAAGCTGGCCGGCGAGGACATTCCCTTGAACGCCAGGATCTTCTGCATTGCAGACGTGTTCGACGCGTTGCGCGCGAAGCGCCCGTACAAGGAACCCTGCACATTGGAAGCATCGCTGGCAATCCTGCGCGCGGGTAAAGGCGTGCACTTCGATCCGGCATTGCTTGAGCTGTTCGAGCGCATTGTCGATGAAATAGAGGCGAACGTGATCCATGCCGACGAACAGCAGGCCATCGAACTGATGCGCCAGATGGTTAGGAAACATTTCTTTGACCGCAACGCGTCCATGGCGGCCGAAGGTTGGTCTGGAAGAACCTGTCACGATACTGAACGAAGACACGGTGAGGACAACACTGCGCCGGGTCGGCCAACGTCCATGACTGCTGGGTGCGGGTAGGTGCTTTGCCACTGCTGCGGAACAGGGTTTGTTCACCGCGAAATGCAGTCATGATCCATTGCAGGATTGATATAAAAGGGGAAGGGGCATGCGAATTCAATTTCTCGGGGCCACAGGAACGGTCACCGGCTCGAAGTACCTGGTCACGTCGTCAAGTGCCAAGATACTGATCGACTGCGGGCTGTTTCAAGGGTACAAGCAGCTCAGGCTGCGCAATTGGCAGCCGCTGCCGGTCGAGCCGCAAGAAATCGATGCAGTCGTTTTGACGCATGCCCACCTTGACCATAGCGGCTATCTGCCGCTGCTGGTGCGCACCGGATTCAGGGGAAAGATCTACTGCAGCGAAGCCACCTACGACCTGTGCAAGCTACTGCTGCCCGATAGCGGCCGCCTGCAGGAGGAAGATGCCGCGTACGCGAATCGCCATAGGTATTCGAAGCACGCGCCTGCCCTGCCTTTATATACGGAACAGGACGCGGTACAGTCACTGCGCCACTTCTCGCCGCTCAAGTTCGGCAAGCGCTTGCAACTTGGTGCGGAGCTAACCGCCGAATTGGCGCCCGCCGGGCATATTCTCGGCGCTGCGACGGTGTCGTTGTGCGACGGGCGGACGACGACCGTTTTTTCCGGTGATCTCGGGCGCGCCGATGACCTGATCATGGTGCCGCCAGCACCGCTCGAACATGCAGATTATCTGGTCGTAGAGTCGACCTACGGGAACCGGCGGCATGATCGGACCGACCCAATGCACCTGTTGGCGCGGACCATACGCGACACTGCCAGCCGCGGTGGCACGGTCGTGATTCCTTCCTTTGCCGTCGGTCGCGCGCAGTCACTGTTGTATTACCTGCACCTGCTCAAGGAGTCTGGTGCTATCTCGCCGCTGATGCCGGTGTATCTGGATAGCCCGATGGCGCGTGACACGACGGCGATCTACCATAAGCATCGCACCGAGCATCGCCTGACGCCGGCGCAGTGCGACGCGATGTGCCATACCGCCCGTATCGTCAACTCGGTCGAAGAATCCAAGCAGATCGACCGCCAACGCATGGCAATGGTGGTGATCGCCGCAAGCGGCATGGCGACCGGAGGGCGTGTACTGCACCATATCAAGGCCTTTGCGCCGGACCCGCGCAATACGATTCTGTTTGCTGGCCATCAGGCAGGCGGCACGCGCGGCGCGGCGATGGTCGCCGGGGCCGACGCTGTGAAGATTCACGGCGAGGTCGTGCCGGTGCGCGCGAAGGTGGTCCAGATCGGCAACTTGTCCGCACATGCGGACGGGGATGAAATCCTCGGCTGGATGTCGCACTTTTCCGAACCGCCCAAGAAAACCTTCGTCACGCACGGAGAACCGGATGCGGCCGATGCGCTGCGCCAGCGTATCCAAAGCGAATTGCGCTGGAACTGCGCGGTACCGGAATATCTTGAGACTGTGGATCTGTAAAGCATGGAGAGGAGTGGCGCTATGAATGTAACACCGGAGCAGGACAGGCATGCCGTTGGGGCCAACAGCCTGCGCATACGTCGGTTGGGCATCGATACCTATCAGGAGCCGGTGATCTACATGCGGCGCGACTGCCACATCTGCCGCTCGGAAGGATTCGAGGCGCGGTCCCGAGTCGAGATATTTCTCGGTAACAGGCGGGTCATCGCGACGCTCAATGTCGTGTCATCATCGATTGTGGCCCCCGGCGAGGCGGCGTTGTCGGAGGCGGCATGGCGCGCCCTCGATGCTTTCGATGGCGCGGTGGTCGATGTATACCATCCCAAGCCGCTACAGTCGTTTTCCTTTGTCCGCTCCAAGATCTACGGTGGCCGCCTCACGGCAGACAGTGCCGGTGCCATCGTGCAGGATATTGTGGGGGGCAACTATTCCGACCTCGAGATGGCGTCGTTTATCACCGCCTGCGCGGGGCAGCGACTCGACGCGCAGGAGGTCATCTCGCTCACACGCGCCATGACGGAGGCCGGCGGGCGCCTGCGCTGGGGACAGCATCCGGTGGTCGACAAACATTGCGTCGGCGGCTTGCCGGGTAACCGCACCACGCTGCTGGTGGTGCCGATCGTCGCAGCATGCGGCCTGACCATCCCCAAGACATCGTCGCGTGCCATCACTTCACCAGCCGGCACCGCCGACACGATGGAAACCCTGGCGCCGGTCGCGCTGGACGTGACGCAGATGCGGCGTGTCGTCGAGAGCGAAGGCGGCTGCGTGATCTGGGGCGGCGCGGTGAGTCTCAGCCCGGCCGACGACATCCTGATTCGCGTCGAGCGGCCGCTCGACTTGGACAGCGACGGTCAACTGGTGGCGTCCGTGTTGTCGAAAAAGATTGCCGCCGGCTCCACCCACGTGTTGATCGACATACCGGTAGGTCCGACCGCCAAGGTCCGTTCCGCCGCGGCGGCACAAACACTCGGCACCATGCTGGAGAGCGTCGGCGAAGCGCTGGGGCTTGTCGTCCGCACGCTACTTACTGACGGCTCGCAACCGATCGGACGGGGCGTCGGGCCCGCGCTCGAGGCCCTCGACGTGCTTGCCGTCCTGCAGAACAAGGCGGGCGCACCGAATGACTTGCGCGAAAGGGCGTTGCTCTTGGCGGGCGAAGTGCTGGAACTGGGTGCGCGCGCACGGCCCGGCGAGGGCATGGCGATAGCGCGACAGGCGCTCGACAGCGGGCTGGCGTGGAGAAAATTCGAGGCGATCTGCAATGCGCAGGGCGGTCTGCGTGAACCGCCAGCGGCGTTGCACACGCATGTCGTCACTGCGCTCCATCGCGGACGCATCCATGCAATCGATAACCGCCGCCTGGCACGCATCGCCAAGCTTGCCGGAGCGCCCAAGGCGCTCGCTGCGGGACTCGTGTTGCATCACGCCGTCGGCGACCGTGTCGAAGCCGGCGATCCGTTATTGACGATTCATGCAGAGTCGCCAGGGGAACTCGCATATGCGCGCGCCTATGCGGAGACACAAGAAGACGTGGTAGCGATACAGGAGGAATGAGATGGCACCAATATTGTTTGCAATGCCGGGCAACGAGATCCTTGCCGCACGACTGGGCAAACTGCTCGCATGGGAGGTGGGCGCGATGGAGGCGCGCCGGTTTCCCGACGGCGAAACCTATCTGCGTTTTTTGACCCCAGTAAAGGGGCGTGATGTCGTATTCATCTGCACGCTTGATCGGCCCGACGACAAGGCGATTGCCTTGTATTTTGCCGCCAGCATCGCGCGCGAACTCGGTGCGCGCCGCGTCGGGCTGATTCTGCCCTATCTGGCCTATATGCGGCAGGATGCACGCTTCAAGGAGGGCGAGGGCATCACATCGGCGCACTTCGCGCGGCTGGTGGGCGGCGTCGCCGACTGGCTCGTCACGGTGGATCCACACCTGCACAGGCACCATGGTCTGGGCGCCATTTACCAGATCCCGACCCGGGTCGTTCACGCCGCGCCGGAAATCTCGCAATGGATTGCCCGTAATGTCACGCGGCCGGTGGTTATCGGCCCAGACTCGGAAAGCGAGCAATGGGCGGCGGAAGTCGCGAGAGGGGCCGGCTGCCCGTATACGATCCTGCAGAAAACGCGGTATGGCGACCGGGAGGTCGAGGTTTCCGTGCCGGACGTTTCGCAATGGCATGGATGCACTCCTGTGCTGGTCGACGATATCGTCTCGAGCGCGCGCACCATGATTGCAGCGACCGAACACATCCACGCGGCAGGCTGGGTGTCCCCAGTCTGTATTGCGGTGCATCCGGTTTTTGCGGGGGATGCCCTCCACGCACTGCAGACTGCCGGCGTTGCACAGGTAGTTAGTTGTAACACGATTGTGCATGCGACCAACCGGATTGACCTGTGTCGCCCGATCGCGTCCGCAGCCCACGAATTGTTGGTGCACGGGGTGCATTGAGCGCGTCACTCGCTGCGGCAATCGACGTGTCCAAGCTGTAGCATGCCACTTGGAGCGCCTTGGCCTACTCTGATCGGGGCATGCCTGCCACAACAATGGGCCATGGTCAAAAACAACGGATGTTTCCTTCCTAGAAACGTTCGTCTGTCTTATGCTCCGGATGCGCAGAAAGATATCGTCCAATTCGCGCTCAAACCACGTGCTGACCCAGCGATGGCCCTTTGACGACAGGCATGCGTGTAATTAAATGCATAAGTCACGCCAGTGCCAGATGCGCGACCTGCCGATGCAGGGATGGGGGGCAATGTCCGGCTGCGCAGGGTACGTTGATCCGAATGCGGATCGCGCATCCATCGTCAAACTTCATGGAGGCACGATTCACTTGCGGCGCGAGAACGAAGTGACGCGATTGGAAAAGCATTTTCTGCATCAGCTAAATATCAGCCGCTCCACCGCATTCGCCGTCGTCACGGCGGTGGAACAGTAACACCTTTCATTTGCTCCAGCGCGGCATGATTAGCTGATAAAAAGCATGCTGTGAAGGCAGAACAATTAATCTGCTTGAAGATGACGGAACCGACATGTAGAGGTCATGCTTGTGAAAGCCTCAGCCAGATAACATAACAAGGCCTTATAGCAATTCATAGGAGTGCAATATGCTTAAGAAAATCTTGTTCGCCGCTGCTTGCGGTATGGTATCGGTATCGGCATTCGCCGTGGATGCAAGTCAGGTACAGAAGTCCATCGAACTCAAGGATGGGTCGACGGTACATGTGTTTAAGGATGGCAAAATGGGCATGGAAGACAAGTACGGTCGGGCTGTCCGCATGAAGGAAGGGCAGATCATGGAAACCAAGGATGGTCAGAAGATCGCCATGGTCGGTGATGAAGTTGCCCGTCTCGATTTAATCTTGTATAGCGAGTACCGAGGGGGACGGTAACCAGCGACTGATATTCGCCATTGCCCAATCCCACTTTATGCGGGATTTTTTAGGCCACTCACCGAACCGCATTATTACATGCTGGCTTGCAATAGGCGGTTCAACGAGGAAGCCTGACTGAGTCAGCGACGCTCGCGTGCTGCCTTGTAGCTTGTCAATTTCGCAGCGGCGTCATTGCCATTCGATACGGCGATTTTCTGCACCAGCTGGTCGCAGGCTGCGCTTGCCTGCGAATCGTAGGATATTGCGTCCAGAGAACAGCCGGCTTCTTGGGCGATTTCACGATTCTCCATCAACTGCAGGCGGATTTCGACGTCTGTCTGCTGTGCTTGCCGTACTTGCGCACGCGTTAATCCTGTATCTGCATAAGCACCGGCAGCGGTGGCGAAAAACATCGCGGCGATCAGTCGTTGTTTGGTTTTCATGATATTTCCTTTGCTTTGAATGGTAAGCGCTTGTCGCAGGCTCTCTGCTTGTTTCATGCGTATGTCCGTACCTTATTCAAATTAGGGAAGAAGATAAATGTTCTAATCGGAAATAAACTATTTTCGAATGTGAAACAGTCGCAGTTGTGACTTGGCGGGAAAGCCTTGACTGGTGTAATCTTGTACGTCTTGTGGAATTGATTTATATCGTGCGACGTCTTCTTTGCATAATCCTGATGCTGCTGTTGCCCTTGCATAGCTTTGCGATGCAAGGCGGCTGGTATTTGGCCGCAAGTCCATTTGACATTGCGCACGAAATAGACCATTTGGCCGGCGCCGGCCACCACCATGATGATGATCACGGCTCGGTTCACTACGATAATTCCGGCGATTCCGCCAAACATTTCGCAGAACACGCGGCTGCTTATTCTTGCGTTACGCTGCCGTCGACGGAACTGCCGCAATTGACGATGACCGTGTCGAGTGCGGCCATTCCAGAGGCGCAACATTACCTGCCTGATCCATTCCCGGAGCGCCTGCAGCGCCCGCCATCTCTGCTTGGCTAACCCGCCGAGGACATCCCTGCATTTATTTCTGGTTTGACGAACGTTACGAGCGTTCGCGTGGCCATTGGTCGCGGAATGCAGCTGCCTTCGGCCAGTCTTTCTGATTGACGAATGGAGATTGCATGCGTATTTATTTTTTGTTTCACCATATTATTGTGGCGGCATTGGCACTGGCCTCGCCGATAGCGCTATCCCAGGCCTTATCGCCGGGCTTGAAGGCGGCGGTGGACGCGGCCTGGCAAAGGTTGCCGCAGGCGCGAACGCTAGAAGCACGGCGCGCCGAAGTGGCGGCCGCGCGTGATGCTGCGGCATCGTGGGTGGCCGGATCGCCGTCCGTCGGTCTGTCTCAGCGCAGCGACCGCTGGACTGACCGCAACGGCGTCCGCGAAACGGAGGTGTCGCTATCCGCCCCGGTCTGGCTGCCGGGCCAAATGTCCGCCCGCCAGACGCAGGCCCGGGCCGGCGCTGACGACCTGGAGGCGCAAATCGCCAGCACACGGCTTGCGCTGGCGGGCGAGGTGCGCGAGCGTTTATGGGCGGTCGCAGCGGCCCGGGAACTGCTCTCCGAGGCGAAGAACCGCCAGCAGTATCTTGATGGCACTGCCGACGAGGTGATGCGTCGCGTCAAGGCCGGCGACCTGGCGCGAACCGACGGGATGCTGGCCCAGCAGGAGGCGCTTGGAAGCAAAACGGCTGTGGCAGAAGCGCAAGCGAAGCTGCAGGAAGCCCTTGCCCGCTACACCACGCTCACCGGCCTGCCCGATATTCCGGCCGCAGAACCCGAGCCTCTTGCGCACACCATGCTCGAACCGCATCCGCGCCTGCTCGCGGCAAGAACGACGCTGGAGCAAGCGCAGGCCAACCTGAACGTCGTTACCAAAACACGCAAAGAACCACCCACCGTGGGCCTGACATTACAACGGGAAAGGGACGGTGGCGCGGACGAGCGTGCTTCCAGCGTCATCCTCGCAGTCAAGATACCGATTGGTACGGACGCGCGTAGCCGTCCGCTCGAAACTGCAGCGCAAACGCGGATCGCGACCGCTACCGCTGAAATCGCACAAACCGAGGCGACGCTTCGCGCCGACATCGAGCTGGCGCACCAGCAGCTGGCGTCGTCGCAACAGGCGCTGGAGGCGGCATTGGCGCGCGCGACACTGGCACGGGAGCATGCCCGGCTCATCGAAAAGGCGTTCCGGCTCGGCGAGCGGGGACTGGTTGACATGCTGCGTGCGCAAAGCGTATTGCACGAAGCCGAAGTCGCAGAACGCCAGCAGCGCGTGGCAGTAGGTCTCGCACACGCTCGCATCAACCAAGCATTGGGAGTAACACCATGAAACTACTGAACATCTTTTTGCTTTTCCTGGTGCTGACGCCTGCGGCGTTTGCTCACGGTGACGAAGACCATTCCAAGGATGGTGCGCCTGCCGCCCAGACGCAAAGCACCGGGCAACCGCGCCTGACAGCCTTCACGGAGTCCTTTGAACTTGTCGGCCAGCTTCAGGCCGGGGAACTGTCGATCTTCGTCGACCGGTACGATAGCAACGAGCCCGTCCTGAACGGCAAGCTCGAAGCCGAGCTGAACGGCTTAAAAACCGCGGCGAAGTTCCGTACCGAACCGGGTGACTATGTCATTAGCGACGCGGCATTTATTAATGCCCTTGCCAAACCCGGCAAGCACGCGCTCGTCTTTACCCTCGCGGCTGCCGACGAAAGCGACTTGTTGGAGGGGACGCTGGAAGTGCGGGCGAACACTGCGCCGGAGTCTCACAGCCACTTTCCGTGGGCGTGGGCAGGCGCGGCACTGGTTGCCGCAGTTGTAGTGACAGCGCTGGCGGTCAAGCTCCGCCGCTCCAAATCGCAGACGGGAAAATGAACATGGCAAACAAAACATCTTACTTAATCGCGGGCTTGATTTCTGCTGCGCTTTCCATGGCGGCTATTGCCAGTCCTGGCGCGCACGGCCCGAATGGGGAGCATCTGGATGCCCCCGCGACGGTGAATGCAACGGGGCTGGCGCGCCTGCCGGACGGCAGCGTGAATGTGCCCAAGCTGGCGCAGCGTCGAATGGCAATACGGACCGTCATGGCGCGTGCCGACGAGTATCCGCTGACGGTGGAGCTTAACGGCCGCGTCGGCATCGACCCGAATGCGGGAGGGCGGGTGCAAGCGCCGTTTGCCGGCCGTATCGAACCCACCCCCAAGGGCCTGCCCGTGGCGGGTCAGCGTGTCGAAAAAGGGCAGGTGCTGGTGCACGTCCGGCCGGTTGCCGGCGCCATCGAGCGCAGCAACCAGCAGGCACAGCTTATCGAAATACAGACAAATCGTCGTCTGGCGGAGCAACGGGTGAAGCGACTCGAGTCGCTGGAAGGCACCGTTCCACAAAAGGAAATCGAAGCAGCTAGGGCCGAACTGGCCAGCCTCGTCGGGCGCGAAAAAGCGGTCTCCGCCAGCGTCGGCGGCAATGAAGCAATCACGGCGCCGGCGTCGGGCATCATCGCCACGGCCAATGCGCTGAGCGGGCAGATCGTCGAGGCGCGTGACATCCTGTTCGAGATCATCGACCCTGAGCGAATGGTTGTCGAGGCGCTCACCACCGACCCAGCGCTCGCTGGCCGGATCGGCAGTGCCAACCTGGCAGACCTGCCGGGCGTCGAGCTCAGCCTGTTGGGCGGCGGCCGCAGCCTGCGCGACGGCGCTTTGCCCGTGAACTTCCGAGCGAGCGCCAGGAACGCGCCGCTTGCGGTCGGGCAGCCGGTGACGGTCGTGGCCAGGCTCACCGAGAAGGTCAAGGGCATCTCTTTGCCGGCCGCGGCGGTCGTGCGCAATCCATCGAATGAACCGATCGTCTGGATCAAGGCCGGGGCCGAGCGTTTCGTGGCCCAGCCGGTAGAACTGCGCCCCCTGGATGCGGAGACCGTAGTGGTGGTGAAGGGGCTGTCTTCCGACAACCGCGTGGTGGTTTCCGGCGCGGCACTCATCAACCAGATCAGGTAAGGGCGAACCGATGTTTAACTGGATAGTTCGTTTCAGCCTGAGCAACCGGCTCTTTGTCCTGGCGATGGCAGTGCTGTTGGTAGTGTACGGCACCCTGATGGCAACGCGCACCCCGGTCGACGTCTTCCCGGACCTGAACAAGCCCGTGGTCACCGTCATGACGGAGGCGGGCGGCATGGCGCCCGAGGAGGTCGAACAGCTGGTGTCGTTTCCGCTTGAGACCTCGTTGAACGGCATGCCCGGCGTGACTCGGGTACGCTCGGTGTCCGGCGTCGGCCTTTCGATCGTCTATGCCGAGTTCGACTGGGGCACGGACATCTATCGCAACCGCCAGCTGGTATCCGAGCGTCTCACTCTGGTCAAGGAACAGCTCCCGGACGGCATTACGCCCATCATGGGGCCGGTGTCGTCCATCATGGGCGAAATCATGCTGATTGCCTTGCCCATCGACGTCTCGAAGGCCAGCCCGATGCAGGCACGGGAATACGCCGACTTCGTTCTGCGGCCGCGTCTGCTGTCGATTCCGGGCGTATCCCAGGTCATCCCTATCGGCGGCGAAGTGCGACAGCTCCGGGTCGAGCCCGACACGGCGCGCATGGCTCAGTTCGGCGTGACCCTGGACCAGATAGAAACCTCGCTACAGGGCTTTGCGGCCAATACCAGCGGCGGCTTCATCGATCTGAATTCCCGCGAATACCTGATCCGCAACCTCGGCCGCACCAACCGGCTGGACGACATGAAGGGCTTGGCGGTCGCCTACCGCAATGGCGCACCCATCTTGCTGGAGCAGGTCGCGTCAGTCCGGTATGCCCCGGCATTCAAACGGGGCGATGGCGGCATGAACGGCAAGCCGGCGGTCATCGTGAGCGTTCAGAAACAACCTGCTGCTGACACGGTCAAACTCACGCGGGAGATCGAGAACGCACTGACGGAACTCAAGCAAGGGTTGCCGGCCGGGCTATCCACACCGGAAGTACTTTTCCGGCAGGCAGACTTCATTGAAGCGTCGATCGCGAACGTCGTGGAAGCGCTGCGAGACGGCGCCATCATGGTGGCCATCGTGCTGTTCGCCTTTCTGCTGAACTTACGCACAACCGCCATTTCGCTTATTGCCATCCCGTTGTCGCTGGCCGTCACCGCAGTTGTCTTTCATCTGCTCGGGCAGTCGATCAACGTCATGACGCTCGGCGGGCTGGCGATTGCCATTGGCGAACTGGTTGACGACGCCGTGGTAGATGTGGAGAACATCTTGCGGCGACTCAAGCAGCGCCGCAATGAGGAAAACGGCCCGTCGGTGTTGGAAATCATCTGGCGCGCCTCGGTCGAAGTCAGGTCGGGCATCGTCTATGCCACCGTGATCGTGGTGCTGGTGTTCGTGCCGCTGTTCGCGTTGCCGGGCATCGAGGGCCGGCTGTTTGCGCCGCTCGGCATCGCCTACATCGTCTCCATCCTGGCGTCGATGCTGGTATCGATGACCGTCACGCCCGTGCTGTCCTACTTCCTTCTGCCGAAGATGAAGCAGCTGTCGCATGGCGACAGCCCGCTTGTGCGCAAGCTGAAGGCGTGGGACACACGGGCTCTCGAGTGGTCTTTCCCGCGCGCCAAAGGCATTCTGGCCATCGCTGCCGTGGTCGTCGTGGCTGCCGCGGCGTCAGTGCCGTTCTTCCCGCGCGCGTTCCTGCCACCGTTCAACGAGGGCTCGCTCGTGATGGGCATGACGTTCACGCCGGGCACGTCGCTGGCGGAAGCCAACCGCATGGGAGCATTGGCGGAAACGCTAATTCAGGAAGTCCCGGAAGTGGCAAAGGTCGGCCGCCGCACCGGCCGGGCCGAACTGGATGAACATGCGGAAGGCGTCCACTCGTCGGAAATCGACGTGGACCTGAAGCGTTCCGAGCGCGACCGAGAGCAAGTGATGGCAGACTTGCGCTCGCGCCTGGCGGTTATCCCGGCATCCATTTCGATCGGCCAGCCCATCTCGCACCGGCTCGACCACCTGTTGTCCGGCGTGCGCGCGCAGATCGCATTGAAAATCTACGGTGATGACCTCGACACCTTGCGCGGCCTGGCCGAAGGACTGCGCGGCAAGCTGACAGGAGTACCGGGCTTGGTGGACTTGTCCGTCGAACGGCAAGTGCTTATCCCGCAAATCAAGGTGCGCGTCGATTATCGCAAGGCGGCGCAATATGGCTTGTCTCCGGGGCAGGTGCTGAAGGCGCTGGAAACCTTGTCGGAGGGCGACCGCGTGACGCAAGTCGTCGACGGCCCCCGCCGGTTCGACTTGATGGTGCGCTTGCCCGACCAAAGCCGCTCGCCCCAGGATTTGTCCCGCGTGATGCTCGACAGTCCTGCCGGCCAGGTGCCCCTGTCGGCCATTGCCGCAATCGAGGAAAGCGACGGACCGAATCAGATCGGTCGGGAAAACGGACGCCGCCGCATCGTCGTGTATGCCAACACCGACGGCTCGGACATGTCCCGCATCATCGCAGACATCCGCAAGGCAGTTGCGTCCATGTCGCTGCCGGGAAGCTATTTCGTCAGCATCGAAGGCCAGTTCCAGGCGCAGGAGCAGGCGACGCAACTGATCACGGGCTTGTCCCTGGTGTCGCTGGCGATGATCTTCCTGGTGCTGTATTCGCGGTACCGGTCTGCCGCGCTGGCGCTGGTTATCATGGGAAACATTCCATTCGCGCTGATCGGCAGCGTCATCGCCATGTGGATCGCGGGCGTGTCACTGTCGGTTGCTTCGATGGTCGGCTTCATCACCCTGGCCGGTATCGCGACGCGTAACGGCATCCTGAAGGTCAGCCACTACATCAACCTGTGCAAGTTCGAAGGTGAAACCTTCAGCACCAAGATGATCGTGCGCGGCTCGCTTGAACGCCTGACGCCCGTGCTGATGACGGCGCTCGTCGCTGCGTTTGCGCTGGTGCCCTTGCTGCTGGCGGCCGACGCACCGGGCAAGGAAATCCTGCACCCGGTCGCGGTCGTGATTTTCGGGGGGTTGGTCAGTTCGACGGTTCTCGACACGTTGCTGACCCCGCTGATTTTCTGGCTGGTCGGGCGCAAACCGCTGCAGATGCTGGTGGCAGGACAGACGCAAGAGGCATATTAAGGACGGGCTCATGCAGCGGCGCCCACGATAGAGCCGCTGCCTAGATGGATGGAGAAAGCAATGAAAAAATTCATGGCACTTGTGGCAATGACAGCGGCAATCGCGGCATCCGGCAATGCGTTGGCGCATGGCGAGGCACCGAAGCATGGCGGCATCGTTTCTACGACCAGCAACGACATCAGTTTCGAGCTCGTCGACAAGGATGGCAAAGCGACCATTTACGTGGAAGACCACGGCAAGCCGGTAGCAACTGCGGGTGCCTCAGGAAAACTGACGGTCTTGAACGGCACGGATAAGGTGGAACTGCCTCTCGAGCCGGCAGGCGAGAACAGCTTGGTAACTAAGGGCGGTGCGAACCTGGCCAAAGGCGCCAAGGCGATCGCTGCTGTTACATTTGCGGACAAGAAAGCCGTGAACGTGAGGTTTGCGATCAAGTAATACTGCGGGAGTAGCGAGCGGCGCATCGAGCTCTGCGCCAGCTCTTGCCACGCGCATGCAGCAAGCGATGGCGCTCGTGCTCCTGCCCGTCCCGCCCGCATTGGCTCATCGTCGTAATGGGTTCCGGTATGCCCGGGACTTCTACCGTCCTCATCGCACCCGATCTCGCAAGTCGCTCAGTGCTCCGTATGCTGGGCACACTGCTTGAAGCACTGCGTAGGACGGACCATCCGGTCATCCCCGGATTGGTGGTGCTCATGGCAATTCGGTCGGCTTCGACGATTGCCACAGCGAGGCGTGCTGATGGCAGCGCGCCATTTCCATGGAGCTTATCGAGCCGCTCTCGCGTCGCCAAAAGCGAAAATACGGGGATTAAATGTCCTCACGGTATCATTGCATAATGATACGGCCAGTGAGGCAGTCGAAAGGAGTCAGGGAGCATGTGTTTTTCGGCGACAGCAAGCTTTGTTGCAGGCATTTCATTAACTGCCGTCGGCGTCGCCACCTTGAGGCGCGCGGTGCCTATCACGGCGGTCCCGTTTGCGGCAATACCGCTGCTGTTCGGTATCCAGCAAATCATCGAAGGCATACTGTGGCTGTCACTTCGTTTCGATGTGGCGCTTCTGCGGACGACAACGACGTATGCATTTTCGGTATTCTCGCACACGCTATGGCCGATCTTCGTGCCGTTTTCGGTCGCTTTGCTCGAACCCGTGGCGTGGCGCCGGAATGTGATCTTCGCGTTCCAAGGCATCGGGATCGCCATCGGCCTTTACCTGCTGTACTTTATCGTGCGCTATCCGGTCACGGCGGTCGCAGACCAGCACATTGTGTACCTGTCGCCGCATTTTTATCAGGTGCCGGCGATGCTGCTTTATCTGGCAGCGACCTGTGTGGTGTCCGTCTTTTCCAGCCACAGCTTGGTTCGCGTGTTTGGTGCCTTGGCGCTGGTGCTGTTTTTCGTCGCATACTGGTTTTATACCGAAGCCTTGTTCTCGGTTTGGTGCTTTTTCTCCGCGGTGTTGAGTTTCATTATTTATCTCTACTTTCGATCCGACCGCCTGGAACATGCAGGAGCGCCCCAAGGAGCGTGAAGCCTACGCGCGTGTTTCGGTACAGCTGCCGTCGCCATGCCGCAAACGACGAGGAGCGGGTGTTTCCCGGCCCCTGCCCAATTCAGCATAGCGTGGCTGGTTCGGGGCCGACATCTTTCCTTACGCAGCTTCCTCGATTTCTATTGCTGCGCGAAAGGCCGGCAATCTTTGAGCGTTGACCTACGATGCTGCCTTGGCAATGGCAGTGCAACCAACAGCATTTTCATTAAGCGGCAAATACCGAGCTCACCGCATAAGGCTGACGTCATGCCAGCGGATGAAGCTCCTTCAATTTGGAAAGCATACGATCATAGCCGAGGAACTTTGCGAGCCAGAACACATCCTGACCGTCCGCATTGGTCCATGTCGGGTCCGCGCCGCCCAACAGCAGCAACGAGACGATCTCCCAGTTGTCCCGATACACGGCCCAGAATAACGGCCATTCACCGTCCGTATTACGGACGTTCGGATTCGCCCCACGGGAAATTAGGTAACGTACCGCCCGTTCATCCTGGTTGTATACAGCCCAGAATAACGGTGTCCATCCATGGGGATCCGTGCAGTTGGCACTAGCGCCGGCTTCAAGTAACTGATCGGCAAGGTCGAAGCGGCTGTGATAAATCGCGTAGAAGAACAGCGTAAGTCCTTTAGCGTCCACTGCCTCTGGATGCCAGCTCCACGCTTGGAGAACCTCGCGCAAGTCTTCGATCGATCCGGATCGAATCACTGCGAGAATTTGTTCCGGCACATGGCGTAATTTACTTTCATACATACATTGCAATCCCCCTTGTTAAAGTAATTAGCTACCGTGCCGGCACCATTATAAGTGAGCGTAAACGAGCAGTCCGTAATAGGCGTTCAGTGCCATGGCGTTCGCATGCACACGTTTTTCATGGCCGCCGTCACCGAACAACTAGCGCTCGGCATTGCGAATGAGTGCGCGGAAATGATCATCTACATGCCGTATATGGTGGCAAAGATTTTTTCACTGAGGCTGTCCCTGATTAACCGGTAACTGTCCAGCGATTTTGAGATTGCCGCACTCGCTTCCCTTTCCATCGCCGCAAACTGGTTGGCATCGTCGGCGGACATGCGTGTGCTTAAAATGAGTGGTGTGAGCATCTTTACCGACAGCATCCAAGGGTTGAGCTTTTCGGAAAACGCGATGTGGCCACTGCGCATCGGATGCAACCATTTCAGTAGTTCTGCACTTAGCGGGTTCGCGAATGCGGTGACCCAGGGGCTGAGCGTATTTTTATACAACAGCTCGTTCCATTCCGATACCGCTTGCACCTTTTTAAAGGATTGCTCCGGGTATGGATAGCGAATATGTTCGACCTGGCGTTCTTCGAAATGCACCGAATACTGCTGGTGGCCGACCGAATCGTCGGCAGGGCTGCTGATCTGCATCTCGTACAAGCCTGGCTTGAGCGCATCAAGCTTGCCTAGGCTTTGGAGAATCGCACGATGCTCACGCTTCGCCACGCTGGCTGACACGAAGATGCCCAAATGGCCGACATGCCTGTTAATGAGGTAGACGATGCGCTGGCCCGCCTTTTTCAGGTCGGCCGTGGTCGGGTAGATTGTCGGAATCCAGTTCAACGCCTGGTGCAGCGGGGTGATGTTGTCGCCGCCGGAGGCGAAGATCACAAGCGGGTTGCGGATACGCTTTAAGTCGACATAGCAGCATTCACAAATTTGCATCATCCCGCGTTCCAGCTTATTGCCGACGAACAGATTCTCGACGATCGACTGGATCTCTTCCCGGCTCAGGAAATAGTATCCGGTCCACCAACGTTCAAACTCGAGAAAGCGCTCGCGCTCGGTATCGATATGCGCAAAGGCATGGTAATTCTTGTCCCACAGCGTGTTGGCCGGGTTCAATTTTTCAAAGTTCTGCACCAGCCACGCGCCGTCAAACCGGCCGTTTCCCAAATCCGCCAGCCAGTGTGCAAGCCAGCTTCCCCCCATTAATCCGCCAGCAAGGCGCATCGGGTTCACGTCCGACTCACCAGCCCAATAGGACAGCGGCGAGCCGTTCAGCACAGTCGGCCCTGTCAAGCCTTCGCAGCCGGCGGCGAGCAGCGTCACGGCCCAGCCAGCTTGGCAGTTCCCATAGAGGACCGGCGCTTTGCCGTTGTGCCGCCGGTTGACCTCCTCGACGAAACGGCGCAGTACATGCAGCACGTCGGCCAGGGTCTGGTTGGGCTCCGGAATAGGGAAGAAAATGACGAAGTAAGTCGCATGGCCCTCATGCAGCGCCATGCCCACTTCGGAGTCGTGCTTGAAGCCGCCGATTCCCGGGCCATGGCCGGCACGCGGGTCGACGACGATGACGGGAGGTTTTTTGTTATCGACAAAGTCTTGCGCACGCTCGCCGTGGCAGCTCGTGATGTGCAGCAGCGCGTAGTTCGCAGGGCGTTCAAAACGGCGCGCATCGAGGATCAATTCATATTCGAAGTCGAGCAGTGGCGGCATGCCTGCTTCCGCATGCGCCAGCATGTTATTGGCGCTCTCGCGCAGCGTATCGAGGAACAATACGCTGCGTTGCCAGCGATCGATCTGATAGCGAAATGCCTGTTCAAAAAGCGGCAGCCGAGGTGCTTCTGTTTGCGCGGCCGGCGTGGCAATGGAGGCCCCATGTGGTTGTGCCGGTGGCGCTGGCGATCGGGGTGCCACGTGCTTGGTTGTCTTGACGTCATTCTTGCTTTTCCGGTTGGCGGATTTGTCACCGGTTGACTGGTTATCGGTACGCATAATCAACTCTCAAATGTTGAATCGGGAAACGCCTTGCCGAAAAGATCTCTGTCGGACTTGCCAATGTTGAGCGCGGCGGAAGGACCGGCTGTGCGAAAGCGGACATCGCGTCGTCGGTGCCGCTATCCACATGTTGATCAATCCGACTGTCTGGAGCGGCTGGCCGACGTTGACGACACGCGCGGAATAAAGGCGGGCACGTTGTTCATGTACTGCCGGTAGGCGTCACCGAACTGGTCGATGGCATCCTGTTCCTCGCGCCTGGCAAGCCGGGCGTAGACGATGGCCAGGATAGGGAACATGATCAAGGTCACCAGCGTTGGCCACTGCAGGAGAAAACCGAACATGATGACGGCAAAGGCGACGTACTGTGGATGCCGAATGCGTGCATAAGGCCCGCTTGTCGCAAGCTGACGGCTCCGCTGCGCTTGGTAAAGGACTTTCCAGGAGGCTGCCAGCAACAAGAACCCGGCCACGATCAGCACATTGCTCGCCATGTGGAACGGTCCGAAATGCGGGTCGACGTCCCAGCCGAGCATGGTCTCCAGCAAGTGCCCCGCATCGTGCGACAGGAAATCGATTTCGGGAAACGTCTTTGTCAGCCAGGGCCAGAGCAGGTAAATCGTGAGCGGGAAGCCATACATTTCTGTAAACAGCGCGACCACGAACGCCGAAAACGCGCCGAATGAGCGCCAGTCGCGCGGGCTTTGCGGCCTCGCAAAGCTGAACGCGAAAATGATGAAAACCAGCGAGTTCAGGACGACGAGCGTCCAGAGCCCATAAGCAGGTGCATTGTTCATGATCTTTCCTCTTCACCATGAAGTCTCTGCGGTGCGGCATTGTGTTCGGGATTGTGACGTGTCACGTCAACGCCGCGCGAGTGCCTGCCATGGCCTCCGTGACGATGAAACAGGTGTATTAAAGGGCAGGCAAGCAACAGCAGGAACGCAAAGGCATCATACAGATGGGCGCGGTACTGAGTCAGCAGAAAAAAACCGCCGATTGCGAGAAACACGATCAAGACCCATTTGCCACGGTTGATCCGGCGGTTTGACTCATGAATCTGTTGATAGTTATGTGCCATAGTGATCTCCTGTGTTAGTTGCTCTGCTGGTAATGCGTGAATCAAGCATGCTCGCTTCGCAGACGGTGACCACGCCATCCAATCCGCTCGAAAGGAGGCACCGGACGGCGCAGGAAATCCGGTTTGAAAATGTCGACATATGGGAGAGGCAGCCCGTACGCAGATGTGATCAGCAGCAAGCGATCGGTGTTTGGTGGCTCGAACAACTTTTCGCTGATTATTGAGGACGCCTGTGCCTCAAATGCGATCTCGCAGGGTTCATCGAGTTGGATGCAATTGCTCTCAGTTGCTGCGTATCCAATGGTTGCGATGCGTACATGAGTATGCTGATCAGGCGCCACGATGTTGGAGACGCAGCTATGCACGATACTCACAACCAACGCGAGAAGCCATCCCGCCAGCATGATGGCGGCAATGGCACAGTGATTGCGGTATCTTGGAATAAATGGCATGCGATCCCTATGCGGTAATCTAGCGTCTTCATCCTACAAGGGCTTGGGCAAAAACTTGTTTGACTTGCATCAAAATTATCCAAATGCGCGTGCCGACGGAGAAACGCGCCCCCACAGTCACAGCTACCCCTCGCGCAAGAAAGCGCATTTGAACGTCATTGCGACGTGCGGTTGTCCCGGCTTTCTCAAGAAACTACCGTATTTGAAGAGACATACGATTACCGGTGAAACAGCGTGTTGGGAGGAGGCAAGGGCTGCATTTCCATTGCGGCTCTGGACTATATACGGAGCCCCATCATCAGTTCCCTATCTTTGACCAGCGGCCTTAGCTCATAGCTGGCAATCCGGCGATACGTCCAGAAGATTCGGCACGCAGCTCGCTCCGCGACTCCTCTTTTGCCTTCAAAATCTCAAGGGCTTCTTCGCACTTGGCCATCGGGGTTACCATTTTTTGCAACAATCTTCTTCAAGCCTGCAATGGCCAGCACCTGTTCAGCCACGATCTTCTTCAGCCGGACATTCTCCGACTCCAGGTCCTTGAGGCTTTTTATTTAGTAGTTATACCGGCCACGCAGTTGACGTCGGCGGCCGCCATGCAATGATGGAATGCACGATGGCCAGGCCTAGACCGGTTGACGAAGCAGAATCGCTGCGCATGTGGTCGGCTCGATAGAAACGGTCGAACAGCCGGGGAATAGGTTCGGAAGTGATCGGCAGGCCCGGGTTGGTGACGGCGACAACAGTGGCCCCGGGCACCGGAGATGCCGTCAACTGGATTGTTCCCCCTTGGGCCGTATGGCGAATCGCATTGCTCACCAGGTTGCTGACCGCGCGGCGAAACAGCAGGGCCTCGGCATTGACCGTGCCGTGGGCCTGCACCGCGAGACGCACCGGCGCCTCTTCTGCGATGCCCTCAAAGTAGTCCACAATGCGCTGCAATTCGCTGCCGGAATCGATCGCTAGCCGGTCGAGCGCGACCTGCGCGTGATCAGCACGCGCGAGGAACAGCATGCTCTCAGCCATGCGCGCGAGCCGTTCTTATTCTTCGAGGTCCGATACCAGCAGCATATGGTAGTCCTCGGTGGAGCGCGGCTGCGACAGCACAACTTGCGTCTGCAACATCAGATTGTTGATCGGCGTACGCAGGTCATGGGCCAGATCCGTGGAGAATTGCGATAGCCGCTGAAAACTCTCCTGCAGTTGATCGAGCAAGGCGTTGAAAGCGTTCACCAGTGCCTGCAACTCCGTCGGCGCTGTGTGCGCGTCCGGACGTTGGCCGAGGCGCTGGGCCGTGATGGAATGCGCCTGCAAGGCAATCGTGCGTACCGACCACAGGCCATGGCTGGTCCACCGGTAGCCTAGCAGGGCGGCCAGCAGTGCAGCAAGCAAATCAATCATGCTGTATGCCGCCAGCAGCACCATCCTGGCCGATGCAGTACCTGTGACAACGATCAGCACCTGCTCGCGCGAGTCGCGGAGCGTCCCCCGGGCGGTTGCAGTCCGCGTGAGAAGCTCGTGCGTCGGGCTACATGCGCGCAATAATATGCGATCGAGAGCTTTCTTTGCAGGCGAGACCGGAATTGCAGACCATGCATCTTCTCTCGGCCACTGTGCAGTAGTGTCCTGCCGTCGGGCGCCTTAATGATGAGGAGCAGCCCCGGATGCCCGGTAATCGCATCGATAGATCGGTGCGGGTCATCGTGAATCGACTCCGTGGGATGGCGCACAACGTAACAGGGTACGGATGCGGGTGACAAGTTTGGCGAAGGCGAATGGTTTGGCCAAGTAATCGTCCGCATCCAGCTCAAGACCTTTGATGAGGTCTGCCAGATCGTTGCGCGCGGTGAGAAACAACACAAGGGTTTCCTGGGTCTTGCGTACCTATTGCACTATCTGCCAACCGTCCATGCCAGGCAACATTACATTCAGCACAATAAAGTCATACGCCTGCGTCGCCGCCGCGTTTAGTCCATCAGGGCCGTTTCTTGCCCAGTTAACGACATAGCCGGATTCGCTTAAGCTTTTGCGAAGATATTCGCCCGCTTTGGGCTCGTCTTCTTGGCTTTCGTGGATCCGAGCGTATGCGGCGCGCTTGTCCGACGTGGGCCGGAAAAGGGGGCTGTTCTGGGGCTCACATGGTATTATTGCGCGCTTCGCGCCGCATGCAATATTGTCCTTATTCGCGCGCCACTACAAACACAACAGACCGTCCCGTGTCATTGTCTTGCCCATCGTCTGTAGCATGAGACGGTTACAAGATAAGTGGCAATCATTTTTCCAATCTCCTATGGCAAGTCGTGAAGAGATGCGCATGATTCGCGATGCTCGTGCAGGGCAGGCGCCAGCGCAATTAGCCCTCGGCAAACGCTATCTGTACGGTGAGGGAACCTTTGCAAGGAATCTGGCGACTGCCCTGTATTGGCTCGATCGAGCGGCGCAACAGGACACGAAAGAGGCATGGGTATTAATCGGCACGCATATTCCGCTGGAGGTAGCATTGCGCGCAGTAGGTCCCATGCAATTGTTGCGCTGGTATGAACAGGCATTTGACGACGGCGTTATGCAGGCGGGCGTGGTGTTTGCCCGTCTGGTGCTGCAACACGGCGATGGCAACGTGGATGACAGGATACGGCGCAAAGGCCGACACGCCTTGGAGCAGGCCGCTTCAGCGAATATACCAGAGGCACAATGGTGGTTGGCACAGCAAATCGAAGCAGAGGGGATGGCAGTTTCCCATGGCTCGTCGGGCATACATAAAGATCAGCTTTCCGCGCCACAAGTTACTTCGTCGTTGCAGTTCGACTGGCTGACGCGTGCCGCAGAAAATGGTATCGGACAAGCGCAACGCTCCCTTGCCGATCATGCATGGGCTGCTAGTGATTTTACAACTTTCTTGCGCTGGTCTCTTGAGAAAGCCAGGAATATTATTTCCTTGCGGTCTAACCACGGAGCAAAAAAAGACCCATTGTCGCAGGACGATGCGGTACTGTTAACGCGCTGTGCGCAGGCGCTATTTGCTCATGGTGTGTATGACCCAGCTGAAGTAGAGCGATTCTGGATACATGCGGCGGAATCCGGTGATGCAAATGCCCAACTGTTGTTGGGATTATGGTTCGCAAAGATGGACACGAATGGTGACGGAGTTACCGATACTCGAAGTCGAGCCAATTATAAACAGGCGATACACTGGCTTACAGCAGCCGCAGAGCAGGGGAAGGGCGAGGCTTGGTACGTGCTCGCGATGATTCACGAAGGAATGGGGCCAATCCACCATGCCTTGCCCGATTCGCAGCAGTGCCTTGAAAAGGCCGCTGAAGCGGGCCATGTTGCGGCGCAACGGGAGCTTGGGAAGAAGGTGTGGCTTGCACGGCTGGATGATCCGTCGAATGACATTCGAGCCGTATACTGGCTGCAGAAAGCAGCCGCGCAGGGAGATTCCTATGCAAATTTTATGCTGGGAAAAATTACGAGCCCTCCTGCGCCAGCACCTTGGGCGCAAGAGGCGTTAAGCCGATTGGGCGGCGAAGTCGATCCACTGCTGCGATCAAGAATCGAGCTGGCAGCGCTGTTCGGCTTGACGCGCCCAGAAGCGCTTTTGGTGAATATGCATGATGTCGACCGCCGGCATTGCCTGCTAGTTGATATTCATGCTCAGCACAGCCGCAGTAAACGGCGCTTGATCTTGATTCGCACCAGCGAACAACGTCAACTACTTAGTCGCATCGTCCAACTCTTTAAGAATGTGGAATGTGGCCCGAAGGGCCCGGAAGGTAATTATCAAAAGCGTCTGTATCGGCTGAATGCGGCCTTGGGGGCGAGTAACGCGAAGGAACAGATTGACCAGGGTGTTAAATGAGGGTGAAACGGTACTTTGGCATATCAGGGATGTAGCAATACTAGAAAAGGATTTGTAGTGGCCCAGATAAACCGCTCAATTCCTACAGACAGAATCCCGATGAGAAATTGTTGCAGGAACGCGAGAAGTGAAAGACATCCACTGCAGAATTCGTTAAGGAAGTGATACTTACACACGGTTGATGCTATAGGAGGACCCCTTGCTCAGCGCTATATTCCCGTTGCTGAGTGCTAAACGATAAAGGGCCGCATCCTCTGATGCGGCCCTTTATCCAACTCCAGACGTTTTCAATCCGTAACAGACTCAGCGAAGGTATAGATCTGAAATACTCATCAATACCGTCGTGGATCTAAACAGACTGATCTCTGTCAAAGCTTAAAACCTGTGTTGCACACCCACGTTGAATGCCTTGGTGGTCGTGCCGCCTTCGGACGCGTTTCCGACGGTGTATGCCGCCGCGTTATCATTGCTGATACGTGCGATGGAGGTGTAGACATTGGTGCGCTTGGACAGGTTGTGCACATAGCCCAGAGCGATCTGGTTCGCATCGTTGTCAGCTGCGCTGCGATCGTTCTTGCGAATGTACGAAACCATTACGCTACCCGCGCCGACCGGAGCAGATGCGCCAATCAGCCAATCACGAGCGTCCAATGCTGCGTCATCCTTTTCGGATTCAAACGCAGCGTGGATTTTTGCAACACCAAAATCATAGGTGCCACCGACCAACGTCAGTTTCGTCTTGTTGGTGTCGACCGTGTTGTTCGAATTGTTGTGTGCCAGCGTGACGGCGATCGGGCCGTTTGCGTAATTCAAGCCGAGACCCAGGGTACGGCCAGCGGTAGTGTTGCCCGGTTGCTCACCCACACCGTACATCACGTCAGCCGTAAAACCGCTCATGTTGGGGGTGGAGTACTGAATCGAGTTGTCAATGCGCACAACCGTACCCATCAGGTTGTACGATGCACCAGCCAAGCCGGTACCAAACGGATCAACGGTATCCAGCGAGATGAAGAAGGGCGCATACTGGCGACCAAAGCTTACGGCGCCGAAGGACTTGCTAGACAGGCCAACCCACGCCTGACGACCAAACAATTGGCGGTCTTGGCCGATCGTACCTTGGTCAACATTGAATCCGTTTTCCAACTGGAAGTTTGCAGACAAGCCGCCACCAAGGTCTTCGCTGCCCTTGAAGCCCAAACGGGAGCCATTCCTGATACCGCTGGTCAATTTGGTCGTATCGGGACCATCGCCGAACTCTCGGACGAAACCGGCGTCAACGATACCGTAGATGGATACATTGGTTTGTGCAGATGCGACACCCGCAAAGGCACCAAGAACTGCCAGTGCAAGAAGCGATTTGTTCATGAATAATCCCCAAAGGTTTATCTAGCTGTTGTTGTCCTATTTTTGGCAAGGCCACTAGTGGTAACGTCCCTGCCAAATCTACCTCCCAGAAAATTTTCTAAAAAGCAGACTTACATTTCATCAAATATCTAATGAGGCGACAAAGAGAATTTGCAATGCAGCTAATTATTCGTTGTGAATGCACAACACAAGGAGCGCTCTTGCCTATAGGAAGGTAGTGTGTAATAACTACCCAGACAGAACCATCTTAGTATTGCATAAGAGAAATTGCTTTGGGCTATTTAGCCGAAGAGCGCAGTTTCTATGTAAAATTCCCCGATATCTCGACTCCCCAAGTATCGAGTTTGCCCGCATTCGAAAGATTGACGGGCTTTTTTATTAGCAAATCCCATAATTGGGATTCCCATGGACTGAACCGAATTTAGCGCGTTAGACGTAAAACGCTGTATTGCTAATTAACTGTGTTAGATACAGTTGCCGGATTGGCACATCTCCATCGGCCTGCCTTAGAAACCAATGAAACACTGTCGGTAAATCGTTTCGTTACGTTCGACCTCCCTTTCAAAAACAAACTTCATTTGTTAACGACCTGCACTTCTACTGAAAACACTTCGGCAAACCGTCACTTTCTTACAACAGTTTTTACATCATTATTTCTTTATTTTTAGCATTATTGTTTTATCTCAAGTTAAGGAAACGGGTTGTAAAAAAAGCGATTAATATGAGCCTGTCTGTCATAAGCAGACAGGTCTCCAAAATTTTCACTCAGGATTAATAAATGAAAAAATCACTCCTAGCGCTTGCCGTATTGGGCTCCTTCGCCGGTGTCGCCGCTGCCCAAACGAGCGTTTCAATTTACGGTGTTGTTGATGCCGGCGTTCGTTATGAAAAAGGCATCGTTGCAGATGACGCTACATGGAAGCTCCAAAGCGGCCAGCAATCGAGCAGCCGTGTCGGTTTTAAGGGTACTGAAGACCTCGGTGGCGGGTTGTCGGCCAGTTTCACGTTGGAAAATGGCTTTAATGTTGACGATGGTACTTTTTCAACAACAAATACCCTGTTCAACCGTCAAGCTTGGGTTGGACTGAACGGTGGCTTTGGCTCCGTAAAACTGGGTCGCCAACAGACTCCGTTGTACAACGCCCTCTTGGCGGTTGATCCCTTCAGCATCAACCTTGCCGGTAATGCACAACGTATTTTCGGTTATGGCTTATACGCTGCGGATCCTTTGAGCCGTACTGATAACACCGTCAACTATACGACGCCGAGCCTCAGTGGTTTTACTGGTCAAGTAGCATACACCTTCGGCGAGCAACCAGGTGACAGCTCTACTCGTCGCAATACAGCGTTGGGTCTGTCCTATGTCAATGGTCCGATCAACGTACAGTTTGCCTTCCACAAGGCAAATGACGCTGCTCTGACGGGAGCTCCTGCCGCTACTTTTGGCGCTGCAGCTGATTTGCGCACTGCGTTTATTGGTGCAACATTTGATTTCGGTGTAGCAAAGGCGCATGCCGCATTTGCCGAAAGCAAGGCAGAGGCTGCTGCCGAGCTGGACAATCGTAATTACATGATCGGCGTATCCGCCCCGGTCGGCGCCGGCACCGTAATGGCTTCGTATAATCGCAACGATGTTCGTGACATCGATGATGGCGTTACCAACCAGTATGCAGTCGGTTACAGCCATCCGCTGTCCAAGCGTACGAACCTGTACACGTCGTTTGGTTATACCAAGAACGATGACAATGTTCGTTTGAATGCTTTTGCCAATGGCGAGAGCAGCCGTCTGTTCAACGTCGGCGTTCGTCACACGTTCTAAAACATGTAGGACCTAAACTTTAGGTATTACAAATATGGAAATGAAAAAGGCACCCATGGGGTGCCTTTTTCATTAGAACTCATTTCATAAATGCCGTTCTGCGCGAATTTCAGGCAATGCGGAGTCTGAAATGGCGAGCCGGCAATTTCTTACGGATGAACAATGGGCGGTGCTGCTGACTTCCAATTCAGGTTGTTCTGCCTGCCATGTCTGTCGTGCCAGCGCTACGTCCGGGCGCGTTTGCTCGGATGCATGGAGTGACTTTTTTTGAGGCTGATGCCCAGCCGTGCCAGCGTTTTCCATAGGGTAGAGATACCGACCCGCATGCCATGCTCAGCTTCAAGCCAGTTGCAGAGCTGCTTGAGGGTAAGGTCGTTGACGGCATCAACTTTGTCGATCAGCGCTTGTTCGAGTCCGACCAGTTTGAGCGGCACGTGGCTGCACTGCACACCTGGCGTATCTTCGCCCAGGCGCCGCCGCCGGGAACGGGCGCGGGCCACGTAGGACTTGCTCACGCCAAAGCGTGCAGCGACTTCTCGAATACTGCCCTCGGCACGCAGTACGCGGTCGCGTAAATCTTGCCCGTAGGCTTGACCAAGATGCCATGTCATAACAGCCTCCGCTTAACCGTGCGTGCCCGTCTGACATCTTGATCCTTCCCTCAGTTCAGCTCCTTTAATGGGGCAAGTCAACCCGAAAATGCTCTAGCGTGCAGTCGGAAGTTGCGGAAGTATCTACGAAACCGGGAGTGATTCAGTATGAATCACCGCCAGTTTTGTAGACACCTCCACCCTCATGCTGGACTATCCCCGCTCAAGCTCAGCAACCCATCGGCTTTCAGCTCCTTGGCGAAAGCCGACGATGCTACGTTCTATAACGTGGAGATAACTATCCTACGCGGTTTACCGCGCAGTACCGGTTCATTGCAGGTTTGAGACCATTCCGGTAGCAGGTCACAATGAACCTAACACCTGTTTGTTTCCTGATCCCAGGTAAAGAGAGCAGCGTGTGAAGAATGAGGAGAGTATCGAGAATGGCAAGCTGCCGGAATGGGGTGCTCGCGCGATTCCGCCAGATCGAGATAATGTGAATTGCTCTGAGAAGGTGGTCCTGCAGAACAAACTCCTCCGTGGCTCGAATACAAGCAAGGCTGTCCAATACTTTTAGTTGTCCAATAATGATGGACAACTAAAAGTATTGGACATACCTTGACATATCTTCTTTAGACAAACTAACATTGTCCAATGTATTCAAATGTCCAATAAAAGTGGACGGTCTCCAAAAATGGACAAAATGCCTGCCGCCGAGAAAGAAATGCTGCGTAACGCCATCAAGGCGGCGCAGCGCCACGGCTTGGCAATCGAACTGATCAAAGAAACTCTCCAAACAAAGCATCCTCAAGCCGGTGTAGTAGCATGTGTTCGCCAGGGCGATCAGGAGATGAAGTATCTGATCGAATGCAAACGTAACCTGCGCCCTGCCACCCTTGGCGTCACCCTGCACCAAATGGACCGCCTCGGCCAGCCGGCGATACTGATCACCGATTACGTCCTACCCGACCTGGCCGACGAGCTGAAGGAACGCGGCATCCCTTTTCTGGATGCGGCAGGCAATGCCTATATCAAGCAGGCAAACCTGCTGATCTGGATAAAGGGGCAAAAACCCACCGTCAAAGCGACCGTCGTTAACCCTGGACGTGCTTTCCAGCCGACCGGCCTACAGCTGATTTTTACCTTGTTGTGCAATCCGCAGGCAATCAACCTCCCCTATCGCCAACTGGCAAAGATGGCGGGCGTGGCGCACGGCACCGTCGGATGGGTGATTCCGGACCTTCAGCAGCTTGGCTTTGTGCGCGACCTACAAGGCAAGCGCGGTACCCGGCGCTTGTTCGAGCATGAACGCCTGCTGAATCAGTGGGCGGATGCCTATGCCCGCGTGCTGCGGCCGCGCACCTTGATCGGCCGGTACTATGTCGCGGGCTTCGAGGGATGGAAAAATTGGCCGCTTGCGGAATACGGTGCCTTATGGGGCGGCGAACCTGCCGCGGCAATGCTGACCGAATATCTGCGCCCCGGCGAACTGACGGTCTACGCCGAAAAAATGCCTAGCCTGCTGGCAGCACGGCAAAAATTCATGAAGGAAGCCGGACCTCACCATATGGCCGCCGTGGAAGTGCGCAAGCGCTTTTGGAACTTTCCCGGCGACCCGGACCATATCAACATGGTCCCGCCTTTGCTGGTCTACGCCGACCTCTTGGCAACGGGCGATGCACGCTGTATTGAAACCGCAAAGATGATTTATGACGTCTATGTCGCTCGACTTTTCACAGAAGAGTGATCTTATTCCACTCGCTACCGTCGTGCAGGCTTTGCAGGTAGTCGCACAACCACTTGGAATTGATTATTTTTTGATGGGTGCCGCAGCACGCGACTTAATGCTGCAGCATGCGCACAAAATTGCGCCGTCCCGCTTGACCGAGGACGTGGACTTTGCAGTAAGCGTGCTGGACTGGCAAAGCTTTGAATCGCTTCGTGCAGCGTTGCTTGCCTCAGACCAGTTCTCTGGAAGACCCGGTCCGGCAATTCACAAGCTACGCCATAAGGCAACCGGATTACCTTTGGATATCGTACCATTCGGCGGCGTTGAAAATGCGGACCGCACGATCAGCTGGCCGCCGGACCATCACACCGTATTTGATTGTTTTGGCGCGAGGGAAGCATTTGAAGCCGGCATCCCGGTGCGACTACCAATTAATGTGACACTGCGCGTTGCATCCATTCCTGCCTTGGCGCTGCTAAAGATCACCGCTTGGAAAGACCGAAAGCATTCCCATCCCGGGCGCGATGCGGGCGACTTATTGCTCTATGTTCGTAATTACATGGATTGCGACAACTACGATCGCGCGGCACAAGACCACAGCGATTTATTCACAACGGACGATTATGACCATGAATCAACCGGTGCGCGATTGCTAGGGCGCGATATTGCAAACTTACTGGATAAACAATCCATTGAACCCGTCCTGTCGATACTGCTACCGCAAGCCGATACCGGCGGTCCTTTGCTACTTGCACAGCAATCTGGCCTTGATCTTGAACATGCCCGAAGGCTCATCGAAGCACTCTGCGATGGCCTGACCGACAATTTGTAGGATTAACACGAACTCCACCACCATGGGAAATAAGGGGGCTGGGTCGCATTAAAAAGAGCTGCAGCCGCAACTTTGGCTCGCGCCGTATGCATTACCTGTAGCTGTCGATGAGGCGATGGTGCCGGTCACTACGCCTCGCATCCTGGATGCGCGTCTAGTTGACGCTGAGACGGCAAGCGATTCTCAATTCTGCAGCTGAGGTATTCCAGGAAACCGGCTTCAATCGCACCTCGATTGCGGGCATCTGCCAGCGTGTCGGATATTCAAAGGCCACCCACGAGGCACTGGATCCGACGATGGAAGACATACATCAGGCTTTGTCGAGCTTCGGCACAAGGCTGCTGACGCTGCTGTACTCGCCGCAGGTGCAGGCAGTGCGCCGGCTTGTGGTCTCGGAAGCCGGCCGCTCGGACTTGGGCAAGAATGAGCTTTCCCCGAAATTTCGTCTTCCAGAGGTGACGTAAAATCAACGTTACTTTGGAAGAGCAAGAAATGAAGAAGATACCAAAACAGGCATACACGACCGAGTTCAAGGAGCTGGCTGTCAAGCGCGTTTCGGAGGGGCAGGCGATCGTGGCGGCGGCGAAGGGACTGGGGCTCAATGAACAGACGCTGCGCAATTGGGTCAAGGCCGCTGCGTCCGGCAAACTGACCGGGGCGGGCAGCAAGGTCGTCACACCGGAAGCGATGGAACTATCCCGGCTGCGTGCAGAGAACGCCCGCCTCAAGCGGGAGAACGAAATCATAAAAAACCGCCCCACGCGGTTGCCCGCGACCCTTATGAATAGAAACTTCAGGCGAGTACACTGGACGCACGCACGGACCGTGGCCGTAAGCTTCTTGGAGGTATGAACCCCGTCAAAAAACCTGGCCCAGGGGAAGCTGCGGACTCATCTGTGGCGGCGCCTCCGGGCGACCCCGTTTAGGAAATTGATTTAATCCGAGTCCCCGTCCTGTGCTTGAGCATTCAGGAGGTGGACCATGCCACAAGACCGAACAAGATCCAAGCCCGCCGGGCTGCCGATCATTCACCCGTTCGCCGCCGGTATCGACATCGGAGCGCGATTCCATGTCGTCGCCGTCAGTCCCGATTTGTGCGACGAACCCGTCCAGACATTCCAGGCATTTACCAGCGACCTGCAACGCATGGCCGACTGGCTCGTCGCAACGGGCACCAAGACTGTCGTGATGGAATCAACCGGCGTCTACTGGGTTGCCGCCTATGAAGTCCTCGAATCGCGGGGGCTCGACGTCGTCCTGGCCAATGCCCGCGAGGCGCGCGCCGTCCCCGGCAGGAAGAGTGACGTCAATGATGCACAATGGCTGCAGAGGCTGCATGCCTGCGGGCTGTTACGTGCGAGCTTTCGTCCCGGCCGTGCTATTGCGGAATTGCGTGCCTACCTGCGTGCCCGCGAACGGCACACCGATTACGCTGCTGCGCATATCCAGCATATGCAGAAGGCGCTGACCTTCATGAACATTCAGCTCCATCACGTGATTTCCACCATAACTGGCGTCACTGGCATGCAGATCATCCGCGCCATCGTTGCCGGCGAACGCGATCCCGACAAGCTGGCGGCGATGCGCGACGTCCGTTGCCAAGCCAGCGCCGAGACCATCCGCGGCGCTCTCGTTGGCAACTACCAACCAGAACATGTGTTTGCCTTGAAACAGGCACTTGCGCTCTACGATTTTTATCAGCACTGCATCGACGAGTGCGATGCCGAGATCGAGCGCAGCGTTGCACGGCTCAATATGGAGCGCCCCATGCCGAAAGCGCCATTGCCAAAGGCCAAGCACCGCACCAGGCAGCCGAGCGATCCGAACTTCGACGTGCGCTCGGCCATGTACCAGCTTGCAGGCACCGATCTGACCCAGATCCATGGCATCGGCCCGTTCCTGGCGTTGCGTCTGATTGCCGAATGTGGAACGGATCTGAGTCGCTGGCCCACCGCCAAGCATTTCACCTCATGGCTCACGCTGTCGCCGGAATGCAAGATCAGCGGCGGCAAAGTGCTGTCCGCGCACACCCGCAAGACCAGCAGCAGGGTCACCGTCGATCTGCGGCTGGCGGCAGTCAATGTGGGAAAGACCAATACCGCGCTCGGTGCATTCTACCGGCGCCTTGCCGCACGCATCGGCAAAGCCAAGGCCGTGACCGCGACCGCGCGCAAGATCGCCGTCCTGTTCTACAACACGATGCGGTATGGCATGGACTATCGTGATCCAGGCGCAGACCACTACGAGCAACAGTATCGTGATCGCGTCATCAAGCAACTGCATCGTCGTGCCGCGCAATTTGGATTTGCACTACAACCCCAGAATTGCCAAGCAAGCAGGTGAGTTTCTTAGGAAAGCAGCGGCGTACTTCGCGCGGGATGTTCTGTGAGGTACGCCTGGATCGACGCGCACGGCAAGGCCTTTGCGCTGACGGAAATGTGTGCAGTGCTCGACGTCAGCGTCAGCGGCTATCGTGCCTGGAAACGCGGCGGCACACCTGGTCGCAAACGGTTGACGGATGCGCAGATGCTGGCCGTGATTCGCGCCCTGCATGCCGAACTCAAAGGGGCATACGGCAGTCCGCGCATGCTCCGGGAGCTGCGCCTGCGCGGCTTTACAGCCGGCAAAGCGCGCGTCGAGAGATTGATGCGCGAGAACGGCATTCATGCCCGCCACAAACGGCGCTACAAGGTCACCACGGACTCGAAACACGGTCTGCCGGTGGCGGACAATCTGCTCGACCGCAATTTCACGCCGGCGGCGCCTAACCGCGTCTGGACGTCGGACATCACGTACCTGTGGACCGATGAAGGCTGGCTGTACCTGGCCATCGTTCTGGATCTGTTCAACCGGGAAGTGGTTGGCTGGTCGCTCAAGCCGCGCATGACCGCCGATCTGGTGACCGACGCATTGACGATGGCCTGGTTTCGCCGCCGGCCGGAGCCGGGCGTGTTGCATCATTCGGATCGCGGCAGCCAATACGCCAGCCAAACCTTTGCCGACAAGCTCAAGGAATATGGCATGACGTGCTCGATGAGCCGCAAGGGCAACTGCTGGGACAATGCCCCGACCGAGAGCTGGTTCAACAGTTTCAAGAATGAGCGGGTTCACGGCATCCGTTACGCAACCCATGCCGAAATGAAGGCTGCCAGCTTCGACTACATCGAGGTGTTTTACAATCGCAAGCGCCAGCATTCGACCCTCGGTTACCGCTCGCCAATCCAGTACTTGGAACGCTGGATCAGTGAGCAGCATCAGGAAAAACTGGCTGCATAAAGAACACCTGTTGGAAGACGAAGAACCGAGGGAACCACACACACGGCCTCGGTCGAGGCTGTGTGCAAACGATATTTGCATAGGTAATAAAGAGGTTCGCTGCAAATATTAGGAGAAACACGGGTATTAAATGGCCTGTAGGCCTATGTCTTCATCGCCTTAATCAGCGCTTCGGCTCCCAGAATATTTATCATCCGCTTCATGTTGTAAGCCAGGACGTGCAAGCTCATCTCAGTTCGCACCTTCGGCAGCCTCTTCATCAGGAAATGCGTCGCTCCCATTCATGCCTTGAGCGTGCCAAAGGGATGTTCGGCTGTGCTTCGTCGTATCCGCGCTGCGTCCGGGCGGTTGATCAGATGACTCTGCTGTCGCGGGATTGTTCCTCGAACGCTACAAAGCGGGCCAACATCTTGATGTGCTCAATAGCACACTCGACATATTAGAAAGGAGGTTCTGTGACGGGAACGGCGCGGAGGGATACCGCCGTGACGGGCCAGTCGTCTGCGGGCACTTTATGTATGGCTCTGACGATTCCGATCTTGATGACGCGCGTGTTCTTGAACAGCGCAACGTATCCGGGATGGTTACCGAGTTCCTGCGTCTGATAAGGGAAGGGATGAGCAGTCCTTAACAGGCAATAAAACGGCCTGTATCCCCGCATCCGAAGTATTAAATCTCTCAAGCTTCCACAATTGAGTCGGCAGTCCAGTACGACTCACTCCATGCCACTTCACGTGCGTGCCGCGAAGTGCGTGCATTAAGTTACCGTCTGTCATAAGATTGCTTTTTGGCTAAGATGGACGGCATGCTTTCGTTTTGGCGCAGCTGCAGCAATTGCTCGCCGGCGCATTGGCCCTCCAGGCAGAACAATGCAACAGGAAGAACAAGAACATGGAACCAAGCCTCGTCTATAGCAGAAGCGATTCCGAAGACGCGTATGGATTGATCCGCCTGGTGGCAATCAACTCCTACAAAAAATATCAGGCGCGAGCGCTCTACGTTGACAATCACACGCATGTTTCGGGCCGCAACGGCCGCGGAAAAACCACCTTACTGCGCCTGATCCCGCTGTTCTATGGCGAGCAGCCGTCCAAAATGGTGAAACCGTCTGGTGAGGTGCTACGGTCCATTCGCGAATACCTGTTCGACTCGTTATCCTCCTACCTGGTGTTTGAATACCGCAACCACGACGGCATCAAGCTGGTGATCATGTATTACGGAAGCGCCGATAGTCCGTCGTATATCCTGTGTGACGGCCCCTATGTAAGCGAACTGTTTGTGGAAGACGGGCGATTCATCGAGAGTCGCCATTTGAATACACGGCTAAAGATCCACAAACGCAATCCAACTCCCTCGCTCGGCGTGATGGACTATCAATGCGTGATTCAGGGACGTGGCCAGACCCGAAATGAGGTGCGTGTATACAGTCGGCGGTTTGCTCTGGCGGAGAAAGGCAACCTGGCTGGTATCGAGAAAATTGCCAGTGCAATGTTCTTCAAGGACATCACCTTCCCGGCCCTCAAACGCATGGCCTATTCCGTCACGGAGGGCTATCAACCGGATCAGGTTCTGGGCACGTCCATGACGGAAAAGATGTTGACGCAGTTCTTCGTCAACTTCAAGGCATACCAGGCGGTCATGAAGCATGCGCAGGCATTTATCGACGGTACTAACGCTCAACTTCGCATTGCCGAGGCAAAACGGGAACGCCAGACCTTGTCCATCAAGGCCAATCTCTTGAGTCGCCACCTGCATGACGAAATCGAGGCCACCAACCAGGAGCTGGCCCGGATTCAGGACGCGTTCGCCGACGTGTCGAAAGCGCTGTATGAACAAAAACGGGGCTTTCTGTCGCGGCGTAGCGCCGCGGCGGCCGAGCACGAATCGGCCGTGCGCCTGATCGCGAAGGTAGACCGCGAAGAACAAGAATTCGCAGCCCGGGACATGGCGCGCTTGCGGAGTTTGGTTGCTGCCATCGGCACCCTCGAGCAGACGATCGACAATCGGCAGGACATGCTACGCAATCTGAGTGCGCAATCCGACGATATTCGCGGCAAGTACGCGCAGCAGGAAGCCGCGGTGCTCACGCAATACACGGAGCGACTGCGGCCGCTCGATGCCAAGCGCGACGGCGTTCGCGTACGGCTGACCGCAGAGCAGGAGCGGATAGAGCACGAACGCGCGTTGACCCAAGCGCTCTTTGGGACCTGGCGAGACGAACAGCTTTGCGCCTTCGACAACCGCTTGCACAAAGCACAGAAAGCGCTGGAAGATGCTCGACTAGTCCACGCCGGACTGCGCGAGGCAGATGAGTTTGCTGCGCGCCGCGACGAATTGAAGATCGCTGAACAGAACATCCGGGACGAACTGGAGCAGCTGCATTGCGAAGCCCGGCAAGTAGCCGATGAAATGCACGCTGCCAAGCTGCAGTTCGCGGCGCGGGACGTCGAATTCAATGCCGCTAACCGCATTCTTTCGGAGAAACAAGACCAGCTTGCTCGCCTTTTGTCGCTGGAGTCTCCAGCTGAAGGATCGGTGCTGCGTTTTCTGCGGGAAGCCATGCCCAATTGGTATGGCAATATTGGCCGGGTCGTGCGCGGCGACATCCTGCTGCGGACTGATCTCAATCCCACCGTGGCCGACGAGGCAGGCGTGTCGATATACGGACTCTCGCTCGACCTGGATAAAGTAGATGCCAGCCTTGCCGGACAGGAAGAAGCGTTGGCCGGGCAGATCGGCCGCGCGCGCACCGAGGTCGATCACCATCGCAGCCAAGCAGCAGCGATCGAATCGCACATGAGCAAGCTCACGAAGCAGATTAATGAGCTCGCCAGCGCACAGGCAGTCAATGACCATAAGCTTGTCGAACGGAAGAAGGCCGCTGAGCGGGTGCACGCTGCCGCAATTACCAATGACCGCGCTGCACACGAGGAACTGGGCGAGCGACGTGCCAGCCACGAAATGCGGATCAAGGAAGCGCGGTCCTCCGTGGATCTGCTGATGGCCGAGCAGACCGAGCTGAAAGGAGAAATCGACCGCCGCGGCTTGGCGCTCAAGACACAGTACAACCGTCGTCTAGATGAAGCGCGTCAGCTTGAAAAGGCGGAGCTGGATGCGATCAAGGCGGACATGGAGGCGCTGGAACAGGACAAGACCGATACCGTGCGGCGATTACGAGATGCCTGTGAGCAGGAGCTGCGCGCTGGCAGGAGCAATGTTGAAGGCTTGCGGCAAATCGAACAGCAGATTAAGTCGGAAAAAGCGACCCTCGAGGCCGCCCGCAATGCGCGCGCCGATGTTGAAAAATATGAACGCTGGCTGGACGTGGGACCAGGCGAAAGGCGGCAGGCACGCGAGTGTGCCGATCAGTACGCGTTGGAGTTGGCCGAACTGGACGAGGCGATCGCGCGCGCGGACAACCAGGCCGAGGCGACAAACCGGCTCTTGCGCGAGCGGCAGGAAAGTATCCAGAAGAAGCTGCAAGCGACCGCCGAGTGCCGGCGCCTGGTCGATGAGTTCCGGCGCACGCACAGCACCGAGGGTGACGGCTACGAGCTGGCGGACGGTTTTGAACCGATCGGCGCGTCGCTCGAAGGCATCGCCACCGCGTATGCCCGTGCCAGCGCACAGATGCTGCAGTTCCGTAATGAGCGCGACCAGAAGATACAGCCAATCCATAGCCTGTTTGCGCGCGCCGAACCTGACTCCCACATCGCGCAGGCAAGCCGGGACCTGCCACGGATATATTCGGACACCGAGCAGCAGAGTTCCGTGGCCGCAATCATCGACGTGTTAAAGCGCTGGTATGACAGTGGGCACGCCCAGTCCCGCGAGAGCCTGAACGGCGAATGTCGCGCCGCCTGCCAGCTGTTCGTGACCTACCTGGGTAAACTCCGGGACTTCCAGTCCAGAATGCTGTCGCTGTCGCGCCAGCTGCAAAATAGCCTCGATACCGAGATGGTGTTCGACGCGATACGCCGGGTGTCGATCCGGCTTTCAGGCCGTGTCGAGCGGGTGCCGTATTGGTCGCCCCTGAATGCCCTGGAGACCGAATTCAAACGCTGGGAAGAAACGGGTTGTGCCGGAATTCCGCCACAAAGCCTGATCAACCAGCTCGTCGGCCTGGCTGCACAGATCCCGGGCGGGCGTATCGAGGAGTCGCCGGAGAACCTGATCGACATGGAAATCATTGTCGATGACGGTACTGAAAAGCGGGTCAGCAACGAAACCGAGCTGAAGAACGTCTCCAGCAACGGCTTGAGTTCGATGATCCTGTGTATGATCTTTGTCGCGTTTGTGAATCGCGTGCGCCGCGACGACCAGGTATGGCTAACTTGGGCGCTGGATGAAATCGGCACTATCGATGCCGGCAACGCGAAGGCGCTACTGGAAATGCTGGCGCTGCACCGGATCCGGCTGATCTCGGCCAGCCCGGAAGGGCGGGAAAGCACGCTGGCAATGTTCAAGAATCATTACGAGATCCTGCCAGACTTCGAAATCCAACGCTGCGTGCCCGCACAACGGAGGCGCCATGTCGGCTAAACGAATCCAGCAACTAACCCGGCACTTTTTGGAAGGCGGCTTTATCAATATCGACACGCAGACGGAACTGTACGAATTCCTCGAAGATAATCCGTCCAATGTGGATCTGGTAAACCAGCTGCTTGGCGGCATCGGCGTCAAAATCGTTCATACCTCTAATGGCCGTACCTGGTATCCGGCTTACCTGCATCTGGACGACATTACCCGCAAGCAGATTGAAGAGACCGTGGTGGAGAATAAGCGACGACTGCGCCATCTAGTCAGTTTTTTTCGTCTCACGCTGGCAGCCACCGGCGGCGCGGCGCCGCAGGGCGGCGTGGCGTTCCGGGTGTCGACGATGTCGGAGGTAATCCACTCGAACTCAAGCCTCGTCGACACGCTCAAGCTGCTCTGCAGTCGGCTAACGGTCAATAGTGACACGGTGCAGGGCATGACCAATGCAGTGATCAAGTGGGCAGAACGCCAAGATCTTATCAAGGTGATCGATCCGGCGCATGGCGAATACCGGTTCTCCGGAAAGGTGGACTGGATCAACGATATGGTGAATTCCTTCGATGAATGCATCGAGCGCCAGCCCGACCAGGAAGCGCCCGAGAACATGCGCTTGTTCTGAGGGCGGCCATGGATGACCAGATTATCAGCCTTCTGGGCGCTCTCAATACCTGCAAGCAAGAGCTCGCGCAGGTGTACGCGAATCCGCAGGGCGTGCATTTCGATCCGGAGGCACAGGCGAGCCATATCGCTCGGCTGGTCGCCGTCAAGGCGGTGCGGATTGCACACGACGGCAGCTACCGACTCGATTCGCGGCTGAAAAAATTCTTCGATTGGGCGGTTAACCGGCGCAGCATCTATGGCAATTCGACCCACTACAGCGATATTTTGTCGAACCTGGAAACCGCAGTGACCGGCTACATGGAATCGCTGGTGCGCGCAGAAGCCACCGAGCTGGCCGAGAAACTCGGAATCGTGTTCGAGCTGTGCGACGACTTCGCGTCAGGGATGACCGAAGACATCGAACAGTTCCGGTTCGTGATCGAAACACAGCAGGGCTTTGCCGGCACCAGCATCGAAGAAAAGATCCTGTATAACGAAAACCGGATCAATCGCGCCAAGGAACTGCTTAACAATGTCGGCCGTGTGCGGGACCTCGGGTTTGCCGAGACTGTCGAGAACTATCCGGACGTGGCAGGCGTACTGCAAAAGGAATTGTTCAACCGCTATGAAGGGATCCAGACGCGGCTGTACCAGGTGCATTCGGCATTGTCGTCGACGTTGTTCGAGTTGCGAGGAGTTAATGTCGGCGCATTGCGCATCATCGCGCTCGACAACTACCTGTCCAAGCATCCCGATTTTACGGTGCCCGCGTGGGAAACGATGGAGGCGCCGCCGCAGTGGGCAACTATCTTCCCGGGGGTGAAGGTTAAAGCATATCCGGATCCCGCCAATGAGTCGTATTCGACCGCACTGGCGGCGATGGTGGCCGGGGTGTCCGACGACGCGCCGGTGTCGCAGCGCATGCGGCGCTCGAACGAAGCGTCCGACGAGGCCGACCCGCCGGAGAAGAAAATTCCGCTGTCGTATTTTTTACGATCGCTGTATCAGTTCACCGATGCAGTGCAGGAAGCAAGTTCGCTCGGCGCGGTCGCCTGGCTCGAAGCGCACCAAAATGCGTTTCCGTTTGGCGCCACGGTCTGGTTGCAGATCCTTTCCAATGAGCTCGGCAGCGGCGCGCTCGACGTCCCGTCGCATATTGCAGCGTCGCGCGTGACCGAAGTCGTCGACGATGAATGCCGCCTCACCGATATCATTTTTACCAATTCTGTGCAGATTTCCGTTAATGAGTGACATCTTGCAAAGTATGCTCGGCGTGCTAGTGCGCGCCTACCAATCCGGCAAAGACAAGCTGCCGGCGTCCAAGGCTGCACGCCACTTTGTTGAGGAATGCGGTTTCGGGACCGTGATCGGCTCCAGTTGGCATCTCGGGGAGCGCGACCGTAAGGCGATTCGCGCGTATTTGGTGGAATACCACGGGATCACCCACCCCGAGATAGTCGATTTCAGCTTCGCGGACAAGTCGCGTGTGGACGCTGCTGCCATCACGCCGCAGGAAAAATATGCCGGAGCCGGGCCCCATGAGGGTTATGTCCTGATGCGCGCGCCTTCCCGCACGATCCGCCTCAACGGTATTAGTACCCCGACTGCGGGACGCGCCTGCCTTTATATAGACGTGCGTGAAGTGCGGACTATCGAACACGATTGCCTGGTGATCGTAGAAAACTTTGAAGCGGTGAAATGCTTCGAGAATGTGATCTTCCATGATTTTCCTTATCACGATCCGCTGGTGGTCTTCCGCGGTGATGCTGCGTTTCCGTCGAACGGTGCGCGCGCGCTGGCGACCGGGGCCTCGGTGCCGGTAATCGCCTGGACCGACTTGGACCCGCAGGGAGTCAATATTGCGGCCAGCATTCCGAACGTGTGCGGTGCAGTATTCCCATCACAGTTCGAAGCGCTGTCGCGCGCGGACCTGTATGACCGCCAACGCTTCCTCCTCAAGGAATTAGCGGCGTATCCGGCTGGTTGGCGGGAACCCGTGGCGGCGATGACGCAGGTGAGGCGTTGTCTCACGCAGGAGACGATGATCGCCAGGCAAGTGCCGTGCAGTCTCTACTGGTGTGATGGCCACGCTTGAGTCTTGCAGCCGTCTGGCCTTCCCCCGTTTCGATGGACACTTCCGTCAGGCGCATTGTAGATTTTCAAACTTTGCCCGGCTAACATAACCCAAGGTGGAATGCCTTCGCATCGGATTGTAAAACGTAATCTAAGACGTCCGCACGCGCCTCATCCCTAGTGCGATACCGCTTCCTGTTCAGTCGTTCGGTCTTCCGTGTCGAGAAGAAGCTCTCCATTGCTGCGTTATCCCAGCAGTTCCCGCGCCGACTCATGCTGCAAACGATGCCATGTGATTCCAGCAGTCGCTGGAAGTCTTCACTGGTGTACTGCGAGCCTTGGTCAGAAAGATGCAGCACCGCCTGAGGCCGGCCATGCCGGAAGATTGCCATGAGCAACACATCCATGACCAGTTGCGCCGTCATCGTTGGCTGCATCGACCAACCACACGACGCGAATACAAGTCCAGAACAACCGCGACAAACAGCCAGCCTTCACCAGTCCAGACATACGTCAAAGCAGCTACTCGCTAACATCGACCAGCTGCGCGGCCGGTTTCCGCACACCCAGGACCTGTATCGCGAAGTGTGCGTGCTGCTGTTCTTCCGGTACGGTATCACCCCGACCACCAACAAGCTATACCAGCTGGTGCGCAAGGGCAGCATGAGCGCGCCGGCCGAGGCACTCAACAAGTTCTGGGAAGATTTACGGGACAAGAGCCGCGTGCGCATCGAGCATCGTGACTTGCCATAGTCACTGAAGACGGCTGCGGGCGAGCTCGTCGCGGCACTGTGGTCGTCAGCGCAGGGCGCCGCGCTCGAGGGGCAACTGCAGAATGCACGCAGTGAAAACGGCTGTTTGCTGCAGAGACTGGACGACGCGCAGCGGGAATTCAGTGCTGAACTGCACAAGCTTCGCGCGGCAGCAGAACTTACAGAGGAGCAATTTCGTGCGAGCAAAACCCGTGCATTAATGGAGATCGATCGTGAACGGACTTCAGCTGCGAAGCTGCGCAGCGAACTAGAATCGGTTCGCACATCAGCCGAACAGTCGGCGGAACAGCATCGCGCTGAGTTCACGGCATTACAGGAGCAGCTCGGCAACTACCGGCAACAAGTGGTGCAACTGGAAGGAAGTCTCAAGGCCGTTACTGTGAATCGCGATCTTGCCGTCGCAGACCTGAACTCGATTCGCAACACCTTACAGCACCGAATCGAAAGAATGAATACACTCAAGTCGAAGCGGTGCTACTGCGCGGACAACTCGACTGGGCGCATGCGACTGTGGATAAGCTTAAGCACGCGGCCAAGATATCCCGTCCTGCACGCAAGGTGAAGTGGTCCAACTCTGCGTAGTGTACGTTTGAAGATGAACGGAATTTTCCGCTGCCACGAGAGAGCTGTTAGCTGCGAGTCGCTCCGATCCTGTGACATGAGGGACTCGGCTTCCTGGCTCAGCGCTGCTTGTTGGCTTGGGACAGGACCGAGGCCGCTAGTTCCTTCGTCTCTTTGGCGTATCGGTCGCTGGCCAAAACGCGTGCGGCCTTGTCTTCCATCTTGACCCCGGTCTGCTTGTCGCCACTGCGCTGAGACAGTGCCGAAGCGGCCAGGCTCTTGGCCATTTGCGACGAACTGCTGCTTTGCAGCGTTTCAGATGCCAGTCGGCCAATTCGTGAGGACGTCTGCTTCGTGTTCTTTGACATCGCTGCTCCTTTTACATCAAGATTTGGAGACGGGCCGAAATGGCACCACCTTATTGCCTTGAGCCGGTTGGTCATCAACCGGCTTCTGGGTCGCTTTCAGTCGCGCAAATTCGACGACGTTGGTTTTTCCCCGGAAGTAGCCTTCGTGCAGTCCGGCGAGCGCTTCAACGTCGCGCGCAGCCAGTCCGATGTGCCTCGGGATGGCTTCTAAGGGCATCACCTTCTCTTCGACCAACAAATCAATGGTTCGACGGAGCAGGCGAGGTTGCTCCGGTCGACGGTCATCGTCACCGGGTTCGGATTTCGCCCCCCACCGAGCAGAGCGACGCTTGAAAAGCATCAGAGCGCCATCTTCATCCAGCAGCTCAAGAGCCTTCAGCCGCATGATGATCGCCGCCGCAGATACGCCCCAACGGCGCTTCAGCAACAGCAAATCATCCAGAGTCGGTGGCACGCGAACTTCGGTGGCAAATGTTTCCGCGGGCAGCAAAAATGCGCCAGCGAAACGATGCGCCTGCTGCTCCATGAGTTTGTGGCGGGCGCTGTCCGTCGTGCGCTGAATATGACGATGCAAAACAAGATGCCCGATCTCGTGGGCAAGATCGAAACGACTGCGGTACCCATTGTCTTTGTCGGCGGACAGGAGGACCAGCGGCCGCCCCAATACCTCGCTCCAAGCCGAAAGTCCCTCGATCTGCGCAATGCCGGTTTCCTCCCGGACGAGGATGACCCCAGCGCCTTCCACGGCAAGCGCCAAGTCTTGAATCGCCGAACGGCCCAGACGCCACAGGTCGCGGCATTCACAAGCAGCCTTCTCGATGTCCTCGGCAATGATCTCTTCCGGGTCGGTGTAATTACGAGAGGGTAAATTGACATCAGGGTAGTCAACATACTCCATTAAGGCGGCAGCCACGTCCTGGGCCCACTCAAGCCGGGCCTCAAGCATTGCTCGTGCCGCGACGTGTGCAGAAGCGTTGCTGCGAAAAAGCGGCAACGACAACTTCAACCCGGGCGCACGCGTAAACCATTCCGGCGTGACATTGACCACGCCCGCAAGGCGTTCAAGCGCATCACGTTCGGGGGCTTGCGTTCCCGCGCGCCACTTACTGACGGTCGCCGGTGAAACATCGACCATCGAGGCCAGCTGGACTTGAGTCAGACGACGGGCCGCAAGAATTTGGCTAAGTCGATCTTTCTGAAATCCCTGTACACCACCCCTGCTCATGATCCTGTTCCGTCTTTGTCTTGTTTTTTGCCAATGTTCTTTTTCAGCTTCGGTACGGCCAAGTCGTCTTGTCCCGCCGTCGGTTGCTGTTCGTATCGCTTGATGAATGCGTCAATGGGTTCCCGGAAAAGCCAGGCCTGCATGTGTCGATCTGGGACCGCGATTTCTATGGAGACGGGAGTATCCGGTTGGCTGTGCAGTGATCCGGCAAAGCAGGCCACGATGAACACGACCGCTTGAGAGGGCTCCACGTAGCCGGAAAATAGCCCGGGTTGAACCAGCGGCTCGATGGCTGCGTTCGCCAAGGACATCTGTTTTCGAGTTTCGCTACGCCGTCCGGTGTTCCAGACCCCATATTTAGTGTTAAACCGTGCCAAGGTGAAGATACCTGCCCGACCTGTGACGATCTGATTGCCGCGCAGCTGCGAAGGAGATGCGTTCGCGACGGCGAGTGCGCGATGGAACGACTCATTCATATGGAAGTGGCGCAATTGACCGACCACACTGGGCAAGTGCCCGTCATCCATTCCTCGTGCTGCAGCATAGGCGCGTTGAGCGCCGACCAGCTTAGCTTCTTCGAGGCCCATGACAAGCTCGCGGGGAATGTTTCTCACAAGCAGGTCATGGATCGTTTCTTGGTTTGACAAGGCCATCGGCAACTCCGTCATCGGATTTCGTTCAACGGGATTCTACAACGAAATAATTTCGCTTAAAAGGTTTTTGTGTAGAAAATGCTGCGCTTTAAGCCGTAATGGTTACATTTTATAGCGTACACCGCGCGTCGAGTGGTAGCGTCAACGCTCTAGGGGCATGGGAGAATGTTCCATTTTTTCTTCAGTACATTGCTTTCGACGAAACAAAGGAACATACTCCTTCCATGCCTTCCAGTACCCATACTCAGCGCGTCCTCGATCTGGCCAGCCAGAAGGGACTGCTGCGCGCCAGCGATCTGGACGCCATCAGTGCGCCTCGGGTTGTCCTGACGCGCCTCATCGCTGCACGTCTCCTTGAGAAGGTAGGGCGCGGCCTCTATCGCCTGCCGGACGCACAGGTATCGGAATGCGAAAGTCTCGGCACTGTCGCCACCAAGGTGCCTCAGGCAGTGTTCTGCCTGCTCACGGCACTGCAATTTCATGAACTGACCACGCAGCTGCCGCGCCAGGTCTGGATCGCCATGCCTCGGGGCAGCCACCCGCCCCGCATCGACTACCCGCCCGTCAAGATGGTTCAGTTCACGGGCGATGCCTACTCAGCGGGCATAGAGGAAGTCGAACGCGACGGCGTCACACTCCGGGTGTACAGCGTAGCCAAGACCGTGGCGGACTGCTTCAAGCATCGCAACAAGATCGGTCCGGACGTGGCGCTGGAGGCGCTGAAGGACGCCCGAGCGCGCAGCAAAGCCTCTGTCGACGACATCTGGCGTTTCGCCAAGATCTGCCGCGTGGCAAACGTGATGCGCCCTTACTTGGAGAGCGTCGGATGAGTGCGGCCACCCCAAATATCTCAGCATCTGTCCGTGCCCGCCTTCTCAACGTCGCCAAGGCCCAAGGCGTCGATTTCAATCAGATACTGGTGCGCTTCGCCTTGGAGCGCATTCTCTATCGTCTGACACAGTCTCCGCACACGGATCGCTTCCTGCTCAAAGGTGCGCTGTTGTTCACGCTCTGGTACGACATGCCACACCGGCCCACACGCGATGCCGACCTGTTGGGCTTCGGTGCCAGCGACCTGGAGTCGATCGCACAAGTATTCCGGGACATTGCATCCGTAACGGTCGACGACGGCATCGTGTTCGATCCTGCCTCGGTTACGGTCGAGGAAATTCGCAAAGAAGTAGGCTACGGCGGCGTTCGCGTGGTCATCGCAGGGGACCTGGCTAGAGCACGCTGTAAGACGCAAATCGACGTCGGCTTCGGGGACGCAGTCACACCGGCACCTGTTGATTCCGTCTATCCGGTACTGCTCGAAGAGATGCCCGCGCCACGACTGCGTGCCTATCCAACGTATACCGTCATCGCGGAGAAACTCCACGCGATCGCTTTGCTGGGCATGACCAACAGCCGCCTGAAGGACTACTTCGATCTGTCGGTACTATTGGAACGAGAAACTCTGGACATCGATCTGCTGGCCCAAGCGATCAAGGCCACCTTCGAAAGACGGGGCATGGCAGTACCTGATGCACTGCCGGTCGGCCTGACGGATGAGTTTGCGCACGACGCCTCACGGCAGGCGCTATGGCTGGCATTTCTCAAGAAGAACGAGTTCCCGCCTGAGCCTTTGTCCGCCGTCGTTGGCCGTCTGAGCGTGGATCTGGCGCCCGCGTTGAACGCCGCCACTCGTTGAACGCCCATTCATAGCCGTTTCGCATCCTTCGTCACTGTTCGTGGTGGTCACGCAAACGGCAATCACAACCGCTTGATTTTATGACGTTCCTCGGTTTCCCGATGTCGAGCATCTTCAGACGAATGAAGATATTCACTGGTAGTCGAAATTGACTCATGGCCAAGGTTATCGCGTACATGCCGCAGATCCACATTACGGTTCGCCATATGTGACCCCGCAGTATGCCTTAGCCAATGGGCGGACGCGACTTCAACACCGGCAGCAAGTAGTTCGAAATCTGATCCGCGAGTCTTCAAGCGATGCGCGGTATCCAGGAAAACCTGTTTGACGAGCGCATGCACCGCGCCCCGTGTCATGTGACGGTGCTGTGTCCCAATCGGCAAGAGTAATGGAATTTCTTCGGAAGGAGTAGGGGCAATTCCCTTCTCGCGTCGATAGCGCGCCAGCTCGAGAATCAACTTGTTGGTTGCCGGGACAATTCTTGTCTTTTCGCCTTTATCGACAATTTCCAACCACCAGCGCTCTTACCGTCTTTGTCGCGCCGGCAGAAGAACCCACCCATTGTATTGCCGAAAACCTCAGAGATCCTCAACCCGCAGAGATAGAGTTACGAAGACAGCCAACGCGTCACTCGCGGTTTGGCCTTCCTCGTGCGTTGGCGGGACAGGGACAATGGGTTGCCGGAAAACACGGCCAAGCTCACTACTTTTTCAATTTGCCGTATTAAACTATGAGCCATGCGGCCGTAAGCGAGTTCATCCTGTCTGGAGCAGGCGACGCAACATGCGCGCCACCGTCAGTGAGGACCTCATACGCTCGTTCTAGCGAGGGCAGTGCCTGACTCATAATTTCCTGACTCTTCTGCGAGCGCACCGGCCCAAGTTGCGAGGGCCCCAGCCTCTATCTTGCTTAGCCATTCGTAACTCCTTTGCAGCGCTTCGCAAAAGCTTGCTGTATCCGTAGTCCCTCTCACATTTTCGTGACGAATCACGGCAATTGCTACCGCTAATAGCGCGCTGCGACTACAGCTTTACGCGTCTTGGCCGCACGATGTTTTTCTTCCCGAGGCTTGGCTTCGCAAGGCGCCGAAGGACGGGTGGTTCGGCCAGTACTTCACGATTTGTCAGCTGCGACTCCAGTTCGGTGGTGCGCTTCCTCGCTGCCTGCAGCACTTCCTCCAGCGTGCTCAGTCGTCCGCGTGCATTGGCCAACTCGTTGTCGAGCGCCGCGGCGCGCTGCCGGTACGTAAGCACCGTCGATTTGTTCTCCGCATCCACGCGATCGAACTCCGCTTTCCAGTGCCGTGCCTCGCTGCGCGCCTGGTCGATCTGAAGCAGGGTGTGCTTGCGCAGGCCGTCCAGCTCGACCTGACTTGCCTTCTGTTCTTCCGTCTTGCGGGTGAGGTCGGCGGCCAGACCGTCGATCCGCACATCCTTGGCTTGCAGGATCGAACGCGCCTCCGCCAGTGACTCCTGCAGATGACGGATCGAGTCATCGCGGCCGGCAATCGTCTCGGTCGCGGCGGCCAGCTTGATTTTCAGGTCATTGATCGTGTCCGCGGCGGCCTGTGCCTGCTGTAGTGCCTCATCGACACGCTGCTGCGCCTGAGCTTCGCGCTCCTTCAGCAGGTCACGCTCGTGCGCGAGTTCCTGTTCCGCTTCGGCGCGCACCACGTCGACCAGCGCCTTGAACGGTGCAATCAGGTTTTTCGGGATACCAGCGGCTTCATGGCTGCGGGAATGCTGCTCAAGCACCGACTTCAGCCATTCCTGGCAGTCGCGCGTGATGTCTGGATCGCTCCCGCGATATGGCATGCCGGACGCCTTAACCGCCGCCAGAGTGGGCCGAATGCCCTTGGCTGCCAGCGCTTCGCAGATCGCGAAGATCATCGTTTTCCTGTCCATGCCGCCTCCCTGTATACCGTGTTTTGACGGCCAATTTGCCGTCTCCGGCGTGCATTGTATCATCATAGGAATGATGCTTTTTGTCCTTTTTCGGCTGTTCTCGTGCTTTAACTTGACATTACGTTTATTATGACAAGTTCCGACAGGAAACCGGTATAATGGTCTGATGAAACTTACTCCTGACCGTGAAACATTGCCGGCGACGGTCGGCGACGCTCCCCGCGAAGCCGCGCCAGCTCTGGCTTCCAGTCGATTCGACACCACACAAGTCGTTGTCGTGGAACATATCGACACGCGGCGCAAACTAACCTCGGTGGCCAGTGATCGCGCCCTCATCGATGAATATGTGCGGACCAAATACTCGGATTCCGGTCGCGATCAGACCTTCAAGGAACTGGAACGCTTCAGGCTCTGGATAGAATGGCGCGGACTGTCGTTCAAGGAAGTCATGTTGGAGGATCTGCAGGAGTATCTGACGTTCGTGCTCGATCCGCAGCCGGCCGACATGTGGATTTCGGATAAGCGACGGTCGCGCACGAGTCCGGAATGGCGCCCGTTTGCCGGGCCGCTGTCACCGGCATCACGGCGCCTAACGCTGGTGGCGATTAAGGGACTGTTTCGCTGGGCTTGCGACAGCCGCTACCTGGACGGCAATCCAGCGTCGTTGCTGCCTAAGGTGCTCCCGGTTCCGGAGCATCTGAAGCACAAAGAGGGGCCGGCCAAGAAAGCGCGGATCACCCGCTACCTGCCCCCTGACGCCCTCGCCCTCGCCTATCAGGCGATCGAGGAAACCGTCGCAGATACCGATGCCGCAGCCCGCAGGAAGGCGCGCAACCGCTTCCTGTTCATGGCCTATGAAAAGACCGGCTGTCGGTTGTCCGAGGTCTTGAACGCGACAATGGGTGATGTTTACTGCGAGGCGGGAAGATGGTGGCTGTTTGTGACGGGCAAAGGCAATAAGGAACGGTTATTGCCGCTGCCGCCCGATCTTGTGAAGGCTTTCGAGGAATATCGCCTCACTTACGGGCTCACGCTACGCACCACACGCAATGACGTGACGCCACTGATCTTGAGGAGCCGTGGGGACGCCGTGCGGCCGACTCGCGCCGCGATCGACTTGATCATGAAAGGCGTCCTCAGCGCTGCGAAAGAATTGGCGCTCGCGCGTGGCGACGAGGACAATGCACAGCGGCTCGAAGAGGCTTCTACGCACTGGCTTCGACACTCGCTGCTGACACAATTGGCGAACAAAGGTGTACCGCTGACGACGGTGCAGGCGCAGGCCGGACACGAGTCACTCACAACGACCAGTCTGTATCTGCATACCGAAGATAACGAACGACATGATCATGTGCTCGCAGCACTAAATAAGTCTAATTAACTTGATTCTATGTGGAGTGCGGCACCGACTTGCCCACCAGGGCTCGTAGCTCTTCCCCTTGAGCGATACTTATTCGAAGGCAAGCGCCTTTCCTCCGAGATGTAATTGGCGTACCTTCCGTTGAAAAGTGTGCCCCCTCTCCCCCCTTCCCTGCCCCGGCTACCGCAGGACACCCAGCTCGAACGGTCCGGGGCATCGCGCCGTAGTCCCCGGTGGTGTCCGTTTGAAGGCAGGTTATCGCCCTCCCCCAACATTTGTGGCTTACCATCCCCCTCGCGATGATGCAATGGCTAAGCGAGCTGCATTACCTGCACGGCAATCCAATGAAGGGCGTCCTGCGGCTGACTGGAGCAAATCCCGAGATCGAGACGTTGCGTGCATCATCGAGAGCTGACTGGAAAATCGTTCGCAATTACCTGGATACGCTGAGGCGGAAGGACGACGTCGATCCGATAGACCGGATGCATAACGACAAATACTACCGACTTCCTTCAATCCTCGCCCTCGCCTACTCCACTGGCATGCGCTTACCGGAACTTGCGATTGCGGCGTAGGGACATCAAATCGTTTATCTGATCGGATGATGGCGCCACCTGCTGCGAAGCGGGGGTGCTCGGCAAGCGAAACAAGATGAGAACGGTGCAAATCACGTGCGCCCTGCCGGCCGAACTGGAGACGTGCCTCGCACGACGTCTTCACGCACGATTTTCTGTTATCCCTCCGGAGACACCGATCATTGCCGCCCTCCCCCAGTATGATGGCAAGCAGCCAAGACTAAGCACGCTCGATGATCCGTTGTCAGATTTGCGACTCTACAAACTGCTCAAGGGGTTCTTCAACGATGTGGCGGTATCGGTCAAAGATGCCAATCCGGATATGGCTGCGAGGATCGAAAGCGCATCCACCCACTGGCTGCGCCACACCTATGTCACCCATGCGCTTGAGTCCGAGATGGGCTTGAAGTGGTGCGAGATCTGCTCGGTCATGCGTCGATTGCCACCACTTCAATTTATATAAAGACTGATCGTGACCTCGCTAGCCGACAGGCTCATGAATTCGTCCCAGCGTTCTGACGCTCTTGCCCGATGCTCGACCGGGGGCATTCTGACCTTAAGCGGACCAGCAACCGCTACGCTTTTACTGCCCTCAGAACAAATGTTCCACATCGATCTTGCGCCGGCGCAAGGCGGCTCGATCGACTAATAATTCGTTTTCCCCCAACAACTTTTCCAGGCAGTTTAGCCTTCAGCGTTCTTGCGCCGGCGCAAGAAATCAAAAGCCGCCGCCAATCCTTTAGCTTACCGAGATCAAGTTGGCGGCCTTAAATGACAATCAGCCCTCCCCGCTTGTGGTGTCTTGCGCCGGCGCAAGACGCAATTCTCTTCATGTGCGTCACACTTCCACCGTCCACGCTTATCCGCGTCTTGTGATCTTCCCGTGTCGCATCTGGATATGAGCAGCGTTATTAGGGATGGCGTGCCCGTCACAAACACACCGAACGGTTTACACTAACAACTTATCGTCAGCCGGCTCTAAGCAAATATTCTTGCGCCGGCGCAAACAATGAAATGTTGCCCTATTCTTTTCACGCCTAAAGACTTAGACATCCGCGCTTTAAAGCAGTATAAACGGCGCCATATCGACTACGCTCGCCACCAATCGAAGGGCCTCGTGTCTAAACAATATCGGGCGGCGCTTGCAAGTATTAAGTGGCTATATACACAGGGGCGGCTCGTCTTGCGCCGGCGCAAGACGGCAAGTTCATGCTTCTGACCTCCGGATGAAAACCGCACTAGACACGTTAAATTGACCATGCCTGCGTCGCCTTCCCTACATAAGGTATTACGCAGCGCAAACCAGAAGCTCGTTCGCGCTTAATAGGAACCCGGAGCCTTTCTCGTTCTTATTATCCAACTATTCAGTGCGCGGAACCTCTTGCCTCTCTTTGCGCCGGCGCAAGGCGCGTCACAATTCGAATAAGTTGGCAGCGCGGCGAATTTGAGTGAAACGAAACACAAATTAAGAATTGAGCATTGCAATTAAACGCTCCACGAATAATAAGCGTTATGAACATTCCCGTTACTTAAGGCTGAGCTAGCGAATAAAGATGAATCCCATAAGGCGTAAGAATCGTAAAAAAACCATATTAAACGCGAGAGCACTTTACCGTGCTTTTAATATAGTTTATTATCGCAATTAAACGAATTATTAAGGGGAAACTATGATTATCGTAGTCGGAGCAGAGAAGGGCGGTGTGGGAAAGACCGCACTCGCGACTAACCTTGCCGCACTTGCAGTATCCGAAAATCTGGAAGTTCTGTTGCTCGACACTGATACCAATGGATCATCGAGTGCTTGGGTACGCATACGGAACGAAGAAAACGTCGAACCAACGATTCCACTGCTCACCGTGTCTCAGAATCCGCAGCATGAACTCAAGCAGCTGGCATCCAAATATGACCTGATAATCGTGGATGTCGGTGCGAACAGTTACACCACGATGCTTAACTCGGCAAAAGTGGCAGACATGGTTCTCGTCCCAACCGGTCCGGACCAAATGGAAGTCGAGTCAACGCTCAATACCTTTGAAGCGCTCCGGGAAATGGATGCCAAGCATAAGGACGGGAAGGTTCCTGCATACGTGGTTCTCAACCAGTTACCAACGAATGCCAAGTCCAAGGAGGAGAGTGCATTACGCGAATATCTTGTCGAATCAGGACTGCCGGTATTCGATGCGGCGTTACGTCACCGTTCATCGTGGAGGAATTCCCGTCGTGGCGGCTTGGCAGTACATGAGCTAAAGGGACGGGAAGCAGATCCGAAGGCTGCCGCTGAGATGCGAGCCATTTTCGCCGAAGCAGAACAACGAGCATGATACGAGGACGGAATGAGAAAATTTGCAAAGCGGCCTGACGCCACAGAGATAGCAAAAATCGCCGAAGTTGTTCAGGCTGTGGAGCAGGGCAGGGCGCCCACGCCGCATCTTGCGCCGGCGCAAAGCACTAACGAGGCAACGTACGAGCTCGGACGCACATATGAGATTCCGACACACGAGCTAAAGTCGAATCCCTTAAACGCCCGCCGTATCGTGTCCCCAGCGGGGCTTGACGAGCTGGCCGAGGGCTTAAAGGAACGAGGTCAAGATGTTGCGGCACTTGGTTATGTTGACGAGACAGGTAATGTCTGCCTGATTGATGGCCACAGGCGTTTAGAAGGTTGCCGACTTGTCGGATTGCCGCTTCGAGTCGAGATTCGACCAAGGCCGACAAACGAACAGGAACTGTACCTGGCATCGCGTGCAGCAAACACAGACCGGGAAGCGCAGACTCCTATCGACGACGCTCTCGCATGGAAAATGCTGCTTGAGCGCAAAATATTCCCGAGCCAGGCAGAACTCGCGCGGCGCCTGAATATCGAGCCAACCATGCTCAATCGCACATTGGGTTTAGCAGAGCTGCCGAAGCCTCTTATTGCCATGCTTTCGGATAGGCCCGCGTTGATGAACCTGCGAATGTTGGACGCGATTAAGCGTTTCTTTGACGTAGCCAGTGAAGAGGAAACTGAAGCGCTCATCATCGAGGTGGCAAGTAAAGATCTGAGTTCGCGCGACGTTGACGCTCGACGTGCGGCGGTTCAGAAAGGGCCATCGACTCGAGTACGCGGTAACACACAAGCGCATAAATACGACAAAGGAAGCTCGATTGTGAAGCGCTTTGCTGGTCAAGGACGTTTAGTCTTAGAGATCAAGGACGTTGTCGACGAAAAGCATGTCGATCTGCTACAGGATGAATTGAACAAGGTGGTTGCGAAGTACTTGTCCTCACAAACGTAGCGTTATTAAGGTTTAATACTCAAAGCAGCAGCAAGGGAATTCACAGTTTCTTTCCTGCTGCTTTAATTTGTTTACAGCGTTTACGGTTTACACGCGGAAAGACACAGTTACAGAGCCGCTTTTGGCCAATTATGGTGGAGAAAAACCCCCGTGATCGGTGGATGGATTCCCCCCGGTATGGTGGAGATTTTCCCCTTGGTACCGTGGAGGTAAACTTTCTTTCGTGGAGAAATCCCCCCTCCAATCGTGGATGGAATCCCCCTATATAGTGGAAGAATTCCCCCTCACCGTGCACTTTCATCCAAATCGAAACGTGCTCAAAACTCCTACCGATTCACCGCCTCGTATCGCCGATGCGATGTGAAAATCTCTCGATCACAGCCGAAGTAGCGGTGAAAAAACGCCGCCATCGGGTTGGAAATTCTAGTTGGGCTGTTCAAGAGGAGGGGGAGCATCAGCACGCGCCGCAAGAAAGCACTCAAAGGTCGCGGCGTGCGCGGCGGTATGGTGGAAGAATTCCCCTCCCTCTGGCTCCGACGTATAGTGGAGGAATTCCCCTCCATGGAATAGAACCAATGGTGGAGGATTTCCCCCTCGGTCGCGGGAGAGTATGGTGGAGAAATTCCCCCTCTGCCGCTTGTGCTATGGTGGAAGAATTCCCCCTGTACTTACACCCCCCCCTAGCGAGCACCCACTTTCAGAAAAGATACCATTTTCTAGCCCTTTTACTGCCTTTTGCACCCTGCCAACCGTAAGTTTTGCCTTTATCGAGCAAAGGAGCGCCTATTGTGGAAGAAAGTCCCCTGCACGAAAGAACCCAATGGTGGAGGAATTCCCCCGGAGAAGAGTCTCGCTATGGTGGAGAAATTCCCCTTCCGAGCAATCTTTCGGGCATGCTCGGTCGTCGTAAAGAAGAGAACTGTGGAACAACAATCTTGTTGACTTCTCCACGATTGCCGGTACGATTGCGGGATGTAAAAATCCCGATGATCCAGAGCAATGGCGAAACGCGGTACACACAAAAAGACGGACGCATTAGAGATAAAGACGCCACAGGCGCTTATCCACATTGAGCACCGCATTTCGCTGCTTCAGTACAAGTACTGGATATTGCTGCTCCGCGAGTTCAAGCGTCAGTACGACCTTGGAATTCCATCCGAGGAAAACGACTGGCGGTATCTCCCGATGGCCGTGATCAGTGAGGCACTTGGGTATACACCAAACAAAAAAGAGCTCTGGGATGACTTGGAGGCACTGAAAAATCAGACTATCGCTTATAACTTTCTGAGTAAGGACGGTGGGACGGCCAAGCGCGGCACAGGCTTTATCACCGAATGGGAAGTGCATGCGACCAGGGTGGGCTTCAAGTTTCCCAGCTTTATCATCGATGTAGTAAAAGGACTCGACGAACCGCGAGCCATTTTCCAAATGCTGAATTGGCAGATTTTCAATGCCTTCAGCGGAAAATATGAAGCGATCATTTACAAGCTTTGCCGAGATTATCGTGGTGTACGAAAGACTCCGTATTTTGATCTCGCCTCGTTTCGCAAATACATGGGCATCGAGGACCATGAGTACAAGGAATTCCGGGATCTGAATCGGATCGTCATTACTGGTCCAGTCAAAACCATCAATAGTTCCGACGTCTCAGATCTCAACATCGATGTCGAGTTTGAGAAGCGCGGCAGGAAAGTCGTTGGACTACGGTTCCTCATAGAGCCGAAGCAGCAGACGATCATTCCATTCGAACACGAAGACAATCCAGCGTTTAGGTTTGCCAAGGTACCAATCGACGTTGCTACTCAGCAGAAGTACCTGGAACTCCGCTCGCCCCGTGAGATTGAGATGTGCATCGAGCGAGCCAACCAATACGGTGAGCAGGAAGCGAAAAAGGGCAGGGCGGCACCGAACTACGGCGCTCTCTACCGTAAGGCGATTCAGGAAGGTTGGCACGTCACCTTGATCGCCAACGAAGAAGCGAAGAAGGAAGTTACTAAGCGTAAGGACGCGACCGAAAAGGTGCTGAAAGCGAAGGCTGAAGAGCAAGAGGCACGAAATGCGCAAGTTGCAGCCCGCATAAGCGAGGCGTTTGCAGCATTCGATACATTGCCGGAGGATCGGAAGGATGAAATCCGCGAGAGCTTCCGATCGACGCTTACCGTTGTCGCCATGCGCAAGAGCTTTGACAAGCAGGGCGAGCAAGCGCCACTCATCAGAAGCCAATTCGCAGAATATTTCCTTAGCCTCGGCGAGCCTGAACCATCCACATCTAGCAAAAAGCACCGTTGAGTTTCAGCGGTAAAGCGCGGCACTCGTTCTAAGCGGTTCAGCCGCTTGGTGAGAGCGGCACTCGCTAGTGCACACAGCTTATCACCCATTTTCCCAATCCAGAATCCATCATGCCTGTGCGCCGGCGCCATCTATATTTTTGCAACTAACGATCACATCGCCTCTGCGGAAAACCTCTTAGCTAGCAACAAGGCGGTGAATGGGTAGCCCGTGTAGGCAGGTAAGAGCTGGATGCGGATGAAAGACGTAGCTTGTCGGTTTCTGGTGGCAGTGGCGTTAAATAGATGTGTTGTGGTTGAGGCGGAGAGATGACGTCTTTTTGTGGTAAGGTCTAATTTGTTCGTTAGTTGCATAATTCCCTATGAATCAACCAACCGATTTGTTCGATGTCCGTAGCACCTGGGTGACTCGACCGCTAGTTGCCTTTGGCGGCTTCATTCGCAGTAAGAAATTCGTTGAACTCGGAAAACACGGGGCATATCGTCGCTCGGTAGGGCAAGACGTCCGACCTCTTAGCAAAGAATCGGCAGCGATCTACACGCTCATGTTCAAGACGTACCTACGCTGGATTCAAAACAGAGGCCTACGACTGCATGAAGTCGACCACCGTGACATCCAGGCCTTCCTCGAAGGTGCGCATGTCGACGAGAATAACCGAGCCCGAAAAATCAACAGCGCGATACGCACACGATATTTGCGCTTACTTGAGCGGGTCTACACGCACATCGGCATTGAACCGAATCCTGCAGCCGTAGCGGCTCGCGGCCCGCATGGTGATTCGTCGAACGGACGAGATGAGCCGACCGCATATTTGACTGAAGCGCAGCAACTGCGCTTCCTGGCGAACCTGCCGGCGGCCGAGCCGATGGATCCCGACATACCCAATGCTCCGAGCTGGAAGAAACGTCGGGATCGCGCAATGCTTGCGCTCATGCTTGGCTCTGGCCTGAAACTTTCTCAAGTACTCAACCTTCGCGTCGACCAGGTGAAGCGCAAACAACGCGACGGATCGCTTCCCATTCACATTCCCGACTATGTCTCGAAGGGGGCAGGGCACAACACGGTCGTACGCCCCTTCGCGGCCAAGTATGTCCATCCGTGGATTGAGGAACGCAAAGAACACAACATCCCATCGAAGCTACTCTTTCCGGCTAGTCTGGTCGCGGATAAACCGCTCCATAAAGCAACCGTTTATCGGCATGTGAAGGCGACGCTAGAAAAGGCCGGAATTGATGTGTCTCGCAAAGGCGGTCGAACCCTCCGCAACTCATTTGCCGTACGGGAGATCAATGAAGGCTCACCGTTGGAGCTTGTGAAAGAGTACATGGGGCACTACGAATTGCGTTCCACAGAGAAGTACATCGTGACGGATCAACGTCAGGGGAAGGTACGCAAAACACGGTGATCCACGTGCGTTTTGACGATTCACATCCAATTATCAAACCGGCAATACATGCGGACACTGTGTCCGGAGAAATGTGATCCTAACCTATTGATTCGTAAACAGGAGGTGCATTTTTTTGCGAAATTATGACGCCAATTTTTCGCAAAAAACCGCACTACGCAGCCATTGATCCTCTGTTACTTGCTGCTCCTCGGCATACGCAACAGAGGTACGTGCTGGAAGCGCAGCGTGAACATAAAGCGACCTCGTTAATTGGACTGGCATTCCGCGTGTGATCATTTCTGCATCGATCCCGCCAATGGAGAGTTATCGGCAACGTTTGGCCTCTTCCTTGACATAGCCGATGGTTGCCTTTGCCGCACCATCGGTCGTAATCACCTTCACCAGCGCATAAATTTTCGTGACTATCTGCAGTAACGGAAATGTCATTGCATGATGAAACCGGTGGAAGTCATACATAGCGGACTCCAGACTGCCGGAGCGAGAAAAGAGTTGGTGACCTGTACTAAAGACGTTCCACCAGGCCGCACGCCACGAGTAGCCTGTCTTGAATTGATGTTTCTCAGACCGGCCATCCACTCCCGACGCATCCTCCATCCATACCGCCGGCTTATGGGCATGGACACCGGTCCTACGACCCGATGCGGCTTTGATGACTGCCGACCGCTCGGCTGCAGCCCAATCGATGTCATTGACGCTATCACGGTGCGTGGTGTCCATTGTTGCTCTCCCTATAGTGACTTACCCCCTTTGTCTATCGTCTTGCCTCCAACTTGGCGGCAGCTTCAAGACCAGGGTAGTGATTAACAACATGCGCCAGAGCTTTCATTCGCAACTTTGCTCTTGCATCACGGATACCGGGGTGCCAGAAGTACATCGCCAGCGTTTTATCCAGTAACGGTTTCATCCTATCGAGCAAAACCGTCAGCGCAAGTCGATCTGCGGGGATCCCAACGAGTGATCTGACCGCAACTGTTCGCGCATTCGCAAGCAGTTCGTCGAACGGCTGATCGAAGGCAGGAAAGTCGACCGATTCGATCTCTTGGATGAAGTGCTCCATTTTCACGTCCGCAGAACGTCGATTGCGCTCTGCCATCCGAGCAGTCCGATCTTTCTCTGCAAGAAAATCAGCATTGAAAGTTTCGACCTGGAGTACGCGAGTCAGAAGGAAGAGGCGAGTAGGGCGTCCGGGGCGTTTGCCAGCTGGAATGAAAGTATCGTCATGCGTTCCAAGGAAGGTCCGAACCAAGCGATCATTCCAACCGCGGGCACGTAATTCTTGCATCGTCAGATATTCACTGGCCATTAACTACTTTCCGACCGACGCGATCGCGTCTGCTAGTCCACGTTTGGTCTTTGCATCCAGTGCAGGGATCGCCTGCAGCACCGCTTTCCCGAATTCGAGTTGCTCTCTTTCCTGCGCCGATAGTGGACTGAAAACCATTGCCGCCACAATTGACGACAGGGCAACCGCGCCGGCAACGATCCCAACGGTTTTCATGTCGTATCTTGCCGGTGCGGGCGGCAGGACCGGTGCCTTCGATCCAGCCAAACCCGCTCGCAAGCTGTCGGCGAACTTGGCAAGAACACCTTTTGCACGGTCCGTTTCGGCGCTGACATTCGAGCGGATCGAGGACGTGACCTCCTGTGAGATCATTTTTACTGCGTCGCGCGAGTTTGCGTTCATTGCCTCCGTCAATGAGGCGAGAGCTGCCTTCGTTGACTTCTCAATCTCGGACACTACGTCCGCGCCGGCCTGACGAACGTAGTGCGATTGCATGAGTGCGCAGATGATCACCGGGTCAACATTGTCCACTTGCAGCCCGGTGATCCGGAAAATCTCAACGCAGAGGTCATTCCTTTGCTCTGCCGTGAGCTTCATAGTGAAAGCTGATCCAGTTGTTCAAAGATGGATTTTTGAACTTGCCTCAACCGCGAACGCGGAACGAAGGTGAACAGGTCAGACGTCTTTGCCTGCTCGAACGTCAGGTTGTTCGAGATGAGCAATTCCATATCTTTGCCAAAGGTGTCTGCGGTGCGCTTTTCGACTTTCACAACACCGAGAATCCGCGACTTGTACTTTTGGAAAAGCTCCGATTCGACGAACGTTTTGTCATTCTTGAGCACCTTTCCAAAGAACTCATTTTCCCAAACGACTATGGCCGCTTCCTGGGTGCGTAGCAGCGCATTAAGACCTATGAGCGTATCATTCAAACCTTGTCCGCCGGTAAGGACGGAATGGATGATGACTTTCTTACCCGCATCGGCCAGCGCCGGCATGATCCCGGAATCGGAGAGATAGGCGGAGAGCGGCACAAAAGTCGCGGCGCCATTATCGATAACAGCATGTCCGTTATGCTCAAGCAGCTTCTCAATCAACCTGTCGAACTTGCGGGAGTCGATTTGGCTCTCGTTGTTCAGGATCGCAATTGGATCAGCGCCGAATGCGGCATAGCGAGAGAACGTCTGGTTAACGGGGTCCGTATCGGCGCAATATACCGACTCGTTCTTGCTTTGCAGGTACTGCGTGAGAAATGCCGCAATCAGAGATTTGCCAACGCCGCCTTTGCCCTGAAGAATGAAATGAATTGCCATATATGTCCTCTTTAAAATGGGATGTCCTTACCCTGATATTTCGACCAGTCGAATTTTTCTCTTGGCTCGGTTTGTTTGATTGTGCTGCTCACAATTGAGACAGGCTCGTTGAAAGCAGTGCTATTTCCGTCGTCTTTCCGAGTAAGGCTAGTCATGACCGGCTGAGACTCGCTTCGAACTCCCTGCGACTGGTCGAGATGGGCGTTCTTAGCGGCACGCTTTCTCAATCTGTAGAGAGTGCTTCTGAACGTCTCAACTGGTATATCGCCGTATCCCTGCTGCGCAAGGATGGCGACGATCGACTCGTAACCCAGTCCAGACTTGATAGCGTCCTCGATGTCACTGAGCACCGGTTCGAGTCTCTGGCTCACGGTCTGCTTTGGCGCTTTCGAAATGAACACCTGACGTAGAGGTACCTTGTCGCTTTCCACTAAGAGCTCCCTTTTTCAATAATTCTCTATTGCGGTGCACACTGAATGCACACTGGTTGCACACTGAATGCACACTGGTTGCGCACTGACTGCACACGCACTGCACACTGGATAGGGACTGTAAAGGCAGCACCGGTTTGCACTCCTTCGAAATCGCAGAGAAATGCGCGCCTTTTCCCTTGCGTAGTCATCATCAGGTGAGGTAAATTGGATATGTCGACTCTTCGGCAGTAACAAATCACCTCACCATCTGTTCTATTCCATAGGAACAGAACAGATTCTCAAGTCCGCTCTCGCGGAAATATGTCAAGCAAATGGGCTACTCGATGCGCTCCAGGAACACTGGCAGCGATCGTTAGCCCAAAAATCTAGCCCCTTAGAAAAGATCCTCAGCAATACTGAGGTCCGAGCAAAGCCATACGCATCAACGGCTGTAAGGACATTAGGAACACATAACTGCCCCTGAGTAAAAATCTCGCGGCAGCAAACACCGTCCTGACGCCCACTCCGGGCATCGACCAAAGCCTCAACGACTGATTCCGTGATGCGTCACGCAAAGTCAGATCGCACGAGGCAGTTCAATCTCTCTCGCATTGAAGGACTTCAACAAAGGTGACGATCTGCACTCCGCAGACTTATCTCCCTGTGCTCGTATAGGACGCGCACACAGATAGGCAAGTCACGACAGCTGCGGCTGGATAAATACGCGATATGGGTGTGAGCATCACCCCAGACCTGGCTGGGGCCGGGGCATGCTCCGCGAGAACCGCGTTATCAGATCGGGTCTTAGCTTCGGCTAAGCGACTGACTACCGTGAGGAGTCAGGGTTGTGCAGAAATGGCAATTAGAGGGATGCACAACCAAGCAAGTATTCTTAAGACGGGCCTCTACCCCTTGCCAGTAACAGCAGTAAAGCGCCGGCGGCAAAGATGTGTCTATTCAACGGGGGCAGATCTTTGCCGCAAAGAGGGCGCATCGTCACATTGATTAAACGGAGTGGAAATGGGTGAAGGTAACCAGCATCACGAGAATCAAGGCCGTGCCACGCTGCACGGCATCCTCAGCACTATCCTGAGCGAGAACGCGAAGAAGCGCGTCAACGGGCGTGTTGCGTCGGAACGGACCGCTTCCGCTTACGGCGAAGTCCTGCGCAAGAGCTTCAATGACTTACACTGTCTTGGATACAAGCTCCAGAACCCGCGCAATCTCAATGACGAACACATTGAGGCGCTGTGCAAGTTGTGGATGAAAGAGGGAAAGAAACCTTCCACGATGCAGGAAAGCCTGTCAAAACTTCGCGTATATGGCGGATGGATCGGCAAACCCAACATGGTGCGCAGCCTGTGGGAGTACCTGCCGGAAGTGCCACGTGACAATCTGAAGGTGGTCAAGGGCGCGGTCGGGAGCAAAAGCTGGACGGAAAACGGCGTCAATGTCGCCGACAAGATTCGGGAAGCCGACAACCTCGATCCACGCTTCGGCCTGATGATCCGGATGATGCTGGCCTTCGGGCTGCGCCGCAAGGAAGTCGTCCATACCAAGCCATGGAAAGCCGATCATGGCGATCGTCTCGTGATATTCCCGGGCGAAGCAAAAGGTGGACGGCCACGCGACATCCTTATCCATAACGAGGAACAGCGCAAAGTCCTTGATTTTGTGAAGTCCAAAATCGGGAAGTTCGAACGCCTGGGCTGGCCGACGCGGCTCGATGGCGGGTATGCCTCCTACGAATACAACCAAGGGCGCTACGAGCGGAGCATGGCCAAGATCGGGATCACGCGTGAGCGAGCCGGCGTGACTGGACATGGCTTGCGTGCGCAGTACGCGGAGAATGCGGCCATCATCGCCGACATGCTTAGCCCGACCTTGGGCGGCACGCCCGGCCAGATGGAGAGAAGCGAACTGGACATCAGGCGAGAACAACTCAGCGAACTTCTCGGCCACAGCCGCAAGAACATCACGGACCCGTACTTAGGCGGGTTCGGTCGCGAGAGCAAACCGGACTCCCCTGAAAAGCGCAAGGTCAACATCGAGAGCGCCTTGCAGCACCTCACTCCCGAGTTGATTGATGACGTCGCCGCAGAGCGCATTGATGACTGCATGAAGATCCTGCTAGCCATGCAGGCGATCAACATCAGTATCACGTTCCCCCAGGCTCACACTCTGTGGAGGATCCATAGCACACGGCATGCGACGGACTGGGTCAAACCCGATACTGGCATTGCGGTGGCGCTTGAAGCGGCAGCGATGAGGCTAACAAAACACTTTGAACAGTGTGCCGATCAGCGCCAGTTGCCTTTTCGGGCGGGAAGAGCCGGATAGGGGCTTTCTTGAAGGGCATTAAGTGCTGTGGTAGCCTAAAAGCAACTTTTCCGGATTTTGAGAAGGCGGATTGTCCGCCTTTTCACGGTTCTTAATACTGAAACTACCCGCGGCGGCAGGCGTCGAGAAGGATGTGAAATGAGCTATGGACCAACCTACGGAATGTGGACGGACACCGTTGATGAGATGAACGAGACGGTGGACGCGCTCGAGCGGTCTCGCGCATCCCTCAAAGAGTGGAAAGAGTACGCCCAGAAGCTTGAAACATCCCTCGCAAAGGTAAACGAGATGTTCCGCGATAGAGTTGGCGCAGAGGCAGCGCAAGCAGGGCTAAAAGATCTGGCGCTTCAAGAACTTCAACGCCTTGATCCAACGAACAAACTTCTTGACCCTGAATATAGGAAGGTGTCTTACGACAAGCTCAAAGACGAGTGCATGAAAACGCTCAGCAAATAAGCGTTTGCAGCATAAAGACAAAGCCCGTTCGCCGGGCTTCCCCAGACCTGACACCGGCGCCGTGCGCCTGAAAGATGATAAGCAATGAGTTATGGACCAACGTACGGAATGTGGGCGGACACCGTTGATGAGATGAACGAGACGGTGGACGCGCTCGACAAAAGCAATGCATTGCTTAAGCAATGGAGAGCCTATGCACAAAAGCTGGAGTTAGCCCTAAACGAGGCAAACTCCACTATTCGAAGAAAATCCGGCGAAGCCGAAGGTCACGCTGAACTAAAGCAAATGGCACTAAAAGAACTCGAGCAGTTTGATCCGTCCAACAAGTTACTTGATTCCGAATACTGCAAGACGATCTACACGAAGATTAAAGAGGAAACCATCCGGAAATTGGAGCAGAAGTAGCTTGCACAAGGACGAAGCGCAGCTTACTGGCGTTTCTAAGACTGATAGCGGCACAAAGCACCAGAACAAGGTTGAGTAATGAAGGCAGAAGCCAACATGGTCGAGTCATCGCAAAACAACGATCACGGACTGGAAGCGTTTCACCAGTTAATCCGTAACCATTTTCCGAACCTGACTGCAAAACGAGGCGTGAACCGATACTCGTTCTTCGCTCCGGATGACGTGCGTATTATCCGCGGTGAACAGAAGTCGCCAACATCATGCGTCAACGTCAAACGATCGTTGACCAGTCGGCTAGAGTCATGCGAACAGGCATTTAACTGGGATGGAACTGAAGAGCAACTCTTGGAAGCTGTCAAAGCCGAACTGGTCGTCTATGAGAGGCACTTCAGAAAGGAGTGAAGGTACTGCTTCTTCACAGGTTATAGAACATCAGGGAAAGGCAACCGCGGATTCGCCGACCAGGTGATCAGTGCCTTTCCGCTATCCTTGGCGTCCTTCTCCCGCCGCCGCATCTCGGAAAGAACGCATTCCTCTCCAACTCCCCATATCTCACAGCGCAGGCGATCCGGCGTGTCGATGAGAAGGTAGACGGGCTTTGCCGCTGGTTGTCCCTCGACAGCGATCTGCAGAGGCCGCAGAAAACTCCGGTTATTTGCGGTGAGATGCGCCTCGAACTCAAGCTCGATGCTGCTGTTTGCCGGAATCCCGTTCACGCTGGTCGTTAGCGCGGCAATGGATACCGCCTTCCACCATTCGCCGCCGGCCGGCTCGATCGCGGCCAGTCCGATGATCGACCCGCTTCCGCTGTCCAGCAAGTTGCGCACGAAGGCGCTTTGGCCAATCGCAGAATCCAGCATTTCCGTCGATATCAGCGTCTTCGGCATACGGGCACGATCGACTGCAGGCAAAAACACCTGCACCTTGTCCCGGTTGAAGGATGTCAGCCGCCCGAGGATGTACATTCGGCTTTCCGCTGCGGCCACTCGCTTCATCACGCCAGCGTTGTGCTCATTCATGGCTTTGTCGCTCTGTGCCGAAAGCACATAGAGGTAGTCGGCCAGCGTTTCTCCCTTACGGTTGATCACAAGCCGCTGTGCTGCATTGACCAGCACGAACGCCATCTGGTACCACGCGCTGTGCCATATCCTGCGGGACGTGCAGCGCAATATTGCCGTGCAGTTCGACCTGGTTACGCTGGACATTGCGCGCGGCGTGTACGGCTGGCTGCAGGGCTTCGGAATGGAGCGGCCTCTCATCATCAATTCCGGATACCGTGATCCTCGCACCAATGCGAAGGAGGGCGGCGTCCGGAACAGTTTCCATACCAAGGCGCAAGCACTTGACCTGCGCATCGAGGGCGTAAGCACTGCTTCGGTCGCACGCTTCGGCATGTATCTGGCAGGCGGTGGCGTTGGCTTTTATCCCGGCAAGTCTTTCACGCATCTTGATAGCGGACGGGTCCGGTACTGGCGCGGCTAGGCCGTTTGCGTTTGCGCAAAGATATCCACAATTCCTGTGGAAAAGACGTGCATATCGAACTACAAAGCCAGGTGCCATGCGGGTCGCGTCGGCAACGAGAAAAAATAGGCAGGCCGAATTTACGTGACGCGTCACGCACGGTCGGAACTGCGCTCTGTAGCTTCCCATTCGTTACTGAATCTGTGCATTTCGCCGAAAAAACGCTATCGCTTTTTCGACATCTTGAACACCACCATCAATAGATTCAGGGACTTACGCCATTTTTGCGCGGACACAGTGTCCGCGCAGCGCATCAGACCTGCATGACGCTGGCGAACGGCGTCGACTTGATCAGGCGCTGGCCGTACTTCTTCTCGACCAGCCGACGATCGAGAATCCAGACGTCGCCCCAATCAGCCTCCGTGCGGATCAACCGCCCGACAACCTGCGCCAGTTTCAACCCGGCCTTCGGCAGCATGAGAAGCGGAAACGGATGCAGCCCTTTGCTTTCCAGATGCTCTGAGTGCGATGCCAGGATGGGATCGTCCGGGGAAGGAAACGGCAGCTTGTCCACGAAGACCAGCGTGCAGTACTTGCCGGGAAGGTCCACCCCCTCGGCAGTGCTGTCCAGCCCGAAAAGAATGCTGCGCGCTCCCGCATCCACGCGCCGCTTGTGTTCCGCAATCATTGCGCTTGGCGCTAGTGCGCCCTGCATGATCACGATGCTCTTTTCCTCGTCGGTGAGGCTCGCGTAGACCGACTCCATCTTCTTGCGGGACGTGAAGTAGACCAGTGTTCCCATATGGTCGCCGGTGAACGAGTGTGCGCGCAGAATCGACGTCACCATCGAAGCATGTCCCTTGGAGTTCGCCTCCACGATCAGTCGCGGGACGATCAGGCGTGCGCGGCTGTAGTCGAGCGGCGAGGACAGCTTTGCCGTCGTCGTGTCTTGCGGCAGGCCGAGGCTCGCCAGTGTCGGACCGAACTCGCCAAGCGTCGCAATGGTGGCCGACGTAAGCACGCATCCCCGCATTTGCTTTCAAAGCATGCTCGACGCCAGAGACGCAGCTTCGAACGGCGCCGCATACACCGTATGTGCATCCTTGTTCACATCCACCCATTTGGCGCGGCCATTCTCGTCCACGCGAGAAAAGGCATCTAGTGTCCTGAGTTAGAAGTTCGAAGACAAAATCGTTCGATGCTGGCCAGGATGTCGTCGGCGGATTTGGTCCAGACAAACGGCTTGGGGTCGGCGTTATTGATTCTCAGGTAATGCCGAATGGCG
>NZ_BAAGWA010000015.1:0-87275 GCF_054780595.1 Noviherbaspirillum agri
CGGCGCCGCTTCGGCTGTACTTGCTGATTCTCTTCCATGGTGTACACGTGTCCACTTGAGTTTATGGTGGACACGATGCTCCGCGATCTTGACCTGCCGATTCAAGATGCGATCACCGGGCGCTTACTCATGATCAATCCCCGCGCAATTATCGCTGCTCGTCGCTTCGGCGAAATCCGCTACGCGGTAGCGTCCGAAACCACAGGGAACCTCTCTCGGTTATTGGGCAAATTCGGTCTTACGCCAGACGAGTCGCTTCTGGTCGAACATGATCGAGACTCCGCGCTTCAAATCCTGATCACCCTCTTGTGGAGGGACATGGCATACGATGACGAGTGCATGTCTAAGGACGAGGCTGAATCGCTGGCGCTGCAAATACTTACCGAGCACGAAAGCCCAGGCTGTAGATACTTTTCGAACGGAAATGTCGCCAAGGGTGAAAGTTGGAACCCCCTCACCGAATCAACGTTCGATGCCGGGCTGGTGGTGACCAACACGGTAGCCAACAATCACTTCTGCATATGGTTCCAAGACGAAGACTGAAGTCCAACAATCCGGTGACCCATCACGTCGGGCGAACGGGCGTCCGGCAACAGCAGCGTATAACTGCGCCGTGATGAATGGCTGCCCCGCCAAGCGATCCTCAGCTTGAAAATGCACGATATGCGGCTACATTAAAAGAAACGGCGCGTAGCCTGGTGTCTCACGCGCCGTTTCTCTTTATAAATTTCTCCTGATTACACATCCGTCGCGCTCTGCACGGCGCGAGCAAAGTCCCGCCAATGATCCACAAGCCCAAGCTGCAAATCTACCTCGACCTCGACGGCGTGTTTGCCGATTTCGATGCGCGCGTCAAACACCTGACCGGCAAACATCCCCACCAGCTCGATCGCGCCCATTTGTGGAAGATGGTCAATGCCGACAAGCGCTTCTTCGCCGAGCTGGAGCTGATCGAAGGCTGCATGCTGCTGTGGGAAGCGACGAAGGACCTTGAGCCGATTTTTCTCACCGGCGCACCGTCTTCGCGTGTCTTCCAGGAACAGAAGCGCGAATGGGTGTCGCGCATCTTCGGGCAGGAGTTCGTTGTTCACGTAGTGCCGAGAAAGTTGAAGCAGGATTTCAGCGGGCCACACAAAGTGCTGATCGACGACACGCCGGAGAACATCGAGCAATGGATCGCGCGCGGCGGGCACGGCATCCTGCACAAGGGCGACCATGCATCGACGGTGCACGCGCTGCAGGAACTGCTGCGGCTGTACGTGGAAGAAAAGTAGCGCATGCTGCCGGCAGGCAGCATTTACGCCTTGTGCACCTCGCGCGAATCGACCGGCGCTTCGACGCGGTCATGCATGCCATAGTCGCGCACGACATGCGCCACCCGCAGCCGGTAATCGGCAAACACGCCGCCGCGCCCTTGTGCCTGCGCGCGACGATGACTCTCCAGGTTTCGCCATTGCGCCACCGCTGCCTCATCGCGCCAGAATGACAGGGAAAGGATCTTCCCCGGCTGCGAGAGGCTTTCGAAGCGCTCAATGGAAATGAATCCGTCGATCCGTTCCAGCTGCGTGCGCAGCTCCGCAGCCGTATCGAAATAAGTCTGCCGCTGCCCTTGCTGCGGCTGTACTTCAAAAATGACGGCGATCATTGCCGCTCTCCTTGCAGCTCCGCTGGAACATGCAGCGTGCCTTCCACGACTTCGGTAAAGCTGCGTTCCTCGCGCAGGATGAAGCGCTTCTCCTGCGCCATCGCAAAGTTGTCGCGGCCGTCGGGATCGGATTTCAGCCTTGCTCGATAGGCCTCGTATGCAGCCAGGCTGTCGAAGGCGATCAGTCCGCATGCGACATTGTTCGTGCCTTCATGCGGCAGGAAATACCCGATCAGGTGGCCGCCGCAGCGGGGAATGATGCGGCCCCAGTTCTCGGCATATTTCTTGAAGGCATCGCGTTGGAAGGGATCGATCTCATAGCGGATGAAGCAGGTGATGGTCATGGCAGTCCTCGTCAATGTGGGCGTAGCCGCTGTTGCTAGCCGCTGGCGCAGTGTTACGAGCGGGTACATAACGGCACGATACGCGCTTGTTCCACCAAGATGGTTCGGCTAACATCGAACCATGAAAGACGGCCCCAACATTGTCGGCATCGCTGCGCTGATTGGCGACCATGCGCGCGCCGATGCGCTGACCGCATTGATGAGCGGGATGGCATTGACCGCAACGGAGCTTGCCAATGCGGCGAATGTGACGAAGCAGACGATGAGCTCGCATCTCGCGAAGCTGCTCGATGCCGGTCTGATCGCGGTCGAACCGGCAGGGCGGAATCGCTACTATCGGATTGCCGGTGAAGAAGTCGCCGCGCTGCTCGAATCCCTGATGGGTGTGGCCTACATGACAGGCGCAGTGCGGCTACGTTCGAGCCCGCGCGAACCGGCATTGCGCAAGGCGCGTGTCTGCTACGACCACCTCGCCGGCGAGCTTGCGGTGCGTCTGTATCAGGGTCTGCTGCGGAAGAGGGCGCTGGCGTTGAGCGTTGACGGCGTCGATGTCACGCCGGCCGGCCAGCAGCTATTCGCGCAGCTTGGCATTGATACGGCAAGGCTTGCTGCACAGCCGCGCTCTTTCTGCCGCACCTGCCTTGACTGGAGCGAACGCCGGCATCATCTGGCAGGAAACCTGGGAGCTGCCCTGCTGGCACGAATGATCGAGCTGGGATGGGCGAAACGGGCGAAGGATTCGCGCGTGGTGACTTTTACCGCTGCCGGCGAGAGCGCGCTGCTTGCGCTGGCAGGCAACGAAAGCCGGCCAGCGGCGCATGACGAGGTGCCGCTTGCCACCGCCACGGCCGTGATGGTGAAGCAGGCAGCGGCCAATACCGGTTTCGCGGATCGACACAGAAAAACATAGAACAACATAGGAGCATGCATGACACAGATTGCTGACACACCGCCGCCGCCTTATTACGCGGTCATCTTTACTTCGCTGCGTACGGAAGGCGATAACGGCTATGCGGAGATGGCGCGGCGGATGGTCGAGCTCGCCAGCGAGCAGCCGGGATTCCTTGGTGCGGAATCTGCGCGCGACGGCGTCGGCATCACGGTGTCGTACTGGAATGATCTCGAATCGATCAAGGCCTGGAAAGCCGACGCGGAGCATCGGGAAGCGCAGGTGCTCGGGCGCAAGCAGTGGTATTCCGCATTCAAGACCCGCATCTGCAAGGTTGAACGCGATTACAGCTTCGATATCCGGTAGCGGTATCGTGTGCATCCTTGAGTGGAAGAATAAAAAGGCCGGCGTACATGCCGGCCTTTTCATTGGGCGGAAAGTGGGTGCCTTCCCGCTCTCGCAATCAACAGGAATTAACTTGAATTAACTGTTCTCCAGGAAGGTCTTCAAACGGTCCGCACGCGATGCATGGCGCAGCTTGGCCATGGCCTTGGATTCGATCTGGCGAATACGCTCGCGGGTGACGTCGAACTGCTTGCCGACTTCTTCCAGCGTTGCGTCGCTGCCGGTGTCGATGCCGTAACGCATGCGCAGCACCTTGGCTTCTCGCGGCGGCAGCGAATCCAGCACGTCGCGGATCACGCTGCGCATCGACGCATGCATTGCTGCGTCGGCCGGGGCAACCGTCATGCTGTCCTCGATGAAGTCGCCGAGTTGCGAATCGCCGTCGTCGCCCATCGGCGTGTCCATCGACACCGGCTCCTTGGCGATCTTCAGCACCTCGCGGATCTTCTTCTCGGGCATGTCCATCTTCTTCGCCAGCGTCGCGATGTCCGGCTCGGAACCGGTCTCCATCAGGATCTGGCGCGAGATGCGGTTCATCTTGTTGATCGTTTCGATCATGTGCACCGGCACGCGGATGGTGCGGGCCTGGTCGGCGATGGCGCGGGTGATCGCCTGGCGGATCCACCACGTCGCATAGGTCGAGAACTTGTAGCCGCGGCGGTATTCGAACTTGTCCACCGCCTTGAGCAGGCCGATGTTGCCTTCCTGGATCAGGTCGAGGAACTGCAGGCCGCGGTTCACGTATTTCTTCGCGATCGAGATCACCAGGCGCAGGTTGGCCTCGGTCATTTCGCGCTTGGCTTTTTGCGCACGCATTTCGCCGGTGATCATCTGCTTGTTGATCGAGCGCAGTTCCGCCAGCGGCAGCGCGACGCGCTCCTGCAGTTCGATCAGTTTCTGCTGGTATTCGCGGACCGCGGGCGCATAGCGGCGCAGCACCGGGCCGTAGGCCTTGCCGCTGTCGGCTTCCGTCTCGACCCAGTCGAGGTTGGTTTCGTTGCCCGGGAAGGCGCGGATGAAGTGCTCGCGCGGCATGCCGCACTTGTTCACCGCGACGTCCAGGATCTGCTTTTCGATGTGGCGAACTTCCTCGACCTGGCTGCGTACGGTTTCGCACAGCTTCTCGACAACCTTGGCAGTAAAGCGCATGCCGAGCAGCTCGTGTGAAATCGCATCCTGTGCCTGCCGATAGGCGTCCGACTGGCGGCCGGCGTTTGTCGACGCGGCCAGCATGCGTTCGTATGCCGCAGCGATGACGTCGAATTTTTGTAGTGCGGCCTTGCGCAGTTCGCCCAGTTGCTCGTCCGAGAGGCTTGCTGCACCAGCGGCGACGCCGCCGCTTTCTTCATCCTCGTCGTCCGCGTCCTCCAGGTCCTCGTCGCTTTCATCTTCTGCGGCGCTGACGGTGACCGGTGCAGTGTCCGGCGCATCGAGATCGACCAGGCCGTCGATGACGTCGTCGATCTTGATTTCATCCTTGCGGATGCGCTCGACCTGCGCGAGGATGGCAGCGATCGATGCCGGGCAGGCGGAGATCGCCTGCATCATGTCTTTGAAGCCTGCCTCGATGCGGCGTGCGATCTCGATCTCGCCTTCGCGCGTGAGCAGCGCCACCGAGGCCATCTCGCGCATGTACATGCGAACCGGGTCGGTGGTGCGGCCGAAATCGGAGTCGACGGTGGACAGCGCGGTGGTCACCGCTGCTTCGGCTTCCTCCTCGTCGTCGCCGCCGACCGGGGCGACATTGTCCGACAACAGCAGCGTTTCCTCATCAGGAGCCTGTTCATAGATGGCGATGCCCATGTCGGTAAACATCGCGATCAGGTTCTCGACCGTTTCTTCCGCAGTCGAGTCGTCCGGCAGATGGTCGTGGATCTCGGCATGCGTGAGGTAGCCGCGCTCCTTGCCGAAGCGGATCAGTGCCGCCATTTTCTTGCGGCGCACTTCCAGTTCTTCCGGGCTCAGGCTGACGTTCGCCAGGGCATCGACACCTTTGCCGGCTGCCTTGCGCGCGCGCGCCTTGGAGGCGGCATCAAGTTCGGCGCGTTCCAGCGCGTTCAGTGCACGGACTTCGTCGTGCTCGGGCTTGAATTCCGACGGACGGCGGCCGCGGCGTGCCGGGACTTTCACCGCCGGCAGGACGTAGCCGGAGGTGTCGATGGCAGCGGTGGCGGCGGCAGGCTGGGCCGGCGCTTTCTCTGCCGGCGCTTCGGCTTTGGCTGCCGCGCGACGCACGACTTTGGCGCGTGCCGGTGCAGCGGCGGCCGGGCCTTCCGCTGCAGGAGCAGTGTTGGTTTCCACGGCGAGCACAGGCGCAGCGGCGGTGACGGGAGCTGCCGGTGCCGGGGCCGCGGCGGGCTCCGCTACAGGAGTCGATACCACAGGATCCGACGCCAGCGCCGGTTCTGCGGCGGCAGGCTTGACGATCGTTTTGGCGACGCCCTTGCGCACGACGACCACTGCCTTCGGTGCCGGGGCCGCGACTGCGGGGGCCGTCTCGGCCTCCGGCAAATCCGCTGCAAACGCCGTCGCCAGGGTTTCTTGCGTTGCGGCCGGAGGCGGTGTGACCGTGGTGACCAGGCGCGATCGCTTGGTGACTACCGTCACGGCAGACGGCACCAGCAAGGGATCCGCCGAGTGGCTCAGGGTTCGCGTGGATGCCGGCTGCGTCGATTGTGCCGATGCCGGCTTTGAAGTTTTTGCAGTCAGTGTCAGTGTCTTAACAGGCTTTGTCATCACGTGAATCTCGGAGAAGGCATCCGGTCGCCCGGTCCGCGCAGTCGCAGTCCCGGGCGGCATGCAATATCGAGCCGTGCGCGCAAAAAGGCGCGCAACGTGCCGGATTCCATGCTCGAGCCTTACTCGTTGGGGAAATAGTTGTTGGTCAAATCGGAGCGATAAATCAGTCGGTCCTGCAGATATCTGACGGCCTGTCTCGTGGCAGCGGGCTGGAACACGTCTGCAAGGCAGTCAGCAGGGCAGGAGGGTGCGTATTATATGGGGGTTTAAAGAAATATTCACGCCACTGCAGCGGAAATCGGACAGCGTTTTGACATATACCGAATGCCGCATGTTCCCTTGCGAAGAATGTTCTCGAAAGAGACCTTATCTGCGGCTAACAAGTGCGGTTCTCACGAGATTGCCGGCTGCGGCGTCCAAAGATAATTTATCTGCCGCTTGTTTTTCAGTTTTGGAGTGTTGTATCGCGATTGCTGCGGCTTCGGTCAGGCAAAAATGTTCTAACCGGTGCGTACGGGGAAGCGCCCTGTGAATTCCTCGACCGGGCAGCGGCGGGGCGTGGCAGCGCCGGCTGCGCATTTCGTGGATGAAAATGCGCAGCCTCGACGTTATTTCTCAACCTTATTCGGTGACCAGTCGCGGCACACCGTCCCACTCGTACGCGTCGAGCCGTTCCTGCTCTTCTGGCGTGAAACGGGCATTGCGCAGTTTCTGCATCGCAAATTGCGCTTCGCTTGTCTGCAGGGTGCTTCCGGTGAGTGCATTTCGTTCGGCAATATAAGCGTTGACCCGCGCCTGCCATGCGGATTCTTCGCCCTCCATGCTTGCCAGCCGTGCCGCGGTTTCCGCAGATAATGCTTGCGCGCGTGCACGGTAGACTTCGTCCTCGCTGGCGCCGCGTGCGCGCATTTGCTGCACCGACTGCTCGACGGCGGCAATATCCGAAGGCGAAGGTTTGTTCATGAACTCCTCGGGGATGCCGCGATTCGTAGTCTGTTCTGCAGCCGGTTCCGTATCCTGCGTGCCGTTTCGGGGCAACGCGGCCTCCGCTGGATCGCTGCGGGCAGAATGCGGGACGGTAATCGCATCCATTGGCTTGATGAACGCGAACAGGTCGCGCTCCACGGGTAGCGTCGCGCGCTCGTCATCCTTTGCCGACATTGCTGCGGAAACAACGGCAACCGCAACGACGACTGCGGCGCCCAGCCACGCAAGATGATTCCTGGTTTCCATTCTCAATCTCCTTGCGGTAGAGCCGCCGCGGCAGCTCTACCATCACACTGTTACAGCCCGTACAAAATGCCTGCCAACCGGTCGAATATCGGATAAACCGCCGATGTCGATACCAGCCAGCCGACGACGTCGAAGTGATCGTAGTTGTCGTAGTAACCCATATAGTTCCAGGTGCCGCGCAAGGAATTGCCGTCGAATGCGCGCGACGGTTGTCCTGCAGGCGCTTTCATGCTGACCGTATTGACCACGCCATCGTTCGGGAACCAGCTGCTGTCGATCAGGACCCGGCTCGGGTCGGTTTGGGTATAGGAACCCATGCCACGCACGAAGAGCGACGGCACGACCCACTCGCCGGCGGTCGGCTTGGTGAAGAAGATCATGTCGTTGCGTGCATAGTGGTAGCTGCCGCTCTGGAACGGTGCGATGATGCGGTCGGTGCCGTTGCAGCAGAAGCTGCCCTTTTCCGTCGCCATGCTGCCCATCGAGTAGTAGAACACGTTCGGCGAGGTTTTCACCCAGGCATTGAGCTCCCTGGCACCGTCCGGGCTCAGATCCCAGTGGGCGGCATCGCGGTTGTTCGACGACCAGAAGGGGGCGCCCTTGGTGCGCTCAAGGAAGTCCGCAGCGGACTCCGACGGCCCTTGCGCCAGGCCATACTGTTCGAGGTCGAAGCCATACAGCGCACTCGACCCGCCCAGTCCCGCCACTTCGACGAACTTGCCGATCATCTCCGACACGTTCGGCACCCAGTTGAAGATTACGTTGCGCAGCGTGGTGCCATTGTGCGGGGTGGCAATCGTCGTCGCGCTCTTGATCCAGCCGACCTTGCCGCCGGTGAAGAGTGCGCCGCCGCCTTCGTCGCCGTTGGGCGAGCCGTTTTCCAGCAACTGGATCAGCGTGCGGACGGTCTGGCCTCCTTGGCTGTGCGCGACGAAATGGATCGGATGCGCCGCGTCCCATTGCGGATACAGCGCCAGCGGATAGCGGTTCGGGTTGTTGTTCGGATCGGTTGCCCAGCACTTGCCGGCAGGTTTCTGGATCTTGCCGTAGGCGGCAAACTGTGCCGTCCGCTTTGCGCCGTAGTCCGCACAGCCGCCCTTGATCTGGTAGTACAGCTCGACTGCGCGGTCCCAGTTCGAGCTCACCGGTCCGACCGATGCGGTAAATACCTGGTGCGAGCCGTTATAGGATCGCATGCGCGCTTCGATGTCGTTGAAGCCGCCCCAGTACTTGAAGTTGGTTCCCTTCAATTCATTGGGACCGAAGCCGAGAAAGCCGTGTACCAGCACGATGGGATCGTTGTTCGCCGCGACTGCCGACTGGCCGGACAGGACGGCGGACAAGGCCACCGTCGCTGTCGCGAGGAACCTTGCCGCTCTCTTGAATAAAAACGCCATTGTGAGTCTCCTTATTGTGGTTTGTCTTGATGTGCTGCGTGATCCGGTTCAACAAGAACCGATCCCGATAGGTCGCCTGCGCACGGCAAACAGGCGTGCGCATGCCTTCTCTCCGAGCAGGAAAGGCGGCGTGCATGCAGCGTCGCCGCGCGATGAAATCTCAGCGCACAGGGCAATGCAGGCTCATGGCGAGATGGCGCATACAGCGCCGGCGATCCCTACGGGGATGGGCTCTCGGTCGGGCTCGTCGGGAAGGCAGCTACAGATGGAAGCCGGAAGGCGTTACCGTGCGGACGGCGGCCAGGGAGGGGGGAATGAAGAGTCGGCGTGGCATCATGGTTGTCTCCTGTATGGTCTTCTTTTAGTGAATGAACCCAAACGCAGGATCTCAAACAAAAGCGAACGGATTCGAAAGCATTTCACCATACGGGGCACCGGTGATCTGTAACAGCGGGTGGCCAGTCAAGCCAATGCCATGACTGCAGGAGCCACGCGGCTTATTTCATGTCAACAAGGTAACGAATTTAGTTGCAGTGAGAACCGAAAGTTGGTAGGGAAATTCCGCCTTCCAGTTATTGATCCAGTGCGAATTTGTCGCACTCTCGCCCCCCCTCTGCTGCTCGTGGGAGAGCGGGCGAGGGAACAGTGCAACAGAATACGGCCGGGTCGATAAAGAAGTCCTGCATGCCCGGGACGGGAGTCTTACGGACGAATCTCTCTATTGCCGGCAGATGCGTGCGACGAAGATGAAAAAGACCGGCACGGATGCCGGTCTTTGCCGTTGGATCATGGCTAACCGGTACCGCCGCTCATCCTTGTGCCAGCAGGGCGGCAACACGGTCGCGCAGCATATCCGGCTGCACTTGCGCAGCCGGCAGCGCATGGCCGATGTTCAGCCCGACACGGTTGAACGCACCGCGGCGAAACGGCCTCACCATGGCCACGCGGTCACCCTTGACCACTTCAACACGGCTGAAGAAGGAACCCCACAGGTTGGTCAGCGCCATCGGCACGACCGGCGGGCGGATGCCGTCCTGCTCGGCGCGCTCGAGGATTTTCATGATGCCGCCCTTGAAGGTCTGCAGGTTGCCGTCGCGTGTCAGGCCGCCTTCGGGGAAAATGGCCAGCAAATCACCTTCGCGCAGCACTTGCGCTGCACGTTCGAACGCCTGCTCGTACGTGTCCGGGTCCTCGTTACGCGGCGCAATCGGGATCGCCTTCGCCAGGCGGAACAATGCGCCCAGCACCGGGATGCGGAAGATGCGGTGATCCATGATGAAGTAGATCGGGCGCGGGCTGGCCGCCATCAGCAGCACTGCATCGATGAAGCTCACATGGTTGCAGGTCAATACCGCAGGCCCGGACAGCGGAATGTTCTGATCACCGCGCACCCGGAAGCGGTAGATGAGGTTCGACATCACCCAGGCGACAAAGCGCAGCAGGTACTCCGGCACGAGCAGGAAGATATAGCCGGCGACCACTGCGTTGGCCAGCGCAATGAAGAGGAACACCTGCGGGATCGTCACGCCCAGTTTCAGCAGGATGCCGACGATCACCGAGCTGGCGATCATGAACAGCGCATTCAGGATATTGTTGGCGGCGATGATGCGGGCACGATGCGTCGGCTGCGCGCGCAACTGGATCAGCGCATACATCGGCACGCTATACAGGCCGGCGAACAGGCTCAGCAGCGACAGATCGGCCATTACGCGCCAGTGATAAGGCAGTGCCAGGAACTGGCCGAGCGCGAGTGTCTCCGACGGCGGCAGGGAACGTGTTGCGAAATACAGGTCCAGCGCGAACACGGTCATGCCGATCGCGCCCAGCGGCACCAGGCCGATCTCCACATGGCGGCGGCTCAGCACTTCGCACAGCAGCGAGCCGGTAGCAATGCCGACCGAGAACACGACCAGCAGCACCGATGCCACTTGTTCATTGCCATGCAGGACATCGCGCGCCAGGCTGGGGAACTGGCTGAGGAACACCGCACCGAAGAACCACATCCAGCTGATGCCGAGCAGCGAGCGGAACACCACGAGGTTCCCGTGCGCCAGCTTCAGGTTGCGCCAGGTTTCGCTGACAGGGTTCCAGTTGATCGTCAGGTTCGGATCGGTCGCCGGAACAGCGGGAATCAACTGCGCGATCACGCGCCCGACAATGGCCAGCGCCATACATGCGATTGCCACTTGCTGGTGGCCGACTTCCGGAATCGCGACCAGCAGGCCGCCGACAACATTGCCGAGCAGGATCGCGACGAAGGTGCCCATCTCGACCAGGCCGTTGCCGCCGGTGAGCTCGCGCTCGTCCAGCACCTGCGGCATGTACGCATATTTCACCGGGCCGAACAGTGTGGAATGCAGGCCCATCAGAAAGGTGCAAACGAGCAGCAGCACCACCTGGTGGGAAAGGAAGCCATACGCGGCGAGCGCCATGATGACGATCTCGAGGTTCTTCACGAAGCGGATGATCTTCGTCTTCTCGAACTTGTCCGTGATCTGGCCGGCGGTCGCGGAGAACAGCAGGTAGGGCAGGATGAACAATGCACCGATGACCAGCCCGGCCATCGCCGGCGGCATCCAGTCGATCTGCAACTGGTAGGTCACCATCACGGTGAAGGCAAACTTGAACAGGTTGTCATTCGCCGCGCCGGAAAACTGCGTCCAGAAAAAGGGCGCGAACCGGCGCTGGTGCAGCAGCGTGAACTGGTTGGGATGATGGGAAGCAGATTCGGTTTGCACGGCTTCACTGGCGGACGGCGTGCGCGCGGAAGGTTGTTCCATGTCGTACCTCGATAAATAGAGTGGCACGAATATACACGCAGGCGATACTAATGTGACAATTTTCGATACCATAGGCGTCCTGGGCTACCGCCGGTAGCGAAAAATGACACTTTTATGCCACTTCCATGACGACCACCGCCAATCTCATCGCTGCCATCAAGGATGAACTCAAGTCCGCTGGCATGACCTACGCCGACCTCGCACAGAAGCTGAAGATGTCAGAGTCCAGCGTCAAGCGCATGCTGGCCAAGGGAGAAATGCCCTTGTCGCGGGTGGATACGATCTGCAGCGCATTGAAGATTGACTTTGCAGAACTTGCCCGTCGCGTGGCGGACGCGCAGCCATTGCTCGCCGAACTGACGCTGGCGCAGGAAAAAGCCGTGGTCGCGGACAAGAAGCTGCTGCTCGTTGCGATCTGCGTGCTGAGCCAGTGGACGCTGGAGCAAATCATTGCGCATTACCGGCTGACCGAGGCGGAGGCGATCAAGTACCTGGTGCAACTGGACCGGCTCGGCATCATCGAACTGCGCCCGCTGAACCGCTACCGCCTCAAGCTGGCCAAGACCTTCCGCTGGCGGCCGCACGGCCCGGTGATGAACTTCTTCCGCGAGCATGCCTTGCTTGATTATTTTGCCGGCGGTTTTGACAAGGAGGCGGAAGCGCTGCTGCTGGTCCACGGTTCCATCAGCAAGAGCCTGGCGCCGGCGTTTGTGGAGCGACTGCAGCGCGTTGCGCAGGATTTCGCGCAGCAGCACCAGACCGACCAGAAGCTGCCGCAGCAGCATCGGGAAGGTTATACGCTGCTGCTGGCGATGCGCTCGTGGGAATACGAAGTTTTCGAACGCTTCCGCCGTTAGAGCATTTTTCCCCTAACCGTACGCGGCCAATCTCGAGCCTGCGATGCTCGCCGTACCTCACGTACGGCTGCGCTTCTCGTCCCGACCTTGGCTCGCGTACAGTCAGGCTAAAAACGCTCTGGCAGGCGGTTGTAAAACTACTGCGCGGGCCGCCTCAGTAGGCTGCGGTGCTCTGCGTACCATCCATACGCGTGCGCTCCTCGTCCACAGCGCCGGCCCGCTCGCTACGTTTTTCAACCGCCTGCCAGAGCGATTCGCCTGCCTGTGCAAGGGGCCCATCTTGGGTCCGCGATGCTCGCCGCCCTTGCAGGGCGCGTATTCGCTGGCAGGTAAATACTTCTTCGCAGGCGGGCAGCATACTGCCCGAATTCCCTGCTGCACCATCGCGTACGGCTGCGCTTCTCGGATTCGGCGTCCAAACCCAACCTGGCCTCCCTTGCACAGGCACGCAAATCACTCAGAAAGCTGGTTAGCACACGTGTTGCTTGTGGCGTCTACTGCTCATACGCCGCCAGCCGCTTTTGCTCGTCCTCGGCGAAATATGCCTGACGCAACTGCAGCAATGCCGCCTCGCGATCTTCGCTGCGTTGTTGCGCGGTGGCTGCCAGCAACTGGTTGCGTTGGGCGAGATAGGCGTTGATGCGCGCTTTCCATTGCATGTCTTCGCGGTCGACTTCTGCCAGGCGGGAGGCTGCTTCCGGCGAGAGTGCGGCGGCGCGCATGCGGTAGATCTCGTCGTCGCTCGCGCCTTGGCTGCGCAGCTTGCTCACCGTTTCCTCAAGCCTGACGACTTGCAGCGGCGCGTCGCGCGCCTCCCGCAACACCTGGGGCAGCGCGGCATCGAGCGCAGCCAGTTTTTCCGCTTTCTGCACCGGGCTCAGAGACTGGTCCTGGCTGACCTCGAGGCGGGCAACCGCGTCGAGATGCTGGGTGTCCTCCATGCCGAACATCGCTTCTGCTTCCGCCGGACTGAAAAAGCGTGCACGCGTCTGCTGCATCGCCGCCAGCCTGGCACGCAGTGCATCGGGGCTGGCGCCTGTGGCCGAAGGATTCTTCTCGACGTCCACCAGCGCCTGCTTGTAATTCAGATAGCGTGCCAGCACATCCTTCGCCTCTGCTGCTGCACGCGGCTTGAGGCGCACATCGAGCACGCGCTCGATCTCCTGGCGGATGGCATCGAGCGGCTTCTCGCCGATGCCGCTGAGGTAATAGTCGAACAGGCGCACCAGTTCGGCATTGACAACGATCGCTTCACCGTCCGCGACCTGCAGTTCGCCGTCAGGGCGCGTGCCGTCCAGCGAGCGAAGGAAGGGAAACAGGTCGGGCGCCGCAATCTCGCGTGTTTCGGGCTTTTGCGGCGTACGGATCGAAGAAATGGTCAAAAAAGCAGCGGCGATCCCCACCGCTGCAAGGACCACAATGGTCGTTTTTTTCATTGCTGTCGCCTTTACAGCCCTAGGTTCTTCAGGCGGTTGGCGTGCTGGCGGAACAGCGTGACCGGGTTGGTTTCGAAGATGTTGACAATGCCGATCGTCTGGTTGACCTCATCCAGGTGGTTCATCCTGTAGTCGTCGCGAATCACGCGGCCAAGGTGGGTGGAGCAGCTGCTGACGAGGCCGTCGTTCTTGGCAAAGCCGAAGGCAAGCGACGTGAGTGCGAGGCCGGGGTCCAGCACGTCGAAGATATTGGTGTAGGGCTGCGCACCGCTCCATGAGAAGTAGTGCACGCCGCGCTCCTGATAGGCGCCTTCGCCGCAGGCCGTGGCCGGCACGCCATACGGATGGGCGGCGTTGAACCTGGCAGCGCCCACCGTGCTCAGCGAGTTTGCCGCCGCACGCGCGTTCTGCGGGTAGCCGGAGCCGCCGGACAGGAAGCTGATGATCTGTGCGAGGCCGTTGGCGACCGACTCGACGACGGCAGCCGACAGCGACCCTTCCGGTGCGATGCCGAGGATCAGGTTCGCCACGTTGGAGCCCTTGTTGACGCCGCCGATGCTGGTCACCGATGCGACCAGGTCAGGGCGCACGGAGGCAACATAGCGCGCCGTCGGGCCGCCGTGGCTGTGTCCGATCAGGTTCACCTTCTGTGCGCCGGTGGCGGCGATGATCTGCTTCACCTGCTGCAGCAGCTGTTCGCCGCGCACTTCCGTGCTGTTGGCGGCCGGCACCTGTGTCACATACACGCGGGCGCCATCGCTGCGCAACGCAGACGGAATGCCGTACCAGTATTCGAGAAGGCCGATGTTGTCAAAGCCGAAGAGGCCATGCACCAAAACGATGGGGTATTTCGTCTGGGTGTAGCCCTGGGCGAAGGAGGAAGAGGAAAAGCCTGAGAACGCGAGCAAAACCACGACGGCAAGCCGCCAGAAAGCTTTTTTCATACGGTGTCTCCTGGTTGGTGTTTTTGTTGAAGGCTCTGGAAATGCAGTAAGTCGTCGCTGGCGGACCTCCTTTCGTCATGTGCGGAATGCGGGGCTGGCGGCAAAGCGGGGGTGTTGCTTGCCGTATATGCAAGGCGGGCTGGTTGCCTGCCTGCTGCGGGGCGACGTTGGAGCCGGCAAGCGCTGCCTGCGTCAACATCGTGTGTATTTAATAGCGCTCAAGGTACGCCGCTGTACCACTTCACCCTTTGGGAGAAATCAATTTCCCTCGCAATTCGACAGGGTATGGCGCTTGAACGCATTTCTCGGGTGTCGTACGCGCTGCGGCAGATACCGTGCGGATATTCCGCTTCAGGAGAAGAACAAAGCTTCGTTCTTTGTTGTCATATCTCTCATTGAAAATCGATATATGGACCCGGAGGAGTGTGTACCGCAATGGAGAACGAAATGAACATGAACGAGCCTGAAGGCTCGGCACATCGATTGAGCGGAAAGACCGTGCTGCTCGGCGTTGCGGGTGCCGCAGCAGCCGTGACCTTGCTGGCTCTGGCGCGATCTCGCCGGCACATGCGGCGCTACGGCGACAAGGCGAGCGAACGTCGTAATCCCATGCATTTTTTCCTTGCGGGCACGCATCCGCTGCGGCGCAGGATCGATACCAGCGGCGCGCATCCCCTGTTTGAGCGGCGTCAGTCGGTCTACGACGCATACTGAACGCCGCGAGGCGCTTTACAGGGCTGGCTGACAGACTCTTGCTACACTTGGCCGCGACATGCGGAAGGATCAGGATCTTCCTTCCGCGTTGCGCATGCGTTCCCGCATCGTCGCGGGCGCTGGTGGCGGCAAGCAGGAGGAAGAGCAGTGGCAAAAAAATGGTGGTCGTTCCTGGTCAAACAGCTGCCCGAGAAGCCGGCGCAGGACGGCTGGTATGAGACCAGCACGGACGGTTTCGCCACGACGCTGGTGCTGTACTGGCGTGACAGCGAATGGGTCGTTGCGCCGGACAGCCCAAGAGGAAAGGAACATATCCGTCAGGATCGGCAGTGGCGTGAGCTGTCCTGATTACCTGCCTCTCAGGCGATCTTTTCCGCCCGGCACAAGCTCGGCAGAAATCAAGTATTCTCTTTCCTCCCGACAACAATGCGGTTGACGTCCCGCGACGCACCGCCGTCCGACTTCGCTTCAGCAGCATGAATCATCCGCTCACGCCGTCCACCATCCTGTTCCTCCTGATTCCGCCGATCCTGTGGGCCGGCAATGCGGTCGTCGGCCGGCTCGTGCACGAGATGGTGCCGCCGATCACGCTCAACTTCCTGCGCTGGGCGCTTGCCTTGCTGATCCTGTTGCCGCTGGCTGGATGGGTGCTGCGCAAGGGGAGTGGTATGTGGTCGCATTGGCGGCGCTTTGCGCTCCTGGGATTGTTGGGTGTCGGCGTGTATAACGCACTGCAGTATCTGGCGCTGCAAAGCTCCACGCCGATCAACGTGACGCTGGTTGCGGGCAGCATGCCTGCCTGGATGCTGCTGGTTGGCCGCTTGTTCTTCGGCGCGAGAGTGTCTGGCAAGCAGATTGCCGGTGCGGCGCTGTCCGTGGGCGGGGTTCTGCTCGTGCTGAGTCGCGGCGAGTGGCAGCAGTTGCTGGCGCTGCGTCTCGTGCCGGGCGACCTCTACATGCTGCTTGCCACTGTGATCTGGTCCTTGTACAGCTGGCTGCTGGCCGAACGCAAAGAACCTGAAGCCATTCGCAACGACTGGGCTGCATTCCTGCTGGCGCAGGTGACGTTCGGCGTGATGTGGTCCGGCGTCATGACGGCGGGCGAGTGGACGCTGGGCAGTCCGCAGATCCACTGGAGCTGGCCGCTGCTGGCTGCCCTGCTTTACGTCGCAGCCGGGCCGGCCGTGGTGGCGTTTCGCTGCTGGGGCACCGGTGTGCAGCGCGTGGGGCCGAGCATTGCGTCGTTCTTCAGCAATTTGACACCGCTGTTTGCTGCCCTGATGTCCTCGGCCTTTCTCGGGGAGTTGCCGCACCTGTATCACGCGGTTGCGTTTGCACTGATCGTGGGCGGCATCGTCCTGTCGTCGCGGCGTTAAGTTAATTTACAACGCCGATCAGCTCCGGATCATCCGCGTGATCGACGAGGATGCGCCGCACGCGATCCTGCCACAGCGTTGCGAATTCTTGTGCTTCCTCCGGCGAGGCCTGCCCCGACAGCGTCTTCTGCAGCAATCCCATCATGAGCGGGTTAGCGGGGACACGGCCGATGTGCATTTCCAGATCGACGGCGGCGCCGGTATCCGCGCGCTCAAAGCGGGCCTGTGCCTTGATGTCCGCGCCGAACTGCAGCAAATTCTGCCGCCGGAAATGTCCGGCGATGCCCTTGAAACCGCCTGCACCCGCAGCACCCGTGACGAGTCCGGCCACGCTGCCGATCACGCCGGTTACGCCTTCATCCTGCGCATCGGCAAAGCGCACGTACACCGCACCGCGTTCCGGTATTTGTTCCGGGTAAAGCAGCTGCAATGCGCGTCGCGTCATCAGGTAGGCGCCAGCGACGGTGGGGCAGGAGTGGCCGGCCAGCCGCACGGCGTCGACGTAGCGGTAGGTGAGGATGCCGCCCGTGCTGGCACCGAGGAATTCTGCAAGGGCGTCATGGACCGTGATGCTGGGTGCATCATCGAAAAAAGCCGGGGTATTCATGGGTTTTCCTTTCTCTGTCAGGCGCGGCAGAGCTGCTGCGAAATGCTCCGCGCATGGTGGATCTCTTCAAAGTCATTGCGCAGCACGGCAACGATGTCGCCGTCGATGGCGCGGTCAGCGGCCATCTGGTCCAGGACGGCAAGGCATTGCGCACGTGCCATGCCGCGCCGGTAAGGACGGTCCTCTGTAATCGCTGTAAACACATCTGCCACCGCGATGATGCGTGCGCCAAGCGGAATATGACGCGGACGGAACGGGTAGCCGCTGCCATCGAGGCGATCGTGATGCAATGATGCCCAGGTGTTCACGGTTTCGAGGCCGGGCACCATGGAAAGTATCTGGTGCGTGTAATAGGGATGCTGCTTGATGATCAGCATTTCTTCCGGTGTCAGTTTTCCTGGCTTGTCGAGAATGGCCGACGGCATGGCCAGCTTTCCGATATCGTGCAGGTAGCCGGCAACACCGACCAGCGTCGTCTCCTGACCGGAAAGGTCAAGCCGGACCGCCAGTGCCTCGCTTGTCGCCGCGACGCCGCTCGAATGCGTCGCCGTGAAAGAACTGCGGTAATCGATGATTTTCCCGAAGATGCGGGATAAACGATGCAGCTCTTCCAGGTCGAGCGGGACGGTCGAGCCACCGAAGCGGCGCTTGAGTATCTGTTCCTTGTGCCGGCTCACCAGATCTAGCCAGAATGACTCCTTCTGCGAAACCGACTCGAAGGCCTGCGCGGCAAGAGGGTGAAACAACCTGGGCGAACTTGCTGCAACGGTTTTTCGGATTGACGCAGCGTGCTGCAGAATCTCGCTGTCGCTGCAGGGGGCTACGGCAATGCCATCTGCCATGCGAAGGATGTGGCCGGACATGGGAACGGCCTCGCCGGCAGCTTCGCTCCCGCGGCCATCGTCCCAGTCCACGTGATGGAAGCGGATCGCGTCTGCGGCACGCGCAAACGGAGAGAAGTCGCGCAACATCAGGTAACCCTCGACGCCATGGCGATGCACGTCATCCGACGGCTGGCTTGCCAGATCGCTTGTCAGCGCCGCATCGAGCAAGCCCATCCAGGCCGGTGAGCATGCGGCGGCAAGGTCGTGCAGCGCGCCGGCAATCAGCACATCCTGCGTTTTCTCCCTGCTGAAGCCGAGCTCTTCTGCAACGCAGGAGGCAATATAGGCGACGCGCAGGTGGTGTTCGGAGATCGCCGGATGCAGAAAATCGATCGCGCGGGCAAGGCACAGCACCATGTCGAACAGGTTGACATCGAATCCGCTTTGCGCCGTCGTCATGATGTGAGTGCCTGGTTAAAACGGTATCAGCTTGCTTCGACGACCGGATAAAAATCGGTGTCTTCGCGGCGCATCCGTTCGTACAGGACTTTCAGCACGCTGTTTGCATCCGAGCGGAAGGCTTCCGGGTTCTGCGATACCGTGAACGGCGTGTTCCAGCGGCGCGCAAAGGCGAGATAGGCCGATGCAATCCCCGTCATCTCATCCTGGAACCGTTTCCCCATGCGCGCGAGCTGGGCGTTGCCGGTGTTTTCGAGCGCCGGGTAGAGCAGCTTGTCTTCGACTGCAAGGTGCAGCTTGATTGTCGAGCTCATTGAAATGATGGCCTGCGATATGTCGGCCGCATTGTCGCGGATGCCGCTCTTGACGAGCGTTCGTAAAGTTGCGATGCCATTGAGGATGTCAACGTGTTGCTGCTTGAACTTGTCGATGTTCATGTGGGCTCCCTGCAGATTGGTCCGATTGGGTGTGAGGACACGCACGGCTCGAGTGATGTGATGCACTCGCCGCTTGAAAATGCTGATGTGAATCAATTCTAGCGAGAACGATTTAAACATGCAAATAAAATGAATGTTTAAATTAGCAGGGCTGCGCCGAAGGGAATCGACCCGATTCCCTTCATGGAAAAGGGCTGTTCTACAATGCGATGCGGCGCCAACGCCATCATCGCCATGCATTGCCGGAACGGCAACGGCACATGTGCATCAATCACTTCTCCGAAGAATCCGGTGACCGAAACATCCCAAGCCAAACGACCTCGCTGTACGACCTGCCTGCGTGCGCAGACCTCCTGCATCTGTCGCTGGATCAGACCGACTGCCAATGTACCCGAGGTGCTTCTTCTGCAACATCCGATGGAAGTGGCCAATGCAAAGGGCAGCGCGCGGTTGCTGCACCTGAGCCTGAGGCGCAGCCGGCTGGAGACCGGCGAGGCATTCGATGCGCATGTGCTGCATGCACTGCTATATGCAGCGGCACCACGATCGGACGATGCGTTGCCGGGCAGTGCAGAAAGCACGAAGTATCCCGTGCTGCTGTATCCGGACACGCCCGATTGCCGGTCACTTCAAATATGTCCGCCGCCGTCGCTGGATGCCGCTGCCATTGCCGATCTGGAAAACGTGCGTCTTGTCGTGCTCGACGGAACCTGGCGCAAAAGCCGCAAGATGTTGTACGCCAATCCTTTGTTGCAGGCATTGCCGCGCCTCGCGCTGCAGGGCATGCCCGCCTCGCGCTACCTGATTCGCAAGGCGCATGGCGAGCACCAGCTCTCGACGCTGGAAGCGAGCTGTCACGCGTTGACGCAGCTGGAAGGCGATGCGCTGAAGTACCAGCCGCTGCTGGATGCGTTTGACGGCTTCGTCGCCCAGCAAATGGCATGCAGGGAAATGCGCAAGCCTGCATGAACAGGCGGGCAGTGCTTTTCTGCCCGACTTGATCCAGGATCATTCATCCCGACGAAAATTTCATCCATACTGGAAGCCGGTTCGCTGTTCAATGCTGATAGTAGGCTATTGAAAGACTGCAAGCTCGGCCCGCTCGCGTTGTTTTTCAACAGGCTGATAAAGGAGGAGTGCGATGCATTCTGGAAAAATCCTGGTCGCGCAAGGCGGCGGCCCCACCGCAGTCATTAACCAGTCCCTGGTCGGTGTGACGCTGGAAGCGCGGCGCTTTCGCAATGTCGAGCTGGTGTACGGTGCACGCCATGGCGTGCGCGGCATCATCAACGAAGACTTTGTCGACCTGACGCAGGAGACCAGCCACAACCTGGAACTGGTCGCCAGCACACCGGCTTCCGCATTGGGATCCACGCGTGACAAGCCGGACGTCAAGTATTGCCAGGAGATCTTCCAGGTTTTGCGTGCGCACGAGATCGAGCAGTTCTTCTACATCGGCGGCAACGACTCGTCCGACACCGTGCGCATCGTCAGCATGGAGGCAAAGAAGGCGAACTACCCGCTGCGCTGCATCCATATCCCCAAGACGATCGACAACGACCTGGTGGGCAACGACCATACGCCGGGCTTCCCGTCGGCCGCGCGTTTCGTCGCACAGGCCTTCGCCGGGGCCAACCTTGATAATGCTGCGCTGCCAGGCGTCTATGTCGGCGTGGTGATGGGACGTCATGCCGGCTTCCTGACCGCCGCTTCTGCACTGGGCAAGAAGTTTCCCGACGATGGTCCGCACCTGATCTACGTGCCGGAGCGCATCTTCGTGCTCGACAAGTTCCTCGCCGATGTGAAGCAGACTTATGAGCGGTTCGGCCGTTGCGTGATCGCCGTATCGGAGGGCATCCACGATGCTTCCGGCGCGCCGATCGCGACCCTGCTCGCCAAGGATTTGGAGCACGACGAGCATGGCAATGTGCAGCTTTCCGGCACGGGAGCGCTGGCCGACCTGTTATGCGAGGAGATCAAGGCCAGGCTGAAGATCAAGCGCGTGCGCGGCGATACCTTCGGGTACCTGCAACGTTCCTTCATCGGCTGCGTATCCGACGTCGACCAGCGCGAAGCGCGCGAGGTCGGCGAGAAAGCCGTGCAGTACGCGATGTGGGGCAACCGTGATGGTTCGGTCGCGATCAAGCGCACCGGTTTTTACTCCGTCGACTATGAATTGCTCGAGCTGGATGCAGTCGCCGGCAAGACGCGCGTACTCGACGATGAATTCATCGCCGAAAGCGGCACCGACATCACCGATGCCTTCCGGCTGTATCTGCGCCCGCTGCTGGGATCGAGGATGCCGGATGCCTTTCGGCTGCGCGCGACGCCTGTGCCGAAGTTGCGCAACGGGGCAGGCTGAGCAGCATGCCGCATGGCAGAGGGCGCGACGCGCGATTGGCCGGGCCGCGCCATGGGATCCGGCGCCCCAGTGTCGATCAGGCGCCGCGATTCTGCTGTTGCTCCTGAGCGTCCCGCTTTATCGCCTGCTCCATCCCTTCGGCGGCGTTGCTGTCCTGTTCCGGTGCTTGTCCGACCCGGCGGGCAGCGTCGGACTGCATGTCGAAGCTTACTTCCTCCGCAATGGAGAACCGTCCGTCCTCGTCTTCGTTACTGGAAGGCTGTGACAGTGCATAGTCGGACTGCGTCGAGCGGGATTGCGTCGATGCGTCCCGCCGGGAAGCGGCGGCCGTGCCGGCGTCGCTGTGCGCCGGTTGCCCATCGCGCACTTCTCCGCGCCAGGCGCCGGTTTCGGCGCCGCGCTCCTCCAGAAATTGCTTTAGCCGAGCCAGGTCCTGCCCGAGGCGTTCGGAAATGGCTGCCGTGCCACTGCCGTCTGCGGCATCCGATGCTCCGGATGTACCCGGTGCATTGTCTGCATCCGTCTCGAGCGTCAGCGTGACGCGTGCAGCCTCCGCCCCTACGGGCTCGACGGCGACCTTGCCGGTGGATGCCGGTCCGCTGGTGTTATGCCATGCGATATAGCGGTCCGGGACCTGCTCCGTGATTTCCGCATCCCATTCCACCTGGCGGTCGGACACCTTGGTGACCCAGTGAAGATGGCTGTCATCCAGTTGCTGCACACTTTCTACGTCCTGCATGAACTGGGGATAATCCTCAAACTGTGTCAGCTGATTGTAGGCAACGCGCGCAGGCACAGCGATTTCTACCGACTGCTGGATTCTGGTCATGATGTCGCTCCTTGTATTGGCCTTGTATTGGCAAGCGCCGTATCCCGATGTTGGCTGCCGAGACCGGCTTCTACGCGTGAGAACACAGGCGGCGCAACAAGTTGCGTCGGTGGAGCAGGCATCCGGCCGTAGTGAAGCGGCTTTGTCCGAAAGCGTTTCATTGGGGTCGCGCTTGCCCGCCTTCCCTGAAGCGCGGATTGTGATAACAGTTATATCGTGGCAAGATGCGGGAACATCCCCCAATTGCTCCCAATTCCAGTAAAGCAGCCCGTGACAGACCATTTCCTACACCGTCGCAATACACGATGAAGCTACTCGAACTACGCATCCCGCCGCTCTTGCTGGTGCTGATCATGGGCATGCTCATGTGGTTTGCGGCAATGCTGCTCCCGGCGGCTGCCATCTCGATTCCATGGCGCACAATGATCACGGTCGCGCTGGGCGCCACAGGCGCAAGCATTGCGCTGGCCGGCGTGCTGGCGTTTCGGCGCGCGCATACCACGGTGAACCCGACCACGCCGGACGCCTCCTCGACGGTCGTCGCGTCGGGCATCTATCGCCGCACGCGGAACCCGATGTATCTCGGCTTTCTGTTCATGCTTGCAGGCTGGGGCGTTTTTCTGTCCAGCGTGGCTTCGCTGCTGTTTCTTCCCTTGTTTATCCTGTACATGAACCGTTTCCAGATCAGGCCGGAGGAGAGGGCGCTCAGAGCGAAGTTCGGGACGCAATATGGTGCCTATATGCAGGAGGTGCGCAGATGGTTGTGACAGAGTCAGTTCGCGGAATGGCGATTGCGGCGCAGGCGTCTTTCTTCAGAAGGCGGAAGCAATGAAATACACGATCAGTGCCGACGTCATCGAATACAACGGCCCAAGCGGCAGCACGGCTTTTGTGTTGTTCGCGGTCTCCATGCCGCTTGCCGCCATTTTCCTGGCCCTGCTGGGTTGGGCGCTTTACGCGGGATTTCCCGTCTGGGGCGCCGTACTGCTCGGTGCGCTGGTCCTGTGTTGCGGATCCGTTGCGGCCCTTTCCGTCGTTTCCTTCCGTGCCGCGCGCGCATTCCGGCTGAAGATCGACAGGAAGCTGCGCCTGGTGACCACCGGGCGCGGAAAGCGGGAAAAGGTCGAGCAGGTCGGCGAGTTCCAGTCGCTCCAAATCGAGAAATCCGCCGCAATCGGCGCAAGGAGCTCGGACGAGCAGTACCACGTCTTTCTGGCAGGAGCGCTTCGTCGCATGCCGCTTGGCATCACGTCGTTGAGCGAGAATGGCGCACGGCAGAAGATTACGCCCCTCGCGCTGTTCCTCGAATTGCCGGTGATTGTTCTGCCGGAGAGCATTGAGGAGGCTATCGCGACCGCAGAAGCTGCGGAAGCACCGGGAGCTGAAGTAGATGCTGCGGCCGACGCAGTTGAAGAAAAGCGCGAATGCGTGCATGCGTAGCAACCTTCCTTTTCGTTAAACAAAGACCGCACGCACACACGCACATGTAAGGGCCGAGGTGGCATCGGACGGCCACGCAGCGGCGCATCGCTTGCTGCGCTACACTGGATTCCCTTGCGGCTTCCCTCGCTTCCTGCTCCCCCATCATTCATGCTTATTGCGACCCACTCCGGAAAATTCCACGCCGACGACGTTTGCGCCGTCGCGGTGCTCGATATCGTTTTCCCCGGATGCGAGCTGATCCGTACCCGCGACCTGGAGCGGATCCGGCAGGCGGATTTCGTTGTTGATGTCGGCGGCGTATGGGACCCGGCAACAGGGCGTTTCGATCATCATCAGAAGGGTTTTGAAGGCGCACGTCAGTCGGGGGTGGAATATGCCAGCGCCGGCCTGGTGTGGCGCGAATATGGCGCGCGCTGCGTGGCACGCATTGCCGAAGCATGTGCCGGCTATGCCGTCCTGCCGGAGCAGGCACGCCAGATTGCGTACGCAATCGACAGCGATCTGATCCAGTACCTCGATATGTCCGACACCGGCGCGGCGCGCAATGCGCCGGGTAGTTATGGTTTGTCTGCCGTGATTTCCGGATTCAATCCGACATGGGTCGACGAACAGCAGGCCGGCGACGCAGCGGAGGAGATGCGGCTCGCGCAGTTTCGCCGCGCAATGGAATTCATGACGGATATCCTCGTCAACGCGGTCAGGTACCGCGTCAGCGGCTCGATGGCAGTGGAACAGGTGCGGCAGGCGCAAGTGCTGGAAGACGGCAAGGTGCTGTTCCTGGAGAATGCTTCACTGCCGTGGTCAACGGTGGTGCGCGTGGAGATGCCGAAAGTGGTGTTCGTGGTCAGCTTCAGCACCGCCGAACAGCGCTACCTGCTGCATACGGTCCCGGCTGCGGCGGACAGCTTCGTCGCGCGCAAGGACTTGCCTGCAGCATGGGCGGGTTTGCAAGGGGAGGAGCTCGCAGCTGTTAGCGGCGTGCCGGACGCCGGTTTCTGCCATAACAAGCGCTTCATTGCGTCCGCCGGCTCCTTCGACGGAGCCATGGCCCTCGCGCGGCTGGCGCTGGCCGAGAGGGCCTGACGTATGATCGACCCGGCCGCGCTTTGTTGAGCTGTTCCCACTTCCCCGGCTTCTCACGCAGGCGGGAAAGGGAAGCCAGAATGCGGCAAATTCATGCCTGATCAGTAGCAGCCTGTCAATGGTGATGCGACCAGTCCAGACCCGGTGAGGCCAGGAAGGATTCCACGGCGTCCTTCTGCCCGGTTGCGTGCTTCATCACTTCACCGCATTTGCAGATGCCGAGATAGGGCTGGATATGGGAGCAGGCGGATACCTTTTGCAGGTAGACGGTGACGGGCTTGGCGCAGGCCTTGCACTTGAACGTGAGCGTGCGTGCGGGTTTGTTGCTCATGCTTTCCTCTGGTTGAAGTTCAGTCGATCCAGTTGACCCTGGAGAATTTGCCATGGAATGCCGGCGGCATCGGCACGACTTTCTTGGTCTTGTAGTTGAAGAAGACGAAGCCGGACTTGGCCATGGCGACCAGCGCATTATCGCGCGGGCGGGTGATGCGGAAGGTGATATCGCCGCCGTACTTGTTGAAATCCATAATGCCCACCTCGAACAGCAACTGGTCGCGTGCGTGCGCTTCCGTGCGGTAGGTCGTTGCGAGGTCGGTGACGATGATCCCGATGCCGTCTTCCTGGCTTTCCTCGATGCCGAATTCGAACAGAAAGCGCGCCCGCGCTTCGGAAATCATGGAAATCATCGAGTCATTGCCGAGATGATTCGCGGCATTGACATCGGTGACGCGTACGGTGAGCTGGGTGGAGTAGTAGTACTGGTCTTCGGGGAAGTCTAGTTTCAGGCGGGCCATGGTGGATCTCGTGGAGTGATGCGGTAATGCGGGGTGAGGGATTTTACCCGTTTGCGCATGAAAATTTCTGCAAATAAATGCATCCCTTGAGCTCGCTTAGGTTTGTAGCGTGCTGCTTTGCTCGACGTTGGGCGGCCAGCGGGAAAGCGAAAAATTGCGCGACATGCAACTGCGCGAAAGTTGATCCTGCAAGGGTGTCGATAGCGCCGATCATTGCCTGTGCTGGCATTGTGTTCCCCCATTGTTGCCAGTGTCGCTTGGTCGTTTGATATAGAGCATTTCGCGCCGAGTCGCGCCGGAATTAAAAAATGTCCGCTGGTAAAATTTGCGGTCTTCACCATCGACGCACGAGTCACCATGTCACCACGCTTGCCCGAGCGTCTTCTCTCCTTTTGTACGTCCCGCCCGATGCGTCGCATCGCCTACGCGCTGATTGGTGTCGTACTGCTTTACGGTGCCTTCGGCTTTCTCATCCTTCCTGCCATCGTCAAGTCACAAGCCGAACGCCTGGCGCAGGAAAAGCTGCAGCGGCAGCTGGTCATCGGATCCGTCGATGTCAATCCGTTTGCGCTGACCATGATCGTGCGCGACGTCAGGATGATGGAGCAGAAGGGCGATGTGCTGTTCGCCGGCTTCGAGACGCTCCGGCTCAACCTGTCGCTCCAGTCGGTGCTGCAGCTGGCGCCGGTGATCCAGGAGCTGCATCTTTCCAGGCCCGACGTCCGTCTGGTGCGCACCGAGCCGCATCGCTACAACATCGATGACATCCTCGCGCGGCTCGCCGCGCAGCCGCCTTCGGAAGAACCGGCGCGCTTCTCGATCAACAACATCCAGGTGGAAGGCGGCCGCATCCAGTTCGACGACAGGCCGGCGAAGGCCACGCATGCCATCGACAATCTGCAGCTGGGCGTGCCGTTCATCTCCTCCCTGCCGTCGCAGGTCAACATATTCGTCGAGCCTTTGCTCAGCGCCAGCGTCAACGGCACGCCGGTCGAATTCAAGGGCAAGGCGCGCCCCTTTGCCGACCCGAAGGAAGCCTTGCTGGAACTGGATCTTGACGGCTTCGATGTGACGCGCGCGGTGGGATATCTTCCGTTCAAGCCGAACTTTCGCCTGCCAAGCGCGCAGCTGGACCTGCACCTGAGCGCCAGTTTCCTGCAGCCGCAGGGCAAGGCGCCGTCGGTCAAACTGAGCGGCACAGCCGCACTCAGGGGACTTCAGGTCACGGAACCTGGCGGCAAACGGATCATGAAACTGGCCGCAATGACGGCCACCTTGCGCGACATGGATCTGTTTGGCGGACGCTACGACGTGGCGCGCATCGCGCTCGACGGACTGGAGGCGGATGTTGCACGCGAGCGCGATGGCCAGTTGAACCTGGTCCGGCTGGTGGCGCCATCCGCCGGCGCGCCAGCACCCACCGGGAGCGGGGGAACGGATGCTGGCGGCGGGGTGAAATTCGCGCTCGGTGAGCTCGCTGTTCATGGCGCGAACTTGCGCTATACCGACATGCATGCGGCACGTCCCCTGCAAAGCGGGGCAAGAAAGCTGGACTTGACCTTGCGCGGACTTGCCATCGATACCGGCAAGCGCAGCGTCGACATCGCGGAGATTGCCTCTAATCGTGCCGGCCTGCAGTTTAGCCAAGGGAAAGCGCAAGGCAACGTTCAGGACAACGCCCAGGCCCAACCGCTGGATCAAGCCGGAACAGCGAAGGAGGGGAGAAACGGTAGCGCATATGCGGTAAGCATCGGCAGGATTGCCATCGACAATTGGACTGCCCGTATCGAAGACCGTAGCCAGTCGGAACCGGTAGTGACCGATATTGCGCCGATCAGTCTCGCACTACACAAGCTGTCCACCGCAGGAGCGGCACCGGCTACGGTGAAACTGGATGCGACCGTTAACAAGAGCGGCCGACTGGCGCTGGACGGCAAGCTCGGGCTGACGCCGCTGCGCACCGATCTCGCACTCGACCTGAAAGGCGTGGATGTCCTGCCGTTGCAGCCCTATGTCACGCACCTGATCAATCTGAGGCTCAAGCGTGCCTCGCTGAGCGGCAACGGCCGGCTGCAGCTCGATACCGGGAGCGACGGTGCACTGAAGGGCGGCTTCACGGGAGACGTCATGCTCGGGAATGTCGCCACTGTCGACAAGGCGCAGGAGAAGGATTTCCTGCGGTGGAAGTCGCTGTATTTCGGCGGCGTCGACATGCAGCTGGCGCCGTTTGCGCTGGCCATTGACCAGGTCGCGCTGAGCGATTTCTTTGCGCGTGTGATCATCGACGAGGCCGGCCGCTTCAACCTGCAGGACATTGCACGCGGCGAGGATGGCGTATCCAAGGACAAGGACGTACCTGCGTCACAGGCAGCAGCAAGCAAACCGGCGACGACTCCAGTCAGGATAGGCAAGCTGACGCTGCAAGGCGGCCGGGTGCGCTTTACCGACAACTTCATCAAGCCGAACTATTCCGCCACGCTCGCGGACTTCGGCGGTGTCGTGTCCAACCTGTCATCCGACGCGTCCACCAGCGCCAGCCTGAACCTGCATGCCGAGGTCAACAATGCGCCGCTGGCGGTAGCCGGAAGCATCAATCCGCTGCGCGGGGATTTGTTCCTCGACGTCAAGGCCAATGTGCGCGGCATGGAACTCGCCCCATTGTCGGGATACTCCGGGCGCTATGTCGGCTACGGCATTGAGAAGGGACGCTTGTCGTTCGAAGTGTCCTATCTTGTCGACCAGCGCAAGCTCACCGCGGAGAACCGGCTGATCCTGGAACAGATCACGTTCGGCGAGAAGATAGACAGCCCGACCGCAACCAAGCTGCCTGTCCTGTTCGCCGTGGCGCTGCTGCGCGATCGCAACGGCGTCATCGACATCAACCTGCCGATTACCGGTTCCCTCGACGACCCGGAGTTCTCCGTGGGCGGCATCCTGGCGCGCGTGATCGGCAACCTGATTGCCAAGACGGTGACGCAGCCGTTTGCGGTGCTGGGCTCCTTGTTCGCAAGCGGCGGCGCCGAGCTGTCCACACTCGAATTTGAACCCGGCCGTGCGGCGATTCCGCCAGCCGGCGAGGAAAAACTGAAGTCGCTGGCAAAGGCGCTGACCGAGCGCCCGGGGCTGACGCTCGATATCGCCGGCCGCGTCGACCCGGAGGCCGACCGCGCCGGCCTGCGGCGCCTGTCGGTCGAGCGCAAGGTGCGCGCGATCAAGAGCGGCGACCTCGCAGCGCGCGGCGAAACGCCGGCCCCGGGACGCGTCGTTGTGCAACCGGCCGAGTATCCCGCGTTGCTGGAACGCGCCTACAAGGCAGAAAAATTCCCGAAACCACGCAATGTGCTCGGCCTGCCGAAGAACTTGCCGGTCGAGGAGATGGAAAGGCTGATGATCGACAATGCCGAGATCGACGGGGACGACTTGATTGCCCTTGGCAACCAGCGCGCCCAGACTGCGAAGAACTGGCTCATCAGGAATGGCGAGGTGCCGGCAGAACGCCTGTATATCCTTGCTCCCAGGATCGGTGCGCCGGACGGGCAGGCCGGCGGCGGCAAAGTCAGCAGAGTGGATTTTTCACTGCGGTAAGCAGCACGCGCAGGGGAAGACCGCGACAAACGGATGACGCGTGCGGCCCGGCCGGACGGGGCGTAGCATAGCGATACCTCCGGCTTCGCCTGGACGTGTCGCAGCGTCTTCGGCCGGCATCACGGCAGGCATTGAATATGACGCGCGACACCGCTATTCCCACCATCCTGTTCGGCGCCTTTGACCGCCATAACTTTGGCGATCTGCTGTTCCCTCATGTATGCGCAGCATTGCTTGGGCGGCGCGACCTGATCCTTGCGGGACTCGCGGATCGGGATCTGCGCGCCGAGGGCGGGCACAAGGTGCGCTCGATTGCCCGGCTTGCCCAAGAGGGGGGAAGACGCGCAGTCGACATCGTTCATGCCGGCGGCGAACTCCTGACCTGTAACGCATGGCAGGCAGCGGTCATGCTCCTGCCGCCGCATGAGGCGAAAGACATGATTGCGCGCTACGACCGCCATCCGCAGGTAGCGCACGATTGGGCGCGGCAGCAGCTCGGCATGCCGTCGCTGGCACCCTATTGCGTGCCGCGGCATTTGTTCCCGCATGCCAATCGCATCATCTACAACGCTGTGGGTGGCGTCGAGCTTGACGAGTGTGAGACAGAACTCTGTGCCGAAGTGCTGGACAACCTGAAAGCCGCCGACGCAGTCGGCGTGCGCGACCGGATCACGCATGCGCTGCTGCTGGCGGAGGGCATCAGCGCCCATCTGCTGCCAGACCCCGCATCCATGGTCGCCGCGCTCTTCGGCACGGCAATTTGCGAGCGCATGTCACAGGGTGAACTGGCGCAGGTCAGGCAAGTGTTCCCGCAAGGATATGTGGCAGTCCAGTTCAGTGCCGACTTCGAAACAGCGCACTGCAACGCCGACCCGTTGCGGCAGATCGCTTCCCAATTGGACCGATTTGCGCGCACATCGGGTCTTGGTGTGGTCTTCTTCCGCGCTGGGGCGGCGCCGTGGCATGACGAACTCGGCTGTTACGCGAAAGTGGCGGCGCAGATGAAACCGGCTTCGTTCAGGCTGTTTACGTCATTGAATATCTGGGACATCTGCGCGCTTATTGCCGGCAGTCGCGGCTACCTCGGCAGCAGCCTGCATGGCAGGATTGTCGCGATGGCATTTGCCTTGCCAAGGCTTAACGTGCGTCATCCGGCGCACGGTGGCAGAACGACGAAACAGGCCGCCTATGCCGGTACATGGGATGAAGAGTGCGTGCCGGCGACGGTGGGCCTGGACGACATGGCCGAGTGCATGCAGCAGGCCATGTTCGCCGATCCGCGCAGGCTGAGGCGCAAGGCAGAACAAGTAGCGCACGAATACCGGCGCGGATTTGAGGTGCTTTGGGCCAGCTGATATAAACCGAATGGCGGCAAGAACTGCAGCAGAACCGCAGCAGAACCGCGCAGATACAATCCCGCTCATCCTGACCGTAAGGATGAGCGGCCTGCGAGACGAAAAACGGCCTATTCCCCGGGAGGAACCATGAGCAAACAGCTAAGCAAAGAAGCGTATCTCAGCATGCAGCACAGCGAGTCGGTCGTCGCGTCGATGGCGGCAACGATCTTCGCTGCATACGTGCAGAGGCACGAGATTACCGATGCCAACGAGGATGTCTTTGTCAGGAAAGCGGTGGATGCCGCAGTCAAGCTTGCGACTTATGCCGACAAGGTCGTCAAGAGCGACGAGGAGTGGATGAGCAATGAAAGCAGGGCGACACCCATGCTGTAACACCATGTAGACGATGCGCGACGCCTGACGCCGCGCATCGGGGGAGGCTTCAGCAGCCTCGCCTTTCTATATCAGTAGCGATGCCGGTTTGTCGGCTGGTTGTCCCATTGGTTGGGAATACCGTCGCCATCGCGATCATGGTCCCAGCGGTTCGGCACGCCGTCACGATCCTGGTCGCGCGGTCCGCGATGCCCATGGCCGTGGCGATCGCGCCAATCCTGCTGGTAGCCCCATGCCGGACGCGGCTGGTTGTAGATCGGACGCGGTTGAACGTAAATCGGTCGCGGCTGTACGTACATGGGGGGCGGCTGCACGTAGACCGGAGCTGGCTGGACATACACCGGTGCCGGCTGCACGTAGACGGGTGCCGGCTGTACATAGTACGGGCCGGGCACCATAACATGCAGATCCACATTGACCCGCGCAGCGGCCGGACCCACGGCCAGCATCAGGGCGGCGCCTGCCATCAATCCTGTAACACGGTGGTGTTTCATCATCGTTCTCCTGGCGATCACACCTCCATTACATATCAGGGTTCCCTTTGCCGCTACCCGGAATGGGTAAGCCACGTTACGAGATGTATCCGGCCTGATGAGGGGAGGCGAAGAGATTGTACTCCGCGCCTGAAATAGCGGGAACGTGGCAAAGCTTGCCTTCATCTAATATCAGGAAATCAACAATGACTGATTGGCAACCATGCTCACAGCTCCACCCAATATCCCGCTAAAAGACCTGTCCGACGTTGAAATCGCCCATCTTGTGGCCGACGGCGACGAGGGCGCCTTCGAACAGTTGATGCGCCGTTACAACAGGCCCCTGTACCGCACCGCGCGCAGCATCCTGCGGGACGATGCCGAAGCCGAGGACGTCGTCCAGGAAAGCTACCTGCTCGCCTATCGCAATATCAAGAGTTTTCGCGGAGACGCCAGGCTCGCGACCTGGCTGACCCGCATCGTGGTTAATGAAGCCATTGCCCGTTCGCGCAAGGCGAGCCGCCGGGCGGAAATCATCCGCCTCGATAGCGATCTTGAAGTTGTTGCCGACTCGGAGGAGGCAAGCATGGGTGAACGATCGGATGACCAGCCGGAGCGTGCGGCAATGCGTGCCGAGGCAAGACGGCTGCTCGAGAAGCATATCGACCGGCTGCCGGATGCCTTCCGCACCGTTTTCGTGATGCGGGCACTGGAAGAAATGAGCGTCGAGGAGACAGCCGAATGCCTTGGCATTCCGGACGCGACAGTGCGCACCCGGTTTTTCCGCGCCAAAGCCATCCTGCGCGAAGCCTTGTCCCGCGAAATCGACTTCGCCTACGAGGAGGCATTCTCGTTTGACGGCGAGCGCTGCGACCGCATTGTCGCCGGGGTGCTTGCCCGCGTCAGGGCACTGCGTGACGGCGATGCCTGACCGCTTTTATCTGCATTTTCAACCGTATTTTTATCCATCACATCGAAAGGAAGGTAGGACATGACACACTACATTAACGTCGCAAAGGGTTTTGCCGGCGGTGTATTGGCGCTCAGCGTCACCATGGCGTTTGCCCAGGCGAGCGGCCCCAGCGATGCCCAGATCGCCGCCATTGTCGTGGCGGCAAACAGTGTCGATATCGATGCCGGCAAGCTGGCCAGGTCGAAATCCGGTAACAAGCAGGTGAAGGATTTCGCGCAACTGATGATCAATGACCACAGCGGCGTCAACAAGCAGGCGGTCGCGCTGGTCCGGAAGCTGAACGTGACGCCGGAGGAAAACGACATCAGCCGCAGCCTGAAGAGTGATGGCGCTGCAACCTTGGAAAGGCTCAGTGGTCTGAAGGGAAATGCCTTTGATAAAGCGTATGTCGCCAATGAAGTGACCTACCACCAGGCGGTGCTGGATGCGATCGACAATACGCTGCTGCCGAGCGCAAAAAATGCCGAACTCAAGGGGCTTCTTGAAAAAGTCCGGCCGGCAATTGACGCGCACCTGCAGCATGCGAAGCACATGCAGTCTTCCATGAAGTAAAGGGGGAAGCGATGGATGACTACATGAGCCGTCCGGCGAACCGGGCAATCCACGGCGTCGCCGTGGTCTTGATCAGCATGGCGACATGCTTTGCGAGCGACTGCGTGCTCGCGGAGGAAAAGGTGCATGTAGTCACCATCGAAGCAATGCGATACGTGCCGGAGGTAATCGAGGTAAAGGCGGGCGATACGGTCATCTGGCAGAACAAGGATGCGTTTGCGCATACAGCGACAGCCGTTGATCGCAGTTTCGACTCCGGCAGCATCGCCTCCGAACGCAACTGGCAGTTCCGGGCGCGCAGGAAAGGCAGCATCTCATACGTCTGTACGCTGCATCCGACGATGAAGGCGACGCTGATCGTCAGATAGGCAGGCAAGGAGGGATTGCACCGAGCGATACGGAAGTGCATCAAGGGGAGCGTCATGTTGCCGTGCCGGCAGGCGGAGAAGCCACGGCGCGGGAACACGAATGTCTGCAGGCTGGTCTTTATCTTGTTACAGAACGGAAGGATTGCAAGCATGACTGATACCCCCCATGGCTCCACCTCGGTCTGGATGGCGACGGCAAACCTGCCGCAATATCCCGTACTCCAGGCAGATATTGCCGCCGACGTTTGTGTCATCGGCGCAGGCATCGCTGGCCTGACTGCCGCGTATCTCCTGTCGCGCGAAAGCAGGAATGTGGTGCTGGTCGACGCCTTCGATATCGGCGCCGGCGAGACGGCGCGCACGACCGCGCATTTTTTTCCGCCCGACGACCGCTATGTCGAAATTGAGCGTGGCTTCGGCACCGACAAGGCGCAACTTGTCGCGGAAAGTTTTCAGCAGGCGACCGACCTTGTGGAATCCATTGTGCAGGCCGAGCATATCGATTGCGGGTTCGAGCGGCTCGACGGCTACCTGTTTTCGCTTACGGCCCAAGGCGTTGCCGACCTCGACAAGGAATACACGGCAGCGATCCGCGCCGGCGTCGACGTGGAGAAGGTCCCTCGCGTGCCCGGCCTCGGTTTCGACACCGGTCCTGCACTGCGCTTCCTGCACCAGGCCCAGTTCCATCCGCTGAAATATCTCGCCGGGCTGGCAGAGGCGTTCGTGCGCAACGGCGGACGCATCTATGCACAAACACGCGCACTCGGCATCGACGGCAACGACAAGATGCAGACGGTGATGACCCGTAATGGCAACATCAGCGCGCAGGCAGTGGTCGTCGCCACCAACACGCCGTTTAACGACCGCGTGGTGATGCACACCAAGCAGTCCGGCTACCGGACCTATGTGATCGGCGTGCGGGTGCCCAAAGGGTCCGTGCCGCGCGTGCTGCTATGGGACAACGGTAACCCCTACTATTACGTCCGCCTGGAAACGCCTGACCCTTCCTCAGGCGAGGAAATCCTGGTCGTGGGCGGGGCCGATCACAAGGTTGGGCAGGACGAGCATCCGCAGCACCGTTACGACGAAATCGAGCGCTGGGTGCGGGAGCGATATCCGATGGCGGGCGCCGTCGATTTCCGCTGGTCCGGCGAAGTGATGGAGCCGGCCGACGGCCTTGCCTATCTCGGCCGCAATCCGATGGATGACAAGAATGTCTACATCATCACCGGCGACTCCGGCAACGGCATGACCCACTGCACTATCGGGGCAATGATGGTCACCGACATGATCATGGGCCGCGACAACGTGTGGGAGGAAGTGTATGCGCCGTCGCGCAAGGCGGTGCACGGCATGTCGGAGTTCCTCCGCGAGCAGGCCAATACGCTCTCGCAGTATCGTGAATGGTTCAAGGACGGCGAAGTGGAATCGGTCGGACAGATCCCGGCCGGGGAGGGCGCGATCCTGCGCGAAGGAGGTCGCAAGCTTGCCGTCTATCGCGACGACGAAGGCGAACTGCATATGCTGTCGGCGACATGCACCCACCTTGGCTGTGTCGTCGCATGGAATGCGGCGGAGAAGTCATGGGATTGCCCGTGCCATGGTTCGCGTTTCGACGCCAGCGGCGAAGTGCTGCACGGGCCGGCAATGAAACCATTGCAGGCGGTCGCGCTCGGCGGCGGGCCGGCCGATGCGCCGGTCGGAGCTACCGGGGAAAAGGGCAACGCGCCCGGGAAAGGCCTGTCGCCGTAGCCGGGTTTGCGTGCATTGCACTGCATTCGCACGCAAACCATCGTTGGACGCTACTCTTCCGGAGCCACCTTGTGTTGCGCCGCCATGCGGTGCTGCGTTGCCGGCGGCACCGGATCGTAGTGGCTGAACTCCACCGTGTAGCTGCCGCGTCCTGCGGTGGCCGAATGCAGGCGTGACTGGTAGCCGTTCAATTCCGACAGCGGCACCTGGCCGGTGACGACGACGGTTCCCGCATGCGCTGTCTGCATGCCGTTGACCTGCCCGCGCTTGGCAGAGAGGTCGCCCGTGATGTCGCCCATGCATTCTTCCGGTGTCACGATCTCGACGTTCACGATCGGCTCCAGCACGATGGGTCTTGCTTTCATCACTGCGTCGATAAACGCCTTGCGACCCGCCGTCGCGAACGCGACTTCCTTCGAATCAACCGGATGGCTCTTGCCGTCATAGACCGTCACGCGCACATCCTGCATCGGGAAGCCGGCCAGCGGCCCGGCCTCCAGCACCTGGCGGATGCCTTTCTCGACCGCGGGGATGAACTGCCCGGGAATCGTGCCGCCCTTGACCGCATCGACAAATTCGAAGCCTTCGCCGCGTTGCAGCGGTTCCACGCGCAGGAAGACCTCGCCGAACTGACCGGCGCCGCCGCTTTGCTTCTTGTGGCGGTAATGGCCTTCCGCATTGCCGGCGATGGTCTCTCGGTAGGCGATTTTCGGCGGATGCGTTTCGACCTCGATCTTGTAGATTTCGGCCATGCGCTCCAGCGCGGCACGCAGGTGCAATTCGCCCAGGCCGAGCAGCACCGTCTCGTTCGTGCTGGCCTGGTGCTCGACCTTCAGGCATGGATCCTCGGCCGTGATCTTCTGCAGGATTTCCCACATGCGCTGTTCATCGCCACGCTTCTTCGGTGCGATCGCGAGCCCGAATATCGGCAGCGGGAACGGCAGCGGCTTGAGATGGATATGGTCATCCTCGGCGGCATCGTGCAGCACGGCGTCGAAGGCAATGTCCTCGACTTTCGCGACGGCGCAGATGTCGCCGGGTACGGCTTGCGCCACCTCCACTTGCTCCTTGCCTTGCAACATATACAGGTGTGCCACCTTGAACGGCTTCCTGCCGTCGCCGATGTACAGCATGCTGTCGCGCCGCACCGTGCCCTGATGGATGCGAAACACGCCGAGCTTGCCGACATAGGGGTCGACGGCGACCTTGAATACATGCGCAAGCACATGCTTCGAAGGGTCGGCTTCGGCCCGCATTTCCTTCTGCTTGTCCGGTGCGTTCTGGTCGTCGCGATAGAACAGCGGCGGGTTGCCTTCGGTCGGGTTGGGCATCAGCTTCACGAACACATCGAGCAACTCCCTGACGCCGGCGCCATTGCGGGCAGAGACGAAGCACACGGGTACAAGGTGGCCCTCGCGCAATGCCTGTTCGAACGGCGCATGCAATTGTTCCGGCTCGATCTCGCCCTGCTCGAGGTAGAGCGACATCAGGTCGGCATCGACTTCCACCACCTGGTCGACGAGGGCGCGATGAGCCTGCGCCACCGACGAGAAATCGGACTCGCCCGCCGGGTTGAAGAAACAATCCACGACCTTGGTGCCACCCTCTGCCGGCAGGTTGATCGGCAGGCATTCCTTGCCGAATTCCTCCTGTATGCGCGACAGCAATCCCGGCAGGTCGATGTTGCCGGCATCGATCTTGTTGATGATGATCATGCGGCACATGTTCCGCTGGCGCGCCATCTCCATCATGCGGCCGGTGACCATTTCAATCCCGTTCTGCGCATTGATGACGATGGCTGCGGTTTCTGCGGCGGGCAAGGCGCTGATGGCCTGCCCCATGAAATCGGGAAAGCCGGGCGTGTCGATCAGGTGGATGCGGGTATCGCGATGATGCAGGTGGGTGATGGCGGAATACAGCGAGTGCTGGTATTTGCGTTCCAGCGGGTCGTGGTCGCAGACAGTGTTGCCGCGTTCCAGACTGCCTGGCGTGCCGACCATCCCGGCACTGTGGAGCAGCGCTTCTGCCAGACTGGTCTTGCCGCTGGCGGTATGCCCCAGCAGGGCGACGGTACGGATTGCTTCTGTACTATATGGCATCGCTGGTCCCTTTCAGAAAGCGATTGAATAGCTTGAATTCCGTCAGGGGCATTATCGCGCTTGCCTGCTATTGAGGCAAACTATCCGCCAGGAAGGCGCATAATTGTCAAGGCGCAGGTGAGAGCTTATGCGCGCAGTGATGACACCAACAAGAACAGGAGCATCAAAACATGGTCACCGATGTGGTCAGCAAAGGGAGCTTATTCCCGGCAACGGGAATCGGACACACCGGGCGTATTCCGGGCAATAAGGGAATCTGGGTCGGCATTACCTGCGAGCTCATCGAGTTCGTACTCATGTTCACGGTGTACTTCGTTGCCCGAGCACATTATCCGGAGGAGTTTCACACTGGGCCGCAGCATATCTGGACTACAGCCGGCGCGATCAATACGGTGCTGATGGTCACCAGCAGTTTCTTCATCGCCCGTGCTGTGCTCGCCATGCGCGCCGGGAAGTTGCTGGTGTCGCGACGCTGGATGATTGCGGCGATCGTTACTGCGCTCGGCTACCCGATCGTCAAATTCCTCGAAGTCAGGTGGAATCTCTCTCACGGCATCAATGGCAGCTCGGGGATTTTCTACACTGTCTATTACTACTTGACGTTCAACCATCTCGTACATGCCTGCTGGGGCATCCTCGGCATGGGCTGGGTGTTTGCGCGCATGTCGATGGGTGACTATTCCGCTGAGCAGCACGACGGGCTGGAGGCGCTGGCCAGCTACTGGCATGCCACAGATATCGTGTGGCTGATGATCTTCCCGCTTTTCTACGTACTGGCGTAAATCATGAAAACGACGAATTCCATGATGTCCTTATCGGTACTGGCCTGGCTGGGCTTGCTGGCGTTGACCGGGATCAGCCTGCTGCTCGGAGCTCAATTCGGCACTGCGTCCTGGATGCCTTTCCTTGTTGCCGGCATTATCTGGCTCAAGGGCAGCATGGTTGCTCGTTACTTCATCGAGTCAAACCATGCGCATCCGTTTATCGCGTGGGTGTTGCGGGCGTTCATTGCCTTTACGCCGCTGGGACTGATATTGACTGCAGTGCTCAGCGGCTGATGCCGCTTCGCACAGGCAGGTCAGGGACGCCGCATCAATGAGCGATCTCCGCGCCCCAGCCATTGGCGAAGTTTGCCAATCCCGATCGACAGCATCGCGCCCGCAATCAGAAGCAGGGCGACCACGCCGGTCACCGTGATCAGCAATGCCAACAGCAGTGTGCTGACCAACGCGATGCCCGCGATCTTCCAGCGCCAATGACGTCCGAGCATCGCTTTCAATACGTCACGCAACGCTGGCTTGGCGCGTGGTGCGGCGCCATCGTCGACGAGTTCCCAATCCGATTTGTCGTTCATAAGCCATGTTTGCAACAGAGTGGTTTCTTGTCGCAATGTCCATGAGTTGAAGGAGCAATCATCATAAAGGGTGCTGCTCTTCATAAAAAGCGAAAAAAGCGGAAGACATCCTTCACAAAAACGGAGAGCCAAGCACTTTCTATCGACCAGAGCCAGTCTTCGGACGTGTGGCAGGAACATGTTGTGCGCCCATAATAGAATGGCAATTGTTGCCCCAGGGACATTCTCCCACCATAATGCCTGCTTACCTTCGTATCGCGCGCCATGAACTCGCTCCCACCGAACTCGATTGAAGATCGTCTCTATGTGCTGAGAACGCGCTGGGAGAGTTACGCAGCGGAAGGCCGCTTCGAGCAATTCATTGAATTCGCCGTAGCAATCAACAGTCTGGCGGAATACTTCAACCGCCAGCGCTTGCCTGGACTCGTGCGCTTGTGCGAGGGCCTGGAAGTTGCCACATTGGCCAGGCTGGGAGATGTGTCCACGCATCCGCTCCCGCAGCAGGATGTGCTGTCGCTTCAGCGCCAGATCGATGCGCTGCTTGGCTCTGTTGCCACCTCCCGCCCGCCCGTTGCGGAGCGCCGTACTGAAGAACCGGCATCCGCCGCCTCGGACATCGACTGGATCAAGCCGCGCTCGATCTGGATGCTGCACGCGCCCGAGAAGCTCGAAATGTGCAATGCGCTGTCGCGCCAGCTGCAGTTCTTCGGCTTTCGCGTATTTGTCATCGGCCGGGATTGCAAGAACCTGCCGGAAGACAGGCCGCTGGCGGTGCTCTTCATCCCGGCGAATGAATATGCGAGCGAGGAAGACTACGCCTGTATCGCTTCGATTCGTGCCGCCTGTCCGGCGAGCCAGCTGTTATACCTTGGCGTGCGGTCGGCGATCGAACCCATCGTCGCATTGATGCGCGCCGGTATCGACATCACGATCCCCGCGGAAGACCAGCCGGCAATGGTGCTCAACTGCGTCCTCGACCTGGTCCAGACCAATGAGCAGGAGCAGTACCGCGTGCTGGTAGTGGAAGACTCGCGCGTTGCCGTGGCGTTGATCCAGCGTACGCTCGCACAACATGGCATCGACACGCAGGCGATCAACGACCCCGGTTGCCTGCTGGATGCGCTGGAGTCCTATCGTCCCGACCTGATCCTGATGGACATGTACATGCCGCGCTTTACCGGCGTCGAAGCGACGCGGGTGCTGCGCCAGATGGCTGGGTACAGTTCGGTGCCGATTGTTTACCTGTCCGGCGAATCCGAAGTCGCCATGCAGGTCGAAGCCCTGCGCCTTGGTGGTGACCAGTTCCTGATGAAGCCCTTCAACCCGGTACTGCTCGCAGCTGTCGTCAAGACACGTATCGAGCGCTTCCGCGAGACGCGCCGTTCCAGCCGCCTCGACGGCTTGACCGGACTGCTGAACCACACGACCGCCAAATCACGCCTCAATACATTAGTGTCGCAGGCCGGCGGGAGTGGACCGCTGACGGTCGCAATGATCGACATCGACCACTTCAAGGCCATCAACGATACATACGGCCATCCAGTGGGCGACCAGGTGATCCGCGGACTGGCATGGCTGCTCAAGGGGCGTTTGCGCACGATTGACCTGATCGGACGCTATGGCGGGGAAGAATTCCTGCTTGCGCTGCCGGATGTCACGCCAGCACAAGCCGGTTCGGTGATCGATCGCATCCGCGCCGACTTCGCGGCACTGCCCCATGCGCATCCCCAGGGAGCCCTCTACGCAACCTTCAGCGCCGGCATCGCGGCCTATCCACACATTGATACTGCCGCCGGCCTCACGGAAGCAGCAGACGGAGCTCTGCTGCAGGCGAAGCGCCTCGGACGCAATCGCGTGGAAAGAGCGGGTTAACGCTACGCTGAACAAGTACACGCGCGCCTCGCACCCTGACTGCGGGCGGTCCGCAGCGTTGCACATCCTCGCCATGGTCCCGCCATGGCTGCGGTTTGCGCGCGGCCGGCGTCGGCCTTGCGCCCCATCCCGGATTCAGGCGCGTGCCATCGCGGGACTTGTTCAGCGTAGCCTTAAATCAATGCCAGGCGAAGCACTGCTTGGCGTGCAGCATCTTCCAGTCCTTCCAGTTCCGGCCGTTTCGGCCGGTTCCGTACACGGAACAGCATCAGGCCCTCGATCTGCGCAACGATCAACGCGGCGCGGATCATGTATTCGCTGTCAGTAATATCCGGCGACAGGCCGCGGATGAGATGGAAGACCGCTTTCCGCTCCCGTGCCTGCATCTTCTCCATTAATGCAGAAGCAAAGGTATTGCGCGTGGCCAGCGCCCAGAATTCGAAGAACATCCCGCGCATCACCGGCGCGCCCAATTCCTCCAGGAACATGTCGATGGTTGCCATGAACTGGTCGACGCGCGACGCGCCCTCCATCGAGGCGGCGATGCTGTCGATACGCACCTGGAACTGGTCCAGCGAATCGAGCAGCAGCGCTTCCACCAGCATGTCCTTGCTCCGGTAGTAGTGCTGCACGTTGCTGAGGCTGACGCCAACCTGTGCCGCGACGCGCCGCATTGTCAGCCCGCCATAGCCCTCGGCCGCAAAGATTTCCCGCGCAGCCTGCAGGATGCCCCGCGCGCGCTCAAGGCCTTTTTCTGTCGTGCCTGAAGTTTTTCTCTTGAGTGAAGTCTTTAATGCCGGAGACATGGTGAGAGGGAAATTGGCCCTTGGGAAAACGCGTCGGATTATCGCACGCGCGTTGACAAAACCATACGCTTGACCTATAAAGTTCGACTTTAGGTCAATTGACCTAAAGTGGCGAATTCTTTTACAGGGGCGAAACATGAGCCAGAAAGTCTATGTGTCGGGCGTCGGAATGATCCCGTTTACCAAGCCGGGTGCGAGCGCGCCTTACCACCAGATGGGTGCCGATGCTGCACGCAGGGCGCTGAAGGATGCCGGGCTCGCGTATGACGACATCCAGCAGGCTTATGTCGGCTACGTGTATGGCGATTCCACGAGCGGGCAGAAGGCGGTATACGAAGTCGGCATGACAGGCATCCCCGTCGTGAACGTCAACAACAACTGCTCCACCGGCTCGACCGCGCTGTTCCTTGCCAGGCAGGCAATTGCCGGCGGGGCCGCGGACTGCGTTCTGGTGCTCGGCTTCGAGCAGATGAGCCCGGGGGCGCTGGGCTCGGTCTTTACCGACCGTCCCGCGCCGTTCGACGCATTCGATGCCGTGACTGATGAACTGGTAGGCAAGCCGGAGATCCCGCTGGCGTTGCGCTATTTCGGCGGAGCGGGCCTGCATCACATGGAAAAGTACGGCACGCAACTGGAGACTTTCGCCAAGATTCGGGCCAAGGCCAGCCGCCATGCGGTCAACAACCCACTGGCGTTATTCAAGCAAGTCGTAACGACCGAAGATGTGATGAACGCACCGATGATGTGGCCCGGCGTGATGACGCGCCTGATGGCATGCCCGCCGACCTGCGGTGCAGCGGCAGCAGTGCTGGTCTCCGAACGATTTGCGAAGAGCCGTGGGTTGAATGCGAACGTCTGCATCGCTGCGCAGGCCATGACGACCGATCGTCCGAGCACATTCCATTCGCGCGACATGATGCGCCTGGTCGGCTTCGATATGGCGAAAGAGGCGGCCAGCAAGGTGTACAACGAAGCCGGCATCGGCCCGGAGGAGCTGGATGTCGTCGAGCTGCACGACTGCTTTGCGCATAACGAACTGATCAGCTACGAAGCGCTCGGTCTCTGCCCGGAAGGCAGCGCCGAAAAATTCGTGAACGACGAAGACAATACCTATGGCGGCAAGGTTGTGACGAATCCGTCCGGCGGCCTGCTATCGAAAGGGCATCCGCTCGGCGCCACCGGCCTGGCGCAATGCTATGAGCTGACGCACCAGCTGCGCGGCACAGCGGAAGCCCGGCAGGTGCAGGGCGCGCGGATCGCACTCCAGCACAACCTCGGCCTGGGTGGTGCGTGCGTCGTCACGATGTACCAGACGGCCTGATCAGGAACGAAACAAGTACAACAAGAGGACAATCATGAACTATCAGTCTCCCTGGATGAATCCGGAACTCGAGACATTCCGTGACGCGGTGCGGCGCTTTGTGGAGGGCGAAGTGGCGCCGCATCAGGAGCGGTGGCGCAAGCAGCAGCATGTCGACCGCGACCTGTGGCGCAAGGGTGGCGAAATGGGCCTGCTGCTCGCGGACATTCCGGAAGCCTATGGCGGTTCCGGCGGCAGCTTCGCGCACCAGTGCGTCGTCTTCGAAGAACTGGCCTATGCAGGCGACGTCGCGTTCGGCCTGCATGTACATTCCATCGTGGCCCACTATCTGCTGAACCAGGGAACCGAGGAACAGAAGCGGAAATACCTGCCGAGACTGGCCAGCGGCGAGATGGTGGCCGCCATTGCGATGTCGGAGCCGGGGGCTGGTTCGGACCTGAAAGGCGTCCGCACTACCGCCGTGCGCGATGGCGACGGCTATCTGCTGAATGGATCGAAAACCTTCATCTCCAATGGTTACCTGGCGGATCTGATTGTCGTCGTTGCCAAGACCGACCCGGAGGCCGGTGCCAAGGGGATCTCGCTGATGCTGCTGGAGACCAAGGATTGTGCGGGATTCCGTGTCGGTCGCATTCTTGAAAAGATCGGGCAGAAGGGGCAGGACACTTGCGAACTGTTCTTCGATAACGCAAGGGTCGGTCCGGACAGCGTACTCGGCGGCGCGGAGGGCAGGGGATTTGCCCAGCTGATGAACGAGCTGCCGTATGAGCGGACCATCGTCGGCGTCTCGGGCGTTGCCATGATCGAGCGCGCGGTGCGCCTGACGACTGACTACACGCGTGAACGCAAGGCATTCGGCCAGGCGCTGATCGACATGCAGAACACGCGTTTCGTCCTCGCAGAAGCGAAAACCGAAGCGACCATTGCACGCACCTTCATCGACCGCTGCATTGTTGACATGATGGAGGGGAGAATGGATGCGGTGCTTGCCTCCATGGCGAAGTACTGGATATCGGACTTGCAATGCAAGGTGATCGACAATTGCCTGCAGCTCTTTGGCGGCTACGGCTACATGCTCGAATATCCAATTGCACAAATGTATGCGGATGCGCGTGTGCAGCGGATTTACGCCGGATCCAACGAGATCATGAAGGAAATCATCGCCCGTTCTTTGTAATCTCCCCAGCGGGCAGCCGTTGCCGCGGCCCGCTTGCCTCCCTATCCACCTCTTCTTGCGCCTTCCCACGCCCGGAAAAACTTAATCCGTATCAATGATTTCGTAAAAGCCCTTCATCTACACTGCGCTAACTCTTTCTCAAATGCACTTTCGACGAAGGGGTTAAAGCCTTCACATGGCATCGGCGCACAAGGAGGGAAAAATGAATACCGGGAAGGTCGTTGCTGCTACGGATTCAACGAACTTTTGCATCGGTGCCACGAAGCCGTTTCAACACTGTCACAAGCCACGAGCACGGGACGGTCCTGGCAGAGGATGGTTGACCCGAACGATTCCACAAGAACCGTTCGGCGACACTCGTTTCTGCCCGAATTTTCACGGCATTCGCGGCGGCGCAACAAAGGAGGAGTTGGACTTTGCCAAAAGATGTATTTGTAATGTATGATTTAGGCGGTGGCAGCTAATAATGAATTGCAACACTGGCACACAAGCACTCCTGGGGCCGCGTCACTGCGGATCACGACGAAAGGACTTTACCTAACATGAGCTCAGCTTTCACAAAATCGACAGCGCGCAACATCTTCTACGGTGGCGCGGTGTTCTTCTTTCTACTCTTTCTTGCAATGACGTTTGACACCATGCAGACGTTGCCCAAGCGTGACAATCGCGCCAACCTGACCGAGTCAGTGGCGCGAGGCAAGCACATCTGGGAAACACGCAACTGCATCGGCTGCCACACACTGATGGGTGAGGGAGCTTACTTTGCGCCTGAACTGATGAACGTGTACACACGCCGTGGCCCGGATTTCATCAAGGCCTGGATGCAGGCACAGCCGACCGGTGCGCCGGGACGCCGCCAGATGCCGCAGTTCCATCTGAATGATCAACAGCTGGACGACCTCGTGAACTTCCTGAAGTACACGGGTGAGGTGAACACTAACAAGTGGCCGCCGAACATCGAAGGCTGATCACGGTTAACAGATCAACGCAACAAGCGGAGAAAACAATGCAATATAAATCACAGGCGGTCGCGAAGCCTTACTTTATCGCGGCGATCGGCCTCTTCGTCGGGCAGATTCTCTTCGGCCTGATCATGGGCCTGCAGTATGTGGTCGGGGATTTCCTGTTCCCGGCGATCCCGTTCAACGTGGCCCGCATGGTCCACACCAACCTGCTGATCGTGTGGCTGCTGTTCGGCTTCATGGGTGCGGCGTACTACCTGATTCCGGAAGAATCGGAGCGTGAACTGCACAGCCCGAAACTGGCATTGGCGATGTTCTGGATCTTCCTCGTCGCCGGCGCAGCAACCATCCTCGGCTACCTGCTCGTGCCGTACGCGACGCTGGCTGAAATGACCGGTAACGATCTGCTGGCAACGATGGGACGCGAGTTCCTCGAGCAGCCGCTGCCGACCAAGGTGGGTATCGTCATTGTCGCACTGGCAATGCTGTACAACCTGTCGATGACCGTGCTCAAAGGCCGCAAGACTGCCATCAACCTCGTGATGATCATCGGTCTGTGGGGCCTGGCGATCTTCTTCCTGTTCTCGTTCTACAACCCGGCGAACATCGTCAAGGACAAGTACTACTGGTGGTGGGTCGTTCACCTCTGGGTGGAAGGCGTCTGGGAACTGATCATGGGTTCCATGCTGGCCTTCGTGCTGATCAAGGTGACTGGTGTTGACCGCGAAGTGATCGAGAAGTGGCTGTATGTGATCATCGCCATGGCACTGATCACCGGCATCATCGGTACCGGCCACCACTACTACTGGATCGGTGCACCGGAATACTGGACCTGGTGGGGTAGCGTGTTCTCCGCTCTTGAGCCGATTCCGTTCTTCATGATGACCGTCTTTGCATTCAACATGGTGAACCGTCGTCGTCGTGAGCATCCGAACAAGGCAGCAGTCCTGTGGGCACTGGGCACCGGCGTGATGGCCTTCCTCGGCGCAGGCGTGTGGGGCTTCCTGCATACGCTGGCACCGGTGAACTACTACACCCACGGCAGCCAGATCACTGCAGCACACGGCCACATGGCGTTCTACGGTGCATATGCAATGGTCGTGCTGACGATGATCAGCTACACGATGCCGCTGATGCGCGGTCGTGCAGCCAACAGCGCCAAGTCGCAGGTTCTGGAAATGTGGTCGTTCTGGCTGATGACGATCTCCATGGTCTTCATCACGCTGTTCCTGACCGCCGCAGGTATCCTGCAAGTGTGGCTGCAACGCGTCGCCGCACAACCGATGGGCTTCATGGCAGCACAAGATCAGGTCGCCCTGTTCTACTGGCTGCGTGAAATCGCCGGTGTGGTCTTCCTCGTCGGTATCGTGCTGTACGTAATCAGCTTCTTCGTCAAGGGCAAGGATACGGCAGCAGCCTGATCCCTTACCTGAGAACGCCCGCCCGGATGCTCCGGGCGGGCAGACCGGGAGAAAAACCTTGAACGCATCACCGTTTCCTTCGGCATCACAACAGAATCGCGTCGGGTTGCCTGGCGACTTTGCAATGTGGTGCTTTATTCTTGCCGAACTGCTCGTGTTCGGCATTTTTTTCCTCGCTTACGCTTTCACGCGTGCCAGCAACATCGAATTATTCAATGCGTCGCAGCAGGAACTTGACCGGCTTAGCGGCGTCATTAACACCGTCCTTCTGATTTCCAGCAGCTATTTCGTGGTGCGTGCCGTCGATGAAATCCGGCATGGTCACGGCAAAGGCTGCGCCAACTGGCTGATTGCCGCGATGGTATTCGGCGGCGGCTTCCTCGTACTGAAGATGATGGAATTTGCAGCCAAGGTCGAGGCCGGCATTTCAATGTCGACCAACACCTTCTACATGTTCTATCTGTTTCTCGGCTTCTTTCATTTCATGCATGTTGTGCTTGGCATGATCATCCTGGGAGCTGTTGCACTGAAAGCACGGAATGGCGGCTACAGTGCAGAGGACCACGTCGGCGTCGAAACTGGGGCATCATACTGGCACATGGTCGATCTCGTATGGATCGTACTGTTCCCTCTGATTTACGTACTACATTGACAATCAAGAGCATGAAATCGTCAACGCTTGAATGGCTGATCCTGCTGGCGCTGACGGTGCTGACCTTCAGTCTTGCTGAGGCCGGGCTGTCCGGCGGTGCGGTACTGACACCCGTACTGATCGCAACGCTGTTGAAAGGCCGCATCGTCATCGACCGCTTCATGGCACTGCAGCGCGTGGTCGCTCCATGGCGCTGGGTTGTGCTGGGCTGGCTGGTGCTCGTGCTTGGCCTGATTGCCTATGCATTCCACTCCTCACCGAATTAACCGGAGAAAAACATGAACGACCTCACCGCCCCCGGCCTGGCAGCCTCGCTGAATGTTCCCTTTTACCAGCCGGTCGGCAACGAGTGCGAGCTGTTCGAATATGCATTTCGCAACCGCCTTCCGCTGCTGATCAAGGGCCCGACCGGATGCGGCAAAACGCGTTTTGTTGCACACATGGCAGCGAAACTCGCGCGGCCGCTCATCACGGTTGCCTGTCACGATGACCTGACCGCCGCCGACCTCGTCGGCCGGCATCTGATCGGCGACGGCCAGACTGTCTGGTCCGATGGTCCGCTCACGCGTGCGGTGCGCCAGGGCGGCATCTGCTATCTGGACGAGATCGTCGAAGCGCGCAAGGACACCACCGTCGTGCTGCATCCGCTGACCGATGACCGGCGCATTCTGCCGATCGAGCGCACCGGTGAAGAACTGCATGCGCCGGACGACTTCATGCTGGTCGTGTCGTACAACCCGGGCTACCAGAATCTGCTGAAGAGCCTGAAGCCTTCGACGCGTCAGCGTTTTGTCGCGATCAACTTCGGCTTCCCTCCGGCAGACCTGGAGCACAAGGTCCTGATCGCCGAAACCGGCATCGAGGCGATGCGCGCAACGCAGCTTGTGACCCTTGCCGGACATTTCCGTCAGCTGAAGGACCACGACCTTGAAGAAGCTGTGTCGACGCGTCTGCTGGTCTACGCAGCGAGCCTCATGCGCGCCGGTTGCGATCCGGTCGAGGCGTGCGACGCCGCACTGGTGGAGCCATTGACTGACGATGCAGATACCGCGGCAGCCCTGCTCGAAGTGATCAAGGCCACCTTCGGAAAATGATGCTCGCAGATGATGATGCCTCGACTGCAGTGCAGGCCGAGGCGCTCTATCTGATCAACCTGCTGTTGTTGCCGGGACTGGCATTTATCGGCCTGCTCTGGCTGGGCCACCGGCATTCTGCGAATGCAAGCCCGCTCACGCGCTGCCACCTGAAGCAGACCATCATCGCCAGCCTGTGGGCCGGTGCGCTCCTGACCGTTGTCAGCGTTGCCATCGTGGTGATGGGCGGGCTGCGGGTGCCGGCTACCTGGGTCGTGGCGATCCTCTATTTTGTCTGCTGCCATGCCGTGCTCGTGCTGTTCGGCGTACTGGGCCTGGCCCGCGCGATGGCGGCACAGACGTATATCTATCCGCTCATCGGGAGCAAGAAATGGTAATGCCCCTGCGGACGGCAGAAGCAAGCCGTCCATCGACAGGACCTGTAGTGCCGCCGGCGACTGGTCAGAAAAGTGCCGGCTGGCTGGGCTGGCCGGTGCAGCGCTGGCGCCAGCTTACGCAGGCAGGTTTCTTCCTGCTGTTTATCTTTGCGCCGGTATTCGACATCTTCCGGCTTGACCTGAACGTCAAGCATCTCATCTTCTTCGGCCTGGACTGGACCTTGGGGCTGGATGACTTCGTCGCCGGACGCGCCACTGCCGCCGAGGCATCGCTGAACATCGTGCTGCGCGGCTTCCTGCCACTGGTCGCCATCGGCGGCACGCTGATCTATGTGAGCTGGAAGTGGGGCCGGTTGTACTGCGGCTGGCTGTGCCCGCATTTTTCCATCGTCGAAACGATCAACCAGACCTTGCGCCGCGCCATCGGCAAGCAAAGCCTGTGGGACAAGAAGCGCCTGCCCATGCGCAATCCGGACGGCAGCGAAACCAAATACGATGCGATCTGGTGGTTCGGGGTCATCCCGCTGGTGATTTTCTGCTCGGTGTTGTGGGCAGTCGTGCTGCTGACCTACCTGCTACCCCCGGCCGAAATTTACGGCAACATCTGGAACGGCACGCTCACGCGCAACCAGACCGTCTTCCTCACCGCAGCGACGATTGCGTTCTTTATCGAGTTCATGTTCGCGCGCCATCTGTTCTGCCGCTATGCCTGCGCCGTCGGCTTTTTCCAGAGCCTGGCATGGATGGCCAACGACAAGGCGATGGTGGTCGGATTCAAACGCGAGAATGCAAAGGATTGCTCAACCTGCTATTCCGCCTGCGACCATGTCTGCCCGATGCGCCTGAATCCGCGCAACGTCAAGCGCATGATGTTCGCCTGCGTGCAATGCGGCCAGTGCGTCGATGCCTGCGACCACACGCAGGAAAACAATCCGAATGGCTCGCTGCTGAACTGGGTGCATGACATCCGCGCCGAGTCGGAAGCAGCGTTCAATGTACGTGCTGCGCGCACGATACCGATCAGGCAGGTGCCCAATCCGCCTGAACAACACGAGGGATAAGCCATGGAAGAATATGTCGGCGGCTTGTGGGACAGGCTGATCACACGCACCGCCTATCGCGGCTATCCCAAGGCGCGGGTGGAACTGAAGGAAATGGAGCGTATCGCGCCGATCTTTTTCCGCGCATTGGGCGGTGATGCGGCGCTGAACGTGCGCGCCGGCACCGCGACCGAGCACGGCGCACAGCGCAGATGGCTGGAACGGGTTGCCGGCATCGGCGAGAAGGTCGAGCTGGCCTGGGCGGACGAAACCACGCTGCACCTGCCTGCATCGATCGATTTCTTCCCTGAAAAGGCGTTGAACCGCGAACTCTACCTGTGGCTGATCGCGCTTGCTGCCCATGATGTGGAGCCGGACGAAAGCTGGATCGTGCGCAACCAGCGTGCCGCGCAGGCAACCCTGGAAGCGCTGCCCGGCATGGTGGGACGCTATCGCAAGCTGGTGGAGGCGGAAATCGCGCGCCGGCCGAAGGTCGAGAGCCTCACCGGGCCGGATGCTACCGCCGAAGAAACACTCCGGGAGGCATTGCGCGATCCAGGATCCGTCGATGAGTTTATCCCCGGCCGCAAGCCGCCCACCCCTGTCCCGTTGTGGCTGCACCCCGAGCCGCCGGTCGCCAAAGGAGAAATGCGCAAGCGCGAGCAGGGCGAGCCGCAGCAGCCGGAAGGCAGCAAGGTAAAGAATGACGAAGAAAGCCGCAAGCGCGCGGCGGAACAGGTGGAAATGCCGAAGCCGGACAGCCCCTTCGTCCTGCTGTTCCGTGCAGAGAGCCTGTTTTCATGGGCCGAGTTCATCAAGGTCAACCGCGACCTCGACGAGGACGAAAACGACGATGCAGCGAAAGCGGCCAACGACCTCGACTTCCTCAGCGTTGCGCATGACGGCAAGACCACGGCGAGCCGCGTGCGGTTCGACCTCGACCTGCCGGCCGAAGCGGACGATGATCTTGTACTCGCCGAAGGCATCCCGTTGCCGGAATGGCACTATCGCAAGCAGCAGTTGCAGCCTGCGCACTGCCGCCTGCAGATGATGGTCGCACGCGATGCCGAACCGTGCGATCTGCCCGTCGAACTGCGCGCGACAGCGCGGCGCCTGCGCAGCCAGTTCCAGGCACTGACGCCGCAGCGCTCCCGCTTGCGTGCACAACAGTCAGGCAGCGATCTCGATCTTGATGCCTGCGTACGGTTTGCCGCGGAAAAAGCGAGCGGCCTGCCGACATCGGAGCCGGGGCTGTACATCGACAGCCGCAACCAGCAGCGCGACCTGTCGTGCCTGCTGCTGGCGGACCTGTCGCTGTCGACGGATGCGTGGATCAATAACTCTGCCCGTGTCATCGATGTCATCCGTGACAGCCTGCTGTTGTTCGGCGAGGCACTGGCGGCGACGGGCGACCGCTTTGCGTTGTACGGCTTTTCATCGGTGCGGCGTGAGAATGTGCGCTACCACCTGCTCAAGGGCTTCGACGAGCGCTATAACAACGTCATCCGCGGCCGTCTTGCGGCACTCAAGCCGGGCTTCTACACCCGCATGGGTGCGGCGATCCGCCATTCCGCTGCAATCCTGTCCAAGCAGAAAACGGCACGTCGCCTTCTGCTGATCATTACCGACGGCAAGCCCAACGACCTCGACAAGTACGAAGGGCGATATGGCATCGAAGACACGCGCGTCGCAGTGCAGGAGGCGCGGCGGCTCGGCCTCACGCCGTTCTGCGTGACGATTGACGAAAAGGCGGGCGACTACCTGCCGCACCTGTTCGGCGCGAACGGTTATGTCGTGGTAAGGGATGCGGCCATGTTGCCGCAAGTGCTGCCGCGTCTGTATGTGCAGCTGACCGGCGCGAACTGAGCACCGGGCCGCACACGCGGAATTATTCGGTCTCGAGTTTGCGCCTGCGTGCTGCGGCGCTGCGCTCCAATGCAATCGAGGAGCGCGGCTTCAGCTCGACATGCTCGACCGGTTTACGGTTGGCGTCGATAAACTGCTCCAGCGCCTTGAACAGGTCATTGAATACCTGTTTGCCGAACGCCTGTTCGGTGTACTGATACTGCAGGTCGATCAGCGGCGCAATTTCGCTAATCAGCTGGTCGCCTTTTTCCGCCAGGCGCACAAGGACGCGCCGCTGGTCCTCCGTGCTGCGGGCGCGGTGGATGAGGCCGAGCTCTTCCATCCGTGCCAGCACGCCCGCCATGCTGGCACTCAGCATCTGGCACATCTCGCACAGTTCCCACGGCTCCAACTGGCCATGTTCGTCCAGCAGACGCAGGATGCGCCACTGTTGTTCAGTCAGGCCGTAATGATTCAGGATAGGCCGGAAGTGTGACATCAGGCACTCGCGCGCTTTCAGGAAAAGCTGCGGCAGGTTGCGGTAGACGATGCGGTTCTTCAAGCGGTGCTCCGATTCGGTGTGGCGACTTCACGACGACGTACGAATTTTCCCGCACTGCTGGTCAGTGCACAAGAAGTGCTGAAAAAACTCGCACGATTATAACCCCTTGACTTACTAAGATGTTAGTAACTAATATTCGCTAAGATGTTAGTGAAAATATGCCGCCGAATGTGCTTGGCGGCCAGCGAGAAAGGGAAGTCATGCAACAGATGTACGAGGATCGCATTCGTCTGCCGCGCCTGAGGGAGCGCATCACGAGCCCGGGACTGGCGGCAACCTGGATACGGGATGGCATGACGGTCGGTGTGAGTGGTTTCACCCGTGCCGGCGACGTGAAAGTCGTACCGCTCGCATTGGCCGAACGCGCGCGCGACGAGCACCTGAAGATCACGCTGATGACAGGGGCTTCCCTTGGCAACGACGTGGACAAGACACTGACCGAGGCGGGTGTTCTCGCACGTCGCCTGCCTTTCCAGGCCGATCCCACGCTGCGAGCCGCGATTAATCGCGGCGACGTGATGTTCGTCGACCAGCATCTTTCCGAAACGGTGGAACTGCTGCGCACCAGGCAGATCGCGCCGATCGACGTTGCCGTCATCGAGGCGATCGCGATTACCGAAACCGGTGCGATCGTGCCCACGACGTCGGTCGGCAACAGTGCGAGCTTCGCGATCCTGGCGGACAAGGTGATCGTGGAAATCAACCTGAGCCAGTCGCTGGAACTCGAAGGCCTGCACGACGTATTCATCCCGAAGCGGCGCCCGCAGCGCGAGCCGATTCCGATCCTGACTGCACGCGACCGCGTCGGCGGAACGGCCATCGAGATTCCGCCCGAGAAGATCGTCGCCATCGTCATCACCGAAAAAGCTGACAGCTCGTCGACCATCCTGCCGCCCGACGACGAAACGGCTGCCATTGCGGGACACCTGGTCGACTTCTTCAAGAACGAAGTCCGGCTTGGGCGCCTGACGGAACAGTTGCTGCCGCTGCAGGCGGGCATCGGAACCATTGCCAATGCAGTGATGACCGGCTTTATCGACAGTCCTTTCAGCGGGCTGACGATGTATTCCGAAGTGCTGCAGGATTCCACCTTCGACCTGTTCGATGCGGGCAAGCTGGATTTTGCGTCCGGCTCGTCCATCACCCTGTCGCCGCAGAAGAGCGAAGAAGTTTTCCGCAATCTCGGGCGCTACAAGGATCGTCTGGTGCTGCGTCCCCAGGAAGTCAGCAACCACCCGGAAGTCATCCGGCGCCTCGGCATCATTGCATTGAATACCGCGCTGGAAGCCGACATTTACGGCAACGTCAATTCGACCCATGTCTTGGGCACGCAGATGATGAACGGCATCGGCGGCTCCGGCGACTTCGCGCGCAATGCCTACCTGTCGATCTTTGCGACGAAGTCAGTGGCCAAGGGCGGCAAGATTTCGAGCATCGTGCCGATGGTTTCGCATGTCGACCATAACGAGCATGACGTTGACATCCTTGTGACTGAAATCGGACTCGCAGACCTGCGCGGTCTTGCGCCGCGCGAGCGTGCCGAAGTCATCATCAACAACTGCACGGCCGAGCCGTATCGCCAGATGTTGAAGGACTACGTCAGCGAAGCGAAGCGGCGCGGCGGTCACACGCCGCACGTGCTCGAGGAAGCATTTGCCTGGCATACGCGCTTCCGTGACACCGGTTCGATGGTGGACGTACCCTGCGTGTGCGCAAAGGCGGCGTAGGCGGCAAAAGTTACATCAGGCGGCGTGCCCTGGTCGTCAGCCACGCAGGTTGGCGAACTGGCGCAAGCGTCTCCCGTAGGGATAGGCAACATTCCACACGGTAGAAAGCTGCCCCGACTGTAACCAGAACTGCCACTGGAAATGCAGGAAATTGGTTGCATCAAAACAGGTGCGCGGGATCTCGTCCAGTGGCGTCGTCGCTTGGCAGGACCGGCGCGCTACCGTGTATTGATACCGGAAACCGGCGCGGACCGCAGCGTTGCGCCAGGCGGGCGTTGACTCTCCCCACGGCCAGGCGAGATGGGTGAAATGATTTCTCGGTAATGCCAGGCGCTGCGAAAGGATGTCGACCGAGGTCGTCAGATCCGTGGCGATATCGGTGAGCGACCAATCCGCGAAGCGCTTGTGCGAGTGGCTATGCGACTGCAGGTCGATCAGCCCGCCGGACTGCAGCGCGCGCGCCTGGTCCCATGACAGAAAAGCCGGAGGCTGTTGCGCGCCTGGTCTTTCGCTATCAGTCGTTTCGGTGTCGCGTACCAGCCTTGTCGAAATGAAGGCAATCGCGGGGAAATTGTATTCCTTCAGTATCGGCAGGGCCGTGCTGGCGATGCTTTCGTAGCCATCATCAAAGGTGATGACGAAGGAGCGCGGCGGCACCGGCTTGCCGGTCCTCATCCCGTAAGTGAACTCGTCTGCCGTCAGTGCATGCCACTTGCGCTCTGCCAACCATTGCAGGTGACGTTTGAAAACCGCCGGTCGTGTTGCGGTTGACAGCGCCGAGCCGTCGATGCGGTGATACAGAAGTATCGGAATGGCATTGTTCATTGTTGGCGTGCTCCCTGGTTGCAACTCTTTGTCTCGTCAGCGAACCTTGTAGCAGCTGTCGCTGTCCCGTACTTGTATCCTAGAAGTTCTGCAGGCGGGCAATCTTGTGTGGTATCAAGCTGCCGTAGCGACACGCATGTGCGGGATCAGCATTCCGCAATGAAAGGTCCACAAGTACCGGGAAAGGGCATTGTCAGGAAGCTGGCATCTCCGCCGAGCCGGCGAGGGCCTGGTGAAGCGTACTCATGGTGCGATTCGCCAAGTCATGAAAGGCGGCCAAATGCGCCGCATGCGCATGTTCAGGATGCGCGTTATTGTCGCCGAGCATCTTTTCCAGCGCAGCCGCTGCTGTTGCCAGCTCAGTGGCACCTGCATCGCATGCCATGCCGCGGATGCCGTGCACGGCCGACTTCGCTGCGCGGCGGTCACACTCCGTCACCGCCGCATTGAACCGTTCTATCGCGACGGCAAGATTGGACTCAAGCAAAGTCAGTACGCGGTGGTACAAATCGGTGTCACCCGAGAACCGTTCCAGCGCTTCCTCCGTATCGAAGCCGGGGAGCACCGGCAGTGCCGCCAGGCCCGGCATGGTCGCGACGACAGCGCGCGCGCAGGACGACTCGGGCGCCAGCCAGTGTGCCAAAGTCCGGTAGAAAAGGTCGGGCTGAATCGGTTTTGCGATGTGATCCTGCATGCCGCTACGGATACACTCGGCACGCTCTTCACCGCTTGCATGCGCTGTCATGGCGATGATCGGGAGCTGCGCAAAGCGCTGGTCCATGCGCAGGCGCCGTGTCGCCGCATGGCCGCTCATCTCCGGCATCTGGATATCCATCAGCACCAGGCGGTACGCATCCGGACCGGCAGCAAACAGCTGCTCCAGTGCGAGACGTCCGTTGTTTGCGACATCGACCTGAAGACCGGCAGCGTTCAGCATCTCGCGCGCAATCTGCTGATTGACCTCGTTGTCCTCGACAAGCAGCACACGGCCCGCGAAGCAGGGAACCGTTCGCCCTGCCGGGCGCTGCCGCAGCGGTGTCGGCTTGCATTGTCCAAAGTCGAGCGTAAAGCGGAAGCTGGAACCGGCACCGGCGGCACTGGCAATGCTGATGCGACCTCCCATGAGGTCCACGAGCCGCTTGCTGATGGCCAGGCCAAGCCCGGTCCCGCCGTACTTGCGCGTGATCGTCTCATCCGCCTGGGTAAAAGCATGGAACAGCTTCTTCTGCTGGTCGGGTGAAATTCCGATGCCGGTGTCTTTCACCTCGAAGCAAAGACGCACAGTCTCCCCGTTCTGGCTTTCCACGCTGCAGCGCAAAAGGACACGTCCTTCATCGGTGAACTTGATGGCGTTATTGAGCAGATTAATAAGGACCTGGCTCAGCCGCAACGAATCGCCGCGCAGTTGTAAGGGGACGTCAGCAGCAATGTCAAAGAGATACTCCAGTCCCTTGTCCGCAGCCTGCTGATAGGTGACCGCACGCACCTGTCCAAGCATGTCGTTCAAGGAAAAATCGATGCGTTCAATCGTAAGCTTGCCGGCCTCGATCTTCGAGAAATCGAGGACATCGTTGAGAATGCGCAGCAGCGCGACTGCCGCGCCATGGATCTTCTCCAGGTAGTCACGCTGTTCGGCGGAGAGTTCGGTGCGCAGCGCCAGGTGCGCAAGACCAATCACGGCGTTCATTGGCGTGCGGATCTCGTGGCTCATGTTGGCAAGGAAGGCTGACTTCATGCGTGAAGCCTCCTCTGCGACCTCCCGCGCGGACTTGAGGGCGCGCTCCTGTTCCAGCAGATCCTGGTTGGTGCGCTGCAGTTCCGCGGTGCGTTCCGATACGCGCTGCTCAAGGATGCGTTCGGAGCGTTTGAGGCTGTCGACAAGCTCCTGTTGTGCGGTCTCCTTTTCCTTCTTGATCTGGTTGAAGCGGTCCGCGAGCGTGAAGGACAGCAGCAGCATCTCCAGTGCCGAACCGATCTGCAGGCCGTACACCGCAAGGAAGTTCGGAATGCCGTTCAGGCCGAGACCCCGAAGCGCCATCGTGATGGCGGCCATGACCAGGCAGGCAAACGCGAGAAGGAACAGCCCGGCGCTGCGCTGGCCGCGCAGCTTGCACGCGATGCCGACGACGAGTGCCAGCAGAATGTTCACTCCATCCATCGCCGTGCCCGGCAGGACCATCACCTCGAAGGGAAGCAGGAAGAAGCCAAGGACATGCACCACGTTGAGCACAATGAAGATGCGCATGAGCAGGTCGAGCCGCGGCACGGTCTCGGCAGTGGCAAGCAGGCTCCTTTGGAACAGCGGCAGCGCGATGCCCCCTGCCAACGCAAATCCGACCATGGAGGCAATCCTCGTCCACGCGGTCGACTCCGGCCACAGGAACTGATAACCCATGCCGCTGTGGGCAACGAGGGCAAGACCGGTGCTGGCGACGAAGAACACGTAATACAGGAAGCTGCGGTCGCGAAGCGCGACGAACAGCAGCAGGTTATAAACACCCAGTGCCAGCATCATGCCGAAGAAAACCGACTGGCCAACATACTCACGCAGGCTCTGGCGGTCAAATACTGCCGGATCCCACAGTATGGCCCTCACATCCAGCGAGGTACTGGAGGCGATACGCAGGTAGTAAGTGCCTTGCGAGTTCGCCGGCAGGTGCAGGGGAAAGACGAAGTGGCGATGATCGATCGGGCGCTGCACAAACGGCTTGTCGTATCCCGTCGCCATATGGGAAAAGCCGTTGGCGTCAGGGATATAGAGATCGACTTGCCGGAGCAGGGGGAACGGTATTTCGAGCAGGCGGTCCAGCCCGGACTCGCTGTTGTTGACCAGTGTGACACGCAGCCAGATTGCCGAGCGTCGCAGGCCGAAGTTCAATGATTCGGCATCCCGGTGCGGCGAGACGAATTGCTCCGTGAAGGAAGCGCTGGCGACTTCGTCAATGGACCATTGCCGGCCTGGATCTTCCAGTATCGCCCAGTACGGCGTGAGGTTGACCGGTTCCGGCATCGCTCCGCCACCGAGGCTGAGAGCTGTTTCATGGGCGTGCACGGCAGCCGGCAGCAATACGGCGAGCAGGCAGACGCCAATCCAATGACGAAGCCGGCTCACTGCTCCCCGCATTGCACCATGCGCACCATGCATATGCCCGCCCAAAGAAACCAGAAGTTAACAAGAGTGTGCATTCTATCGTGGCTGCTTCACGGCACGAGCGGCTTGTGCATCGCTTTTTGGCTAGGATGGACAGGTTGGCAACATCGATGGAGAGGGGCAGAGACGAAAATACGAAGACGCAAACGCGGATACGCAAACACGCAGCAGCGAGCCGGTGCCGTCATGTCGCCAGCTGCTTCGTGGCGACTGTGATCCGATGAGCGGAGCCTGCAAGGCGAGCGACGCACTGATCCTGCTATCAAGATCAGCTGCATTTCTGTCGATATTCATGACAAGGGCTAAACGCGTTCAGGACGTCGAGTCTGTCCACCGGAAGCGGCGGACCTAGAACACATGCGCGAAAACCGTTGCCACCGACGCAAGGCGAGGCGTATCGTGGTGGAGAGAGAGCGAAGAACCGTACCGCCATTTCAACGCGGGTGCGTGGCAGCTTCGCGGCATGAGAGGAGGACGAAATGAGCATCAATGTCACGTTCAACAGCGCGAACCTGATACCGCTTTCCTCCGAGTTTTTCATGGCGCGGCGTCCCGTCATGGATGGCGATCAACATCTCGTCGCACATGAATTGCTGTTCTGCGAGACCAAGGCTCCTGCCGAAACCGGTGCCAGTAACAGTAACAGTGCGGCTTCTCCGGCGAGGCCTGAGAAGGAGGACGAGCCCGCCGGCGCATCCGTAATCGAGGACGTGCACCGGCATGGCATGAGCCGGGTCGTCGGCGACCTGCTCGGTATCCTGTACATCGATGCACAGGCGCTGACGAGCGATGTCTTTCGCAGCCTTCCGCCGCATGACCTGCTGCTGGAACTTGCCGAAATGCCAGAAGTGACACTTCCCATCCTCGACCGGATCGCCGCGATGAAGCATGACGGCTTCCGCTTCGCCCTGGCATTGCACGACGACAGGCAAGACGTGGAGCCGTTGTTGCCGATGATTGAAATGGTGCGAATTGACATCTCCGGCAAGGATCGCGGGGAGTTAGACCACTTCTGCCAGACATTTCGCGCAAGGGACAAGAAGCTGCTGGCAGAGAGGGTCGACACGCACGAGCAATTCCGCATGTGCCACGAACTCGGCTTCGACCTGTTCCAGGGTTACTATTTCACCCGGCCCCGAATCATCAACGGGAAGAAGCTGTCGCCCTCGCAGATCGCGATCACCGAGCTGATGGCGCTGGTCGCGTCCGACGCCGATTCTGCGGCAATCGAAGAGGCGATCAAGAGCGACGTGGCGCTGGGGCTGAACCTGCTCCGCCTCGCCAATACACCGGCCTTCAGCGTGCACCGCATCGATTCGCTGCGCCAGGCACTGATGGTGCTCGGGCGCCAGCAGCTGCAGCGCTGGTTGCAGATCCTGCTCTGTGCCGCGCCGGGCAGCGAACAGCCGGGCATGATGCCGTTGCTGGCGCAGGCGACGATGCGCGGCCGGTTGATGGAGCTGATTGCGCAAAAAGCCCGGCCGGGCAACCGCAATATTGCCGATACCGCTTTCACCGTCGGCATCATGTCCCTGATGGACGCGCTGTTTTCAATGTCGATGGAGACGGTTCTGCAGCAGGTGCCGGTCATCGAGGAAGTCAGCGACGCGCTGCTGCACCGGCAAGGCTATTACGGCAAGTTGCTGTCGCTGGCGGAATACACCGAATGGCAAAGCAGGACCGACACGCTGCTGCAGCAAGCCATGCTCGACATGAAGCTGTCGTACAGCGAGCTCTACATGCTGCAGCTGGCGGCATTCGAATGGTCGGACCACGTGACGCGGACCATGTAGGAGGAACCGATTGCCGGCAGGACTGACGGCACACCGGCACACCGGCACACCGGCACACCGGCGCATTGGTGCATTGGCGCACCGAAGGGCTGGCGAACTATTCCCGCGCAATCGCATCCCACCGATGCATAGTGGACAACATGCAGGAGGCCAGGATGGCAACGCGAGAATCTACGTCCGAGGGACAGGCACCGCGCCCGGCGAACGATGGCAACAGGGCGCCGCGCGGCAATGCGCCCGACGGACTTGAAAACCAGAACGTGACGCGGCCCGCACCACCGCCCGACGAGGTGAACAACCAGCACGATCGCCAGCAGGAGCGTGAAGGGCTGGAAAACCGGAATGTGACCCGGCCTGATCCGGTACGATAAGGCGGCGCAATGAGCCCAGCTGCGCAGGTGTATCGGTGCCGCGTGGATTATTTTTTTGACACGTACGGATTTCCGGCAATATAAAAGCGCAGCACTGCATCCGCCCAGTGTCCAGCATAGGCTACGCCGATGCGCGGGCGCGCGATGATGTCGAACTGCTGTGGCCGGGGCGGTTCTGCGATATAGAAATCATCGCTTAGCAGGTCATGTCCGTTGAGCGACCTGTCGATTCCGAGCGCGCGGCACAGCAGGCCCGGCCCCTTGGTATTCCCTTCCACATGTTCCAGCGGTTGCACCGCGCGCAGCAGCACTGCTGCGCCATTGCCCTCCGGTTCCGTCACCACATTCATGCAATGGTGCATGCCGTAGATCAGGTAGACATAGGCATGGCCCGGCGGACCGTACATGGTCCTGGTGCGTGGTGTCATGCCTTTCGATGAGTGCGACGCAAGATCGTGCGCACCGATATACGCTTCGACTTCCACAATCAATGCGCGGCGCACCATGCCGTCGGTGACACGCACCAGTTGCTTGCCGAGCAGCTCCCGGGCAACCAGTGCCGTATCGCGGTCGTAAAATTTTCGGGTCAGTTTGACGTCATTCGACATGAGATTTCCTGGAGCCGAGGTATGCATAGCGGCCGTAGCAAATGCGGTTTATTGCAAGGATGTTCACACGAGAGTCATATTCTTGCTACACGTTCGGCAGTCTTGCATTTCGGTTCTGCAGAATGCAGGCGCAAAGTGTTGTCATCGAACGCAAGAGGGGATATTGTGGAACGCAGGGACAAACCGTTCCTCATCCTCAGTTTACATTCAAGGCGACGCTGACCCGGCGGACGGATGCGTGGGTTTCGCCACGTAACAGCGCAAGGATGGTTGTGGATACGGTCTTTGTCTGACAATAAGGGAGAGAGCATGACGAATTTGCGTGGTTTGCGTATTGGCATCCGGCTTGGCCTGGGTATCGGACTGATTGTATTGATTCTTGTGACGTCGCAGCTTGTCGGCGGCATCGTGAGCTCAAAGAACCGGCATCAGATGGCGGACGCGCTGAAGCTGGCCAATACAAAGGCAGTCCACGTCGGGGAGATGAAGAGCGCGCTCTTTGAAAGCGGCATCGCCATCCGCAATATCGGCGTCCTGTCCGAAGTGACGGAAATGCAGAAGGAAGAGGACAAGGTCAGGGCGAACAGCAAGCGCCTGGCCGATGCACGCGACAAGCTGGCCGCCATGGGCCTGACGGACACGGAAAAGGCGATCATCGGCGAAATCACCCGGCTCGAGAAGGAGATTGATGCGCCGCTCAAGGAGGCCATGGCCCGTGCCGCAGCCTTTGACAGCGAAGCGGCGGCAAAGGTGATCTCGGAAAAAATCGATCCCCTGAATACGGCTGCGGTCAAGCAGATGGACAAGCTGGTGGAGTATCAGCAGGCCGCTTCCGCAGCGGTGCTGGAAGATGCGAATGCCGATGCCACCCTGCTGATGAAGGTATTTGCACTGGTCGGGCTGGGCGCCATCGCACTGGCCGGGGTGATCGGCTGGCTGCTGACCCGAAGCATCACACTGCCGTTGACCGACGCCGTGGAGCAGGCACGCAAAGTGGCGGCCGGCGAGCTGGCCACCAAAGTGGTCGTGACGGGCAAGGACGAGGTAAGCCATCTGCTGCAGGCATTGCATGACATGACGAAGAGCCTGTCGGCCATCGTGGGCGATGTGCGCGGCGGCACCGAAACCATTACTGTCGCATCCCGCGAGATCGCCTCCGGCAATGCCGACCTGTCGTCGCGTACCGAGGCACAGGCAAGTTCGCTGGAAGAGACCGCCTCGTCGATGGAGGAACTCACCACGACCGTGAAGCAGAACGCGGAGAATGCGCGCCAGGCAAACCAGCTGGTTGCCTCCGCTTCCGAAAATGCCGTCAAGGGCGGCGAGGTCGTCGACCAGGTTGTCGGCATGATGGGCTCGATCAAGGACAGCTCCAACAAGATCGTCGACATCATCAGCGTGATTGACGGCATTGCATTCCAGACCAATATCCTGGCGCTGAATGCAGCCGTCGAAGCGGCCCGCGCGGGCGAACAGGGGCGCGGCTTTGCCGTTGTCGCTTCCGAGGTGCGCAGCCTCGCGCAGCGTTCCGCCAGTGCCGCGAAAGAAATCAAGGTGCTGATCAACGACTCGGTGGAGAAGGTCGACGGCGGCAGCCGGCTGGTGGACCAGGCCGGCCAGACCATGGACGAGATCGTCACCTCGGTCAAGCGCGTGGCGGACATCATGTCGGAAATCTCCGCAGCCAGCCAGGAGCAGAGTGTCGGCATTGAAGAAGTCAATCGCGCGATCCGCCAGATGGACGACATGACGCAGCAGAACGCAGCCCTGGTGGAAGAGGCCGCTGCTGCCGCGCAGAGCATGCAGGAGCAGGCCTCCCGGCTGGCGCAGACGGTCAGCGTCTTCAAGCTGGAGGCTGGCGCCGCGGCCCGGACCGCAGCCTTGACACCGTCCACGGCGGCTCCCGCCTCTTTGCGCGCCCCGAAGGCGCCGAGCGCTGCGATTGCCCAGCGTGTTCAGAATGCGCCAGCGGCACGCCAGCCTGCCGCCGCCTCTCTCCCGGCTTCACCCAAGCGGCCGGCGAACGTTCCGGCGCGCCAGCCGGTCAACACCTCCGATGGGGATTGGGAAGAGTTCTGAGTTGAAGGATGTGCCCGCTTCCGTTTCCGCAATGGGGGAGCGGGCCGATGAGGCCGCAATAATCCGGGCGTATTCCTGCCAGGCAGGCGCTTGAAAATGAATGCACAGGCCTATCCTGAGGCCCGCGGCGCTCTACGTGCTACCCGTACTACCCGCACGCGAGTGCTCCCTGCCTCCACGTTCAGCCTGCTCGCTTCAGTCCGCGCCTTACGTTTTTCGCCATTCCACTAATGCCGCAGCTCCGCCGGGGTTGCAAACACTGCCCGCTGGGCGAGCAGCGCTTCAAAGGCTTGTGACGACACCGCCGTGCTGTAGATGTGCCCCTGCACTTCGTCGCAGCCGTACCTGCGCAACCGGTCGATCTGGGCCTCGCTTTCCACGCCTTCGGCAAGCACGCGCAGCTTCAGGCTGTGGGCGAGATTGATGATCGCGTAGGTGATCGCGTCGTCGTCATCGTCGTTGAGCATGTCATCGATGAAGGATCGGTCGATCTTGATCTTGTCGATCGGTATCTGCTTCAGGTAGCTGAGGCTGGAGTAGCCGGTGCCGAAATCGTCGATGCTGATGCCGACGCCAGCTTCGCGCAGATGCCGGGCGAGCTGGGCAACCTGCGTTGCGCGGCGCATGATGGAACTCTCCGTGATCTCCAGCTCGAGGTAGGTCGGATCCAGGTCTGCATCGGACAGGATGTCCGTCACGAGCTTGGCGAAACCCTTCTGCTGGAACTGCAGCGGTGAAACGTTCACCGCGATCGGTACCGTCTGCAATCCTTGGCGTTGCCATTGGCGGCATTGCTTGCATGCTTCACGCATGACCCACTCCCCGATCCTGCCGATCATGCCGCGCTCTTCTGCAACCGGGATGAACTCGACCGGTGACAGGATGTCGCCATGGGAATTGCGGCAGCGGAGCAGTGCCTCGGCACCGATGAGCTTGCCGGTGGTGATATCGACCTGCGGCTGGTACCACAGGTGCAGGTGGCCTTCGGTCATCGCTTCGCGCAGCTGGCGCTCGATACTACTGTTGCGCATGATCTGCCGGTTCAGCTCTTCCGTGAAGAACTGGTAGTTGTCGCGGCCATGGCCTTTTGCCTGGTATAGCGCGGAGTCGGCATGCTGCATCAGTTCGTTGCGGTGTCCGGCATCGTCCGGATAGATGGCAATCCCGATGCTGATCGTTGTATGGATCTGATGGCCATGCAGGAAGATCTGGCGAGACGTCGCGTCAAGGATCTTTTCGGCCACTGCAACGGCCTGTTCACCTTTTTCAAGGTCGGGCAGCACGATGACGAATTCGTCGCCGCCGAAGCGCGCGACAGTATCTTCCTCGCGCACGCACTGCATCAGCCGGTCGGCGATTTCGCGCAGCAGCATGTCGCCGATATGATGGCCGAGCGAGTCGTTGATGTTCTTGAAGTTATCGAGGTCCATGTAGAACAGCGCGACCTTCTTGCTGCTGCGCTGTGCCATGTGCATGGCCTGATCCACCCGGTCTTCCAGCAGCCGGCGGTTGGGCAGATTCGTCACGCTGTCGTAGTAGGCAAGCTGCTCTACCCGCTGCTCGGTGATCTTGCGCTCGGTGACATCGGTGCTTACCCCATCGATGCGGATCGGTTTTCCGCGTTCGTCGGTGACCAGTGCGCCCTTGCAATGGAGCCAGCGCACTTCCCGGTCGCTGCGGATGATCCGGTATTCCGTATCGCAGGCCGGATGCTCCGGTGTGAGGCAAGCGATTAATTCATTGACCCTGTCCCTGTCATCGGGATGGATGGTCTCGAACCAAATGCGAGGATTCTCGAGAAATGTCGGCAAGGAATAACCGTAGACCTGTTCCACGGACTGGTTGATGTAATGAAAGCGCGAAAAGTCCGGTGAAAAGGACCAGACGACGTCGGCGATGGAAGCCAGGATGCTGTTGATGCGGTCCTTGCTTTCGCGCAGCGCGGCTTCGGACTGCCGCCGTTCCGTAATGTCCCGTCCTATCATCTGGACGTAATGCCGTCCTTGCTGCTCGATGGCGCGAGCGTTGATCTCGATATGCCGTCCGGAGGCGTTGCCATTGCCGCCGGGCGTGGCCGCCTCGAATACCGCCGCTCCGTGCGTGCGCAGGTTTTCGCGCGACTCCGATGGCGGAGGGCTGCACGAATCCGGGAGCAGGGACCAGAACGAGGTGTCCACCAGCTCGGCGCGGCTGCGGCCAAGGAGCTGTGTCGCCTTGTCGTTGGCTTCGACAATGCTGCCGTCAGCATCGGTCAGCACGATCAGGTCGTTGGCGTATTTGGAAAGAAAATCGTATTGGCGCCGCAGCAAGGCCTGCTCCGTGGCGGCCTGCAGTGACTGATACTGGAACTGGCCTTCCCGTTCCCGCCACCAGAACAGCACCGCGGCACCCATCAACAGCAGCAGCCCCGCTGCGGCGGCTGTGACCAGCCAGGCAATCTGTTGCAGGCTTGCCTGCGCGGCATTCCGGTCCACCATCGTCACCAGGTACCATGGCACGCCATCAATCCGGCGGGCGACAGACACCATCATGCTGCCGAGCCGGCTGCGCAACAGGAAAGTCGTCTGCGGCGTGGAAGCTGCCTTGACGAACTCCTCCGGTGTGATCGGCAGGATGTTGAGGTCTTCGAAATGTGATGATTTCTCGCTGCTGGTGCTGACGACCACCTGGTCGCCGAGGATTTCAACCAGGAAGGCTTCGGTGCTGGCGGCCATGATCGGCGAGGACCGAATGAAAGCGTCGAGCAGCATGTCCACGCTTGCAGTGGCCACCATGGCCGAGGGAAGCTTGCCGGTCTGTTCGTTCCTGCTGCTCAGCGGCGAGGCGAAATAGACGACGCGCCGGGCATCGTAACCGGCCGGTGCCTGCCGGATGGAGGACACCTCGGTCTGGTTGGAGGCAAACGCGCGCATCGCGGTTTGCTTCTCGCCCAGGTCGAATTCGTGCTTGACGTTTTCGTCGCCTTCTTCCGTGGACAGGCGCATCCGGCCATTGATGTCATAGATGCAGACATCGAGGTAGCCATAGGTCGACTGGATAACCTTGAGTTGCTCGAGTATCTGCTGCTTGGCTTCATTGTCCGGCGCGCCTTGCGCCAGCCAGCCATGTATCGCTTCACCGAGAAACGGGCCGCCACTGAATGCCGTGACATCGCCGAGCCTTTCCTGCGCCCATCCGGATACGGCGGAGGCGCGTACGTCTGCGGCGCTATTGAGCGTGACCCTGACGCGTTGCTCTTCGCCTTCGACCAGGCGGCGATAAACGAGGTAGCTCGCAAGCAGCGAAAGAATGAAAAGCGCGGAAAAGACGCCGACCGCAAGCCAGAGATGCTTGCGCGGAGCACCATTGTTGTGAGCTGACAATGTCGATGCCGCCACGGCCGTATCCGGTAAGGAAACAAGTTGTCTGCTGGGCGAACAAGTTGGAAGCCAGCATCATCCGTATGACTGTTGCGGAGGTGCCTTGTTCTGCCTCGGTCGCATGAAATTGATCCCCGGCAGAATGCGGTACATTGGGAAGAATGGACTCGCCTTGCCGCACGTACTGAAGAGATATGCAAAGACGTGCAGCAAGGCGGTGAGGACAGGGCTGTTACAAATCAGGCGAGCTGGCTGGCGTAGGTTTCGAGGTGATGGTCGGTGCTGCCGAACTGCATTTCGATTGCCATCAGGCGCTTGAAATAATGACTGACATCCAGCTCGTCGGTCACGCCCATGCCGCCGTGCAGCTGCACTGCCTGCTGGCCGACGAAGCGGCATGCCTGGCCGATGACGACTTTGGCTGCCGACAGGGCTTTGCCGCGTACGGCCAGGTCGGCATCCGTGCAGCGCACGGCAGCAAGGCAACTCATCGAGCGTGCCTGTTCGATATGCAACACCATGTCGGCCATGCGGTGCTGCAAGGCCTGGAACTTGCCGATCGGCTGGCCGAACTGCTTGCGGTTACGCGAGTATTCGACGGTGGCGGCAAGGATCTTGTCCAGCGCGCCGATTGCTTCCGCGCAGACGGCAGCCAGGCCGAAGTCGAGCACGTCGGCAACCTTGCCTTCTGCGCCGGCAGCGCCCAGCATTGCGCTGGCCGGCACGTATACCTGGTTGAGCCACACTTCGCACGCAGGAATGCCGTCGACCGTCTTGTACGGCACTTTCGCCACGCCGAAGGCATCGCGCGGGACGATGAACACTGCCATCGGGCCGCTTTCACTCTCACCCGCACCGGCACCCGCGATGCGCGCAGTGACGAGCAGCAGGTCGGCCGAACCGCCGTGCGGCACGACGCTCTTGTGGCCGGTCAGCACATAGCCGTCGCCCGCCGGCCATGCTCGCGTCTCGATCGCCATGCGCTCGAAGCGGCTCGCATGCTCGTCATGCGCGAACGCCGCAATCTTTTCACCGCCGGCCAGTGCCGGCAGCAGGTCTGCGCGCTGCTGCTCATTGCCGAGCAGTGCAATCGCCTTGGTGGCAAGCACCGCGCTGCTCAGGAAGGGTTCCAGCAGCAGGCCCTCGCCCACGGCCGTCATCGCCAGCATGGTATCGATCGGGCTGCCGCCGAGGCCGCCGTCTTCTTCCGGCACGTTGAGCGCGAGCAGGCCGATGTCGGCCAGCGACTGCCATGCCTCGCGGCTGAAGCCGTCCGGGGATTTTTCCTTGATCTGGCGGCGTGTCTCGAAACCATAGTCCTTCGCCACAAAGCGGCGGGTGGTGTCGAGCAGCATTTGCTGTTCTTCGGTAAAGGTAAAGTCCATGAATCGCTCCTACAGGCCCAGGATCATCTGGGAGATGATGTTCTTTTGAATTTCATTGGAGCCGCCGTAGATCGACAGCTTGCGCATGTTCAGGTAGTTCGCAGCGAGCGGCACCGCATAGAACGGCCCGACATCGTCGCCCTGGTAGCCGGCGGCCATTGCTTCGCGGCGCAGCTGCAGGCCGTAGGGACCGACTGCCTGCACCAGCATTTCAGTGATCGCCTGCTGGATCTCGGTGCCCTTGATCTTGAGGATCGACGCTTCCGGCCCTGGCGCGCGGCGCTCGGCCTCAGCCGACAGCACGCGCAGGTTGGTGATTTCCAGTGCAGTGAGGTCGATCTCGATCTGCGCAATCTTGGCGGCGAACAGCGGGTCCTTGATCAGCGGCTTGCCGTGTTTGGTCTCCAGCGACGCGATGCGCTTCAAGCGTGCGAGCTCGCGCTTGGCGATGCCGATGCCGGCAATGTTGGTGCGCTCATGGCCGAGCAGGAATTTCGCATAGGTCCAGCCGGCGTTTTCTTCGCCGACCCGGTTCTCGACCGGCACGCGCACATTCTCGAACCAGACTTCGTTGACTTCATGCGCGCCGTCCATCGTGATGATCGGGCGCACGGTGATGCCCGGCGACTTCATGTCGATCAGCAGGAAGGAAATGCCGCGCTGTGCCTTGGCTTCCGGATCGGTGCGCACCAGGCAGAAGATCCAGTCGGCATACTGGCCGAGCGTGGTCCAGGTCTTCTGGCCGTTGCAGACGTAGTAATCACCCTCGCGCACGGCACGCATCTTCACGGAGGCGAGGTCGGAACCGGAACCCGGCTCGGAATAGCCTTGGCACCACCATTCGTCGGCGGACAGGATTTTCGGGAGGAAGCGTTCCTGCTGCGCGGGCGAGCCATACTGCATGATGACCGGTGCGACCATCTTCAGGCCGAAGGGGACCATGCGCGGCGCGCCGGCAGCGGCGAGCTCTTCTTCGAAGATGTATTGCTGCGTGGTGCTCCAGCCGGTGCCGCCGAATTCCTTTTTCCACGCGCTGCCGCCCCAGCCCTGCTTGTGCAGGATTTTTTGCCAGCGGATGTAGTCCTCGGATTTGAGGACGAGGCCGTTCAAGACCTTGTGCTGGATGTCGGGGGGGAGATGCGTGGCGACGAATTCGCGGACTTCCTGGCGGAAGGCGAGTTCTTCGGGGGTGAAGTTCAGGTTCATGGGTTCCTCTTGCTTGTTCTTTGTTCCGGCTTCCGGCGGTGTTCGGCTCTTCGGTGATGCAGTACGGTCTGTTCTTCGTTTGGGCTTGCCGGGACTGGCCCCGGCGGGCCACCTACTTTTTTGCTTCGCCAAAAAAGTAGGCAAAAAAGGCGACCGCACAGCCGCTGCCCCTTCGGGGTTCCCGGCGTTGCTAGACGCAAAGCGGGAAGCGAAACCAACTCGCCTTCGGCTCAGACATGTTTCGCTTCTTTATCCGCTTTGCGTCTCGCAACGCCGGCAGCGTCAGAAGCGGAAACAGCCCGGCACAACCTGATCGTGTTTTGGCAATCGTAGGGTGGGTTGAGCGGAGCGAAGCCCGCCACTCACGCCACTAACACGTCATTAAAATGCCGCAATCCCCGTCTGCTCACGTCCAAGGATCAACGCGTGAATGTCATGCGTTCCTTCATAGGTGTTCACCACTTCGAGGTTCACCATGTGGCGCGCGACGCCGAATTCGTCGGAGATGCCATTGCCACCCATCATGTCGCGGGCGAGGCGTGCGACTTCGAGAGCTTTGCCGCAGGAGTTGCGTTTCATGATGGAGGTGATGGCTACGGCTGCGGTGCCTTCGTCTTTCATCCGTCCGAGGCGCAGGCAGCCTTGCAAACCGAGCGTGATCTCGGTTTGCATATTCGCCAGCTTCAATTGAATGAGCTGGTTCGCAGCCAAGGGCTTGCCGAACTGCTTGCGGTCGAGCACATACTGGCGCGCACGGAACCAGCAATCCTCCGCCGCACCCAAGGCGCCCCATGCAATGCCGTACCGCGCGGAGTTCAGGCAGGTGAACGGGCCTTTCAGGCCGCGCACTTCCGGGAACGCGTTTTCTTCCGGGCAGAACACCTCATCCATCACGATCTCGCCAGTGATCGATGCACGCAGGCCGACCTTGCCGTGGATCGCCGGAGCAGACAAACCTTTCCAGCCCTTTTCCAGCACGAAGCCGCGGATCGCGCCTTCGTCATCCTTGGCCCATACGACGAACACGTCGGCAATCGGGGAATTGGAGATCCACATCTTGCTGCCGGTCAGGCTGTAGCCGCCGGGCACTTTCTTCGCGCGGGTGATCATCGAGCCGGGGTCGGAACCATGGTTCGGCTCGGTCAGGCCGAAGCAGCCGATGTATTCGCCGGTGGCGAGCTTCGGCAGGTATTTCTGTTTCGTCTGTTCATTGCCGAATTCATAGATCGGCACCATCACCAGCGAGCTTTGCACGCTCATCATCGAGCGGTAGCCGGAGTCGACGCGCTCGACTTCGCGCGCGATCAGTCCGTAGCTGACGTAGTTCAGGCCCGGGCCGCCGTACTGCTCGGGGATGGTCGGGCCCAACAGGCCGAGCGCACCCATTTCACGGAAGATCGCCGGGTCGGTTTTTTCGTGGCGGAAGGCTTCCAGCACGCGCGGCTGCAGCTTGTCCTGGCAGTACGCCTTGGCGGCATCGCGCACCATGCGTTCTTCGTTGGTCAGTTGCTGGTCCAGCAGCAGCGGGTCGTCCCAGTGGAATTGCACTTTGTTGGTCATGAATGTCTCCGGTATTAAATTTTTTCGATAACGACGGCGAGGCCCTGGCCAACGCCGATGCACAGGCTGACGACGGCGTAGCGGCCGTTGCGGCGGATGAGTTCGCGGCTGGTAGTGAGTGCGAGGCGGGCGCCGGACGCGCCGAGCGGATGGCCGAGGGCGATCGCGCCGCCGTTCGGGTTCACGCGGCTGTCCTTCAGGTCGACTTCCAGCAGCTTCAGGCAGCTCAGCACCTGGCTGGCGAATGCTTCGTTAATTTCGATGATGTCCATGTCGGCCAGCGTCAGGTTCGCGCGCGCCAGTGCTTTCTTGATCGCATTGACGGGGCCCACGCCCATGATGCGCGGCTCGACGCCGGCAACGGCTGCCGACAGGATGCGCACCATCGGTGCCTTGCCTGCCTTCTCGCCGGCGGCACGGCTGCCAACCAGCAGCGCGGCTGCGCCGTCATTGATGCCGGACGCATTGCCTGCGGTGACGATGCCGCCTTCAAACAGTGGCTTGAGCTTTTCCAGCGTGGCGGCTGTGGTTTCGGGGCGCGGATGCTCGTCCTTATCGACGACGACCGGCGGGGTTTTGCGGCCGGTCGGCACGGAGATCGGATGGATTTCTCCGGCGAAGAAACCGGCTTCCAAGGCCGCCTGGTATTTCATCTGCGACGCGAGTGCAAACTCGTCCGCTTGCGCGCGTGTGATGCCGAAGTCCTTCGCAACGTTGTCGCCGGTCTCGGGCATCGTGTCTGCGCCGTATTGTGCGGTGACCTTCGGGTTCGGGAAGCGCGCGCCGATGGTGGTGTCGAAGACCTTGAAGTCGCGCGAGAAGGGCGACTCCGACTTGGCGACGACGAAGGGTGCGCGGCTCATGCTTTCCACACCGCCGGCGAGGTATAGGTCGCCTTCGCCGCAGGTAATCGCGCGTGCGGCGTCCATCACGGCGGCGAGGCCGGAGGCGCACAGGCGGTTGACAGTCTGGCCCGGCACGGTGACCGGCAGGCCGGCTGCGAGCAGGGCATTGCGCGCGACGTTGCGTGAATCCTCGCCGGCCTGGTTGGTGTCGCCAAGGATCACGTCCTCGATCTGGTCTGCCTGCCACGGGTTGCGCGCAACCAGTGCTCGGATCACTTCCGCGACGAGGTCGTCCGGACGGACTGGGGCGAGTGCGCCGGCGTGGCGGCCGAAGGGGGTGCGTAGGCCATCATAGATATAGGCGTCGAGCATGGATCAGATCTCCTTGTGATGTAGTGACAGGCCCAGCAATGCGCGGCGTTGCAGCCATGGGCTGGGGCGATAGCGTGCATCGCCCGTCTGTTGTTCGAGGTTTTTCAGGATGGTGAGCACGGTCTTCGTTCCGAGCTGGTCGCCCCAGGCGAGCGGTCCGACCGGATAGCCGAGGCCGAGCGTCACGGCGCGGTCGATGTCCTGCGGATCGGCGATGCCTTGCTGCGCGATCTCGCAGGCGATGTTGACGATGTGGGCGACGACGCGCTGCGTGACCAGTCCGGCACTGTCGCGGATCACGCTCACCGGCACGGCTGTCGCGCCAAATACGCCGCAGGCCATTGCCAGATAGTCCGCATCGGTCGCCGGCGTGGTCATCACGACGCGGCGGCGGGAGGTGTCGAATAAGGCTTCCACGGCGACAGTGCGGCGCCCGTCGAGGTCTTCGCGCACGCAGCAGGTGGTGGCATCGTCACCCAGCGGCGTGACGATGCACAGTGCGGTATCGCTCGGCCGCGCGCCGCTTTCAATCGGGATACCGGCGGCGGCGACCAGCACCGCAACGCGTTCTGCGAGCTCCGGACGTTCCTGGCTGAGCCAGACGCTCGACGGCAGTTTTGTCGCGTGTGCCGGTTCGGCGATCGCTTCCTTCTTGCTATCGGCGCCATAGCGATAGAAACCGTGGCCGACTTTTTTACCGAGCGCGCCGGCCACCAGCATCTGGCGGGTGAGCCCCTGCGGGCGGAAACGCGGCTCTTCGTAATACTGGTGGTAAATCGATTCCATCACCGGATGCGATACATCGAGGCCGGTGAGGTCGAAGAGTTCGCACGGGCCGAGGCGGAAGCCGGCAGTGTCGCGCAGGATGTTGTCGAGCGTCGGCACGCTGGCAATACCTTCATTCAGCAATCGCATGCCTTCCGTGCCGTAACCGCGGCCGGCATGATTGACGATAAAGCCCGGCGTGTCCTTGGCGCGTACTGCGGTGTGGCCCCAGTGTTTGCCGAGTGCGAGCAGGTAATCGACGACATCCGGCGCGGTCAGGAAGCCGCCGATCGCCTCGACGATCTTCATTAGCGGCACCGGATTGAAGAAGTGGAACCCCGCGACGCGCTCGGGATGCTGGAGCCCGGCGGCGATGGCCGTTACCGACAGAGAGGAGGTGTTGGTGGCGAGAATGGCCTCGGGGCCGACGATGCCTTCCAGCGTGGCAAACAGCGATTTCTTCGCATTCAGGTCTTCCACGATCGCCTCGACGACGACATGGCAGCCGGCCAGTTCGTCGAGCGATGCGCAGGCTTGCAGGCGCTGGCCGGCAGACTCGGCTGCCGACGGGGGCAGCTTGCCTTTCTCGACCAGTTTGCCGAAGGTGGCGAGCAGTTCTGCGCGTGCGGAGACGGCTGCGCCTTCCCGGCTGTCGGTCAGCCGTACGCAAGAGCCGGCGAGAGCGGCAATCTGCGCGATACCGCGCCCCATGATGCCGCATCCTACGACACCCACTACCACTTCCGCCGAGGCGGGTTCGGGGCGATTTGCCTCACGCATCCGTGATCTCCTTAGTGATTTTCGTCTAATTCTGCACTGCAGAAAGATATATCAGAAAATGGAACTCTATTGCTTTTCCTTTAGCGGTGTCAAGAAATGCGTACGAATCAATGGAAAATAGCGAATGATAGCAACGGCAGGAGAGATTCCATGCGGCATCATCCACGATTGTCAAAACGCTAAAGTTCTGCATTGCAGCACAATATTCCGAAAAAACCGTTGCGCTTCCAAAATCCTTGTGCCAGTATCTGGCACTTGGAATGCATCCATGGAAACCCTTTTTCCGCCGGGATGCATTTGTCCTCCCATTCAAAATAATTTCTGCTGTCTTGCAAGAACAGCAAGGAGACGGGATGAATCACGAGGTGAAACCGGCTGGCGCTGGCAGCGATACGCGCCGCATTCACGAGGTCTTTCAACCTTGGACAGCAACGCAGCCGGACAAGGTTGCGCTGAAAGACGATGAGCGGTCCATTACCTATGGGCAGCTCGGCGGTGTCGTCGACGCGGTGGCGCAAAAACTGCGCGAGGCCGGCGTGCGTGGCGGCGACCGCGTGCTGCTGGTGGCAGAGAATTCCGTTGCATTGGGGGTGTGCATACTCGCGCTGAGCCGCCTGGACGCCTGGTCAGCCACCGTCAACGCCCGCCTGTCGGCCCGCGAAATCGATAATTTCCTGGCGCATTCCAGCGCGCGCCGCGCCTTGTACTTCGGCACGGCGTCCCCGCAGGCGAAGGCACATGGCGAACAGCGCGGCGCGCAAACAGTCGAATGGCCGGGCATCGGACAATTGCTGCTCGGCCCCCTGAACGAGCAGGCAACGCAGGAGCCGGTCGAGCAGGACGGCAAGCAGCAGGTCGCGGCCATGGTCTATACCTCCGGCACGACCGGTGCGCCGAAGGCGGTCATGCTGACCCATGCCAACCTGATCTTCATTGGCGCCAACAGCTGCCGCATGCGTCGCATCGGCCCGGCCGATGTCATCTATGGCGTGCTCCCACTGTCACATGTGTACGGACTTTCTTCACTGCTGGTGGCCGCCTTGATGGGCGGTGCGACGCTGCGGCTTGCCGCACGCTATCAGCCGGACACGCTGGCGCACGCGCTGGCCGAGGAAGGCATCACCGTCATGCATGGCGCTCCCGCAATGTACGCCAAGCTGCTCGAATGGAGCGAAAGCACGGGCAAGCCGATCCAGGCACCGCATCTGCGCGTGGCGCAATCCGGCGGCGCGCCGCTGACGATGCCGCTCAAGCAAGCCTTCGAGAAGGCATTCGGCCTGACGCTGCACAACGGCTACGGCATGACCGAGTCCTCGCCATCGATCTGCCAGACGCGCATGGATACGCCGCGCACCGACTGCTCGGTCGGTCCGCCGATCCCCGGTATTGAAGTCAGACTGCATGGCGCCGAACAAAGCGCCGATGGCGCCGGCGAGCTCTGGGTACGCGGCCCGAACGTCATGAAGGGTTACTACAAGGCCCCCGAACTCACCGCCGCCACGCTGTCCGAAGATGGCTGGTTGCGCACCGGCGATCTCGCACGCTTCGAGCCCGACGGCGCGGTCACGCTGGTTGGTCGCAGCAAGGAGTTGATCATCCGTTCTGGCTTCAATGTCTATCCGATTGAAGTGGAACAGGTGCTCAACGGCTATCCGAGCGTGGTGCAGTCCGCGGTCGTCGGGCGCGAAGTGGAAGGCAACGAAGAAGTCGTCGCCTTCATCGAGGTTGCCAGCGGCGCTGACGTCTCGCTCGATGCGCTGCGCGCGCACCTGAAAGCCAACCTGTCCCCCTACAAAATTCCTTCAGAGATCGTCGTACTCGATCACTTGCCGGCGGCGGCGACCGGCAAGGTACTGAAAAAGGAGCTGCAACAAATCGCCGCAAAGCGCGTCACCGAACATTCGTGAACCAGAGCTTTTTAACAAGAGGAAGAGACATGAAATTTCAACTGAACACCGTAGCGAAACTGGGCGTTGCCCTGAGCGCAGCATTCTGCGCTGCCGCTGTCAACGCAGAAGAATTCAAGGTGGGCGCGCACATGCCGCTCACAGGCGCGATCGCACGCTCCGGCGCCGGTTTCAATGAAGGCGTACAGGCCGCCGTGGAAATCTTCAACAAGACCAACGGCAAGCACACCGTCAAGATGGTGACCATCGACGACGAATCCGCGCCGGCAAAGGCAGTCGCCGCCGTCGAAAAACTGCAGTCCGAAGGCGTGGCGGCAGTCATCGGCGGCTACGGCTCCAACATCATTGGCCCGGCATCCGACGCGGCCAATCGTCACAACCTCACCTACATCACTGCCGGCGGCGTCAATGATGACCTGACCAAGCGCGGCTACAAGACCTTCTTCCGCATCAACAATACCCGCGGCTACGAGCTGGCGATCGAAAACCTGATGCAGGAAATGAAGGTCAAGTCGGTGTCGATCGTGTATTCCACCAAGGAAGCAACCACCGACCTGGCCAAGGGCGTGGAGAAGTCGCTCACCGCCAAGGGCATCAAGGTGACGACGCATGCTTTCGACCCGGCGATCACCGACTTCAAGCCGATCATCAACAAGATCAAGCTGCAGGACAAATCCGAAGTCATCCTGATGAGCGCCTACGAGAACGACTATGTCGGCATCATCCGTGCCGCCAAGGTGCTCAAGCCGCCGGTCAAGTCGGTTGTCGGCGTGTGGTCGCTGGCCACGTCCAAGATGGCAGCCGACTTCCCGGACCTGATGCCGAACGTGATCGGCACCGCACTGTTGCCGTTCCCGGTCGAGTACAAGACGCCGGAAGGCAAGCAGTTCGCCGACACCTACAAGAAGATGTTCAACAAGGACGTCGACTACCTCGCCCAGTTCGGCTACGTGAAGGCGTCGCTGCTGTTTGAAGCGATTGCTCGCGCTGCCGACAACGGCACGCTGAAGAAGGGCGGCCTGTCCGAAGAGCTGCGCAAGACCAGCCGCGACACGCTGATCGGCAAGGTGACCTTCGACGCCAACGGCGATAACCCGAACTTCCAGCACCGAATGGGCCAGCACCAGGACGGCAAGATCGCGATCGTGTCGCCTGCCGGTCAGGCAACTGCGCCGCTGAAATTCCCGGCAGTGCCCTGGTAATCCGCAGTCAGACCGCAAGTCGCTGAACGTACTTGTGCAATGACTCCTTGCAGGGCTCCTTTCCCCTGCAAGGGGCAAGGTTGGGATGGGGGTAGAGTGTTCGCGCAACAGCCTGCGATGGCTCGAGCGCATGACCCCCACCCTACGCCGGGCGCCCCTTGCCCTCCCCGCGGCAAGGGGGGAACCCGTCCGTGAAGAATTAGACACAGATGATGCGTCTGCTTTGCGACGAACCAACCGACACATCTAACGAACCATGTCAGAACTCATCCTGCAATCCCTCTACTCCGGCATGCTGGTCGGCGGCGTCTACGCGCTGATCGCACTCGGCCTGACGCTCGCCTTCGGCACCATGCGCATCATCAACCTCGCGCATGGCGAGCTGGTGCTGCTGGCCGCCTATGTCGCTTACACCGTGGAAAGCCGTCTCGGCGTCAATCCGATGATGGCGTTGCCGATCGCGCTCGTGGTCGTTTGTGCCTGCTCGGCCATCGTCTATTTCCTGGTGTCGCGCATCCAGCGCAATCGCGAGCTCAATTCGCTCATGTTGACCTTTGCGCTCGGCATGATCCTCACCAACGCGGTGCTGCTGTTCTGGTCGAGCGACATCCGCTCCACCGCCAACGCCACGATGCAGGATGCGGTGCAGATCGGCGACCTGTACAGCATGTTCAGCGAGCTGTTCTTCTTCGTCGTCAGCCTCGCTGTGGCCTGGCTGCTCGGCTGGTGGCTGTCGCGCAGCTGGTATGGCCGCGCGGTGCGTGCCGTCTCGTCCAACCGGGATGCGGCCAAGCTGATGGGTATCAATCCGGCCAAGGTCGAGCTGGCGTCTTTCCTTGTCGCCGGCGTGCTCGCCACGATCGCCGGCATCGCCATCTTCTCCAGCGGTGTGATCTCGCCGCCGCTCGGCCATTCGCTGACGGTCAAGGCATTCATCATCACGGTGCTTGCCGGTGTCGGTTCTGTGCCGGGCGTGGTGCTCGCTGCACTGCTGCTGGGCATTACCGAGGCAATGACGGTCACGCTCGCCAGCTCGGCCTTGCAGGAGCTCGCAGGCATGCTGCTGTTCCTGCTGGTTTTGTTCATCCTGCCGAACGGCCTGTTCGGTGCCAAGAAGCGTCGGGGATAAGGAAACACCAATGAAAAAACTCATGTGGATCGCAGTTGCGGTCCTGTACCTGGTCGTGCCGTTTGCGCTCAAGGGCAACAGCTATATCCTGAGCCTGACGGTATCTTCGCTGATCGTGGCCGGCGTCGCGGTCGCCTGGGCCTTGCTCGGCAATCTCGGCGGCATGGTCAGCTTCGGGCATGCGGCATTTTTCGGCCTCGGCGCCTATGCGTCGGCGCTGCTGACGATGAAGGCCGGCTGGCCGGTGCTGCTGGCTATCCCTGCCGGTGGCGTGTTTGCATCGGTCGCGTCGCTGGCGATGCTGCCGGCACTGCGCCTGTCGGGTCCGTACTTTGCGCTGGCGATCCTTGCCTACGCCCATATCTTCAAGATCCTGGCAACGGAGTTCAGCTCGCTCACCGGCGGCTCCGGCGGCCTGTCGTCGATTCCCGGCCTGCCCACATTGATGCAGGCGGATTTCCTGACCGGGCTCGGCCCGTACCTGTTCGTGCTGACGATTGTGCTGGCGTTCTGCGCAATCTACGCGTGGGTGCGCAAAAGCGACTACGGTATTGCGCTGCGGGCGATGCATGACAGCGAAGATGCGACCCGCGTGGTCGGCGTCAACAGCGTGCTGCTGAAGTCGTGGATGCTGCTGCTGTCGGCCTTCATGACCGGCGTGATCGGCGCGTTCAATGCCCACATCATCAACTTCCTCGAGCCGGATTACGCGTTCAACGGCGCCTGGAGCGTGCTGCCCATCGTCGCAGCGATTTTCGGCGGCTACCGCTCGATCATCGGCCCGATGGTGGGCGCGGTCGTCATCTACCTTGTGGACCAGCTGGTGTTCAAGGCCATGCTGTCGTCGGGGCACCAGATCATCCTCGGCATCGTGCTGGCGGCCATGATCCTGTTTGCGCCGGATGGCTTGCTCGGCTTGTTCAAGAAGCGCAATGCAGGAGGCCACCATGCTTAAGCTCAACGGCATCACGATCCAGTTCGGCGGGCTGATTGCGCTGAAGGACGTCACTTTCTCGATGGGGTCCGACCAGGTGGTCGGCCTGGTCGGCCCGAACGGCGCCGGCAAGACGACGCTGTTCAATGCGATCTCCGGCCTGGTACGGACAACGGGGGGCAGTGTCGATTTCGACGGCGTCGAGATCAGCAAGAAGCCGCTGCATGCGCGCGCCCGCCTGGGCATCGGCCGCACCTTCCAGATCCCGCAGCCGATGCATGAACTGACGGTGCGCGAGAACCTGGTCGTTGCGCAGCGCTTTGGCAATGGCAAGGTCGACCACGCCCGCATCGACGAGATCCTGGAATTCATGGACCTGCGCGCCCAGTCCGAGCGCGACGCGGCCACCGGCCTTGCCCTGCAGGAGCTCAAACGCCTGGAAGTGGCCAAGGCGCTCGCGACCGAGCCGAAGCTGCTGCTGCTTGACGAAGTGCTGGCCGGGCTGGAGACGAGCGCCAAGCGCTACTTCACCGCCAAGCTGGAAGACCTGCACAAGAAGTTCAAGATCGGCATCCTGATCATCGAACACGACATCGAGACCGTATCCACGCTGTGCGACCGCGTGGTGGTGCTCAACTTCGGCAAGGTGATCGCCGACGGCGCGCCGGACGCGGTATTCCGCGATCCGGAAGTCATCAAGAGTTATACGGGAGCTGCCCATGCTTGAAATCCGCAACCTGCGCGCCGGCTATGGCGCGATCAACGTGCTGTGGGACGTGAACCTGTCATTTGCCGAGGGAAAGCTGACCACCATCGTCGGCCCCAACGGCGCGGGAAAATCCACGCTGCTGAAAACCATCATGGGCCTCGTGCCGGCCGGCCAGGGCGACATCACTTTGCGCGGCCAGTCGCTGGCGAAGACTCGCACCTGGGAAATGGCGGAGCAGGGCGTGGTGCTGGTGCCGGAAGGCCGGCTGGTGTTCCGCGACATGAGCGTCGAGGAAAACCTGATCATGGGCGCCTTCACCAAGGACAAGCGGCCGGCGATGGCGCGCAACATCGAGCGTGCGTACGAACTGTTCCCGAAGCTCAAGGAGCGCCGCAAGCAAATGGCCGGTTCGCTCTCGGGCGGTGAGGCGCAAATGGTGGCGATGGCGCGTGGCATGATGGCCGAGCCGCGCATCCTGCTGATCGACGAGCCTTCACTTGGTCTGGCGCCGGTGATCGTGCAGGAAATCTTCAACATCCTGCGCCGGCTGAAGAACGAGGGCGTGACCATCGTGCTGGTGGAGCAGAACACGCACATGGCGCTTTCCGTGGCCGATCGTGTCTATATGATGCGCAGCGGAAAAGTCGTCCTCGACAAGCCCGCCGCCGAGATCGATGTTGCAAAGCTGCACGACCTGTATTTTGCGCTGGAGTCGTAGTTTGGCGGATAATTCGCCACCTTTTTGACGAAATTCGTGCAACTCCTCTGTTTCTGTCCTCCTCGCCGGGGACAGGAATGACAGCGAAACGACGCAGGCATTCATGGCGCAACCTAACATAGACCAACACTCCATCACCCCGAAATCCAATGCCAAGGAGGACCGCCATTTCGTCACGGCGCTCGCCAGGGGACTGGAGATCCTGTCCTGCTTCCGCTCCGGCGAAAAAATGCTGGGCAACCAGGAGCTGGCCGACCGCGCCAAGCTGCCGAAGTCGACGGTATCCCGCCTGACGTACACGCTGACCAAGCTTGGCTACCTGCAGTATGTGGAGGAACTCGGCAAGTACCGTCTGGGCACCGCCAGCCTGGCGCTCGGTAGCGCCATGCTGTCCAAGCTCGACATCCGCCAGTACGCGCGTCCCTACATGCAGGAGCTGGCAGACTTCTCCAATGCGACGGTGTCGCTCGGCATGCGCGACCGCCTGTCGATGATTTACGTGGAAAACTGCCGCAGTCAGGCCGCGCTGACGCTGCGTCTGGACGTCGGCGCGCGCATCCCGATTGCGCTGACTGCAATGGGCCGCGCCTATCTCGCCGAAGCGTCGTCCAGCGAGCGCAACGAAATCCTCGAGCGCGTGCACGAATTCGACGAACAGAAATGGCCGAGCATCCGTGACGGCGTGATGCGCTCACTGGAGGAATACCAGACCCTTGGCTGCTGCACCTCGTTCGGCGACTGGCAGAAGGATGTCAATGCAATCGCGGTCGCGTTCCGCCCGGCCAACGGCACGTCCATCTTGAGCATCAACTGCGGTGGCCCCTCGTTTAATCTGTCCCCGGAATTCCTGCTCAACGAAGTCAAGCCGCGCCTGCTGGATCTCGTCGATCGGCTGCGCCGCGCTTAACACCGATCAACGCCGATCACGGCAATAGCGCCGCCTCCTTACACGAACTTGACGAAAGCCGCCCCGTGCGGCTTTTTTTACCGGTTCGCCTCCACTATTCAAACAACAATTGCGACAAGGCAAAAAATTGCCTTGCTGTCATAGTGTTGAAACATAAATCAGCGTAGGCTGTGTGGGTATCGCGGCTCGCCGATCTTGCGAGTCATTGTCCTGATTCCCTGGCGCGCCTGCACCTGCCGCGAACGCTCGTTCTAATTACGAGCTGCCAGGAATCGGTTGAGTAAGATCAAATAAAACGTTGACACGCAGCGCTATGATGGGCGGCTTTCTTGCTGATTTGGCAATCAATCGTCCGTCGCGGTCCTTTGCCGGCGCAAGCGTCCCAAGTTTTTGTCGTTCTGAAGGGAGAGTGAAATGAATGATGTGGTAATCGTCGCTGCTGGCCGTACCGCTGTTGGAAAATTTGGTGGGTCGCTGGCCAAGGTGGCTGCCTCCGACCTCGGTGCCCATGTAATCAAGAACCTGCTGGCCAAGACCGGCATCGCGCCTGACCAGGTGAGCGAGGTGATCATGGGTCAGGTGCTGACCGCGGGCGTCGGACAGAACCCTGCGCGGCAGGCGGTGATCCGCGCCGGTCTCCCCGACATGGTTCCCGCCATGACCATCAACAAGGTGTGCGGCAGCGGCCTGAAAGCGACTCATCTGGCGGCGCAGGCGATCATGTGCGGCGACGCCGAGATCGTCATTGCCGGCGGCCAGGAAAACATGAGCGCATCGCCGCACGTGCTGCAGGGCTCGCGCGACGGCTTCCGCATGGGCGATGCCAAGCTGGTCGACACCATGATCGTCGACGGCCTGTGGGACGTGTACAACCAATACCACATGGGCATCACCGCCGAGAACGTCGCGAAGAAATACAGTGTGTCCCGTCAGGAGCAGGACGAGTTCGCCGTCGCATCGCAGAACAAGGCCGAAGCCGCGCAGAAGGCCGGCAAGTTCAAGGACGAGATCATCCCTTACGAGATCGCGTCCAAGAAGGGTACGGTCGTGTTCGATACCGATGAATTCATCAAGCCGGGCGTGACCATCGATGCGCTGTCCGGCCTACGTGCAGCATTTGCGAAGGACGGCACCGTCACCGCCGGCAATGCCTCGGGCATCAACGACGGCGCGGCAGCGGTCATCATGATGTCGGCGAAGAAGGCGGAACAGCTAGGCCTGAAACCGCTGGCGCGCATCAAGGCCTATTCCTCCGCGGGCGTGGACCCGACCATCATGGGCATGGGCCCGGTGCCGGCATCGCAGCTGTGCCTGAAGAAGGCCGGCTGGACGCACAAGGATGTGGACCTGATGGAGATTAACGAAGCGTTTGCAGCGCAGGCCATCGGCGTGAACAAGGAAATGGGCTGGGACACCAGCAAGATCAACGTCAATGGTGGTGCGATCGCGATCGGTCACCCGATTGGTGCATCCGGTTGCCGCATTCTGGTGACGCTGATCCATGAAATGATTCGCCGCGATGCCAAGCGCGGTCTTGCCAGCCTGTGCATCGGCGGTGGCATGGGTGTTGCATTGGCAATCGAGCGTTGATTGGCTGGTAATTGGTTGGTATTTGGCCGGTAATTGGCTGAAACAGGGGTGACGTAGTTTTTAGTGTCGATAAAACAGAAAAGAGAGAGCAGAACATGTCAAGAGTCGCATTGGTCACGGGTGGTATGGGCGGTCTGGGGGAAGCAATCTGCATCAAGATGGCTGCGCTGGGCTATCAGGTAGTGACGACCTACTCGCCGGGCAATACCAAGTCCGGTGAATGGCTGGCATCGATGGAGCAGCAGGGATACAAGTTCCGCGCCTATCCCTGCGATGTCGCTGATTACGATTCTGCGCAGGCCTGCATCAAGCAGATCACCGAGGAAATCGGACCGGTCGATGTGCTGGTCAATAACGCAGGCATCACGCGTGACATGACCTTCAAGAAGATGGACAAGACCAACTGGGATGCGGTCATCAAGACCAACCTGGATTCCGTCTTCAACATGACCAAGCCGGTCTGCGACGGCATGACTGACCGCGGCTGGGGTCGCATCATCAACATCTCGTCGGTGAACGGCCAGAAGGGTGCATTCGGCCAGACCAACTATTCCGCCGCCAAGGCCGGTATGCACGGTTTCACGAAGGCACTGGCGCTGGAAGTCGCGAAGAAGGGCGTCACCGTCAACACCATTTCGCCCGGCTATATCGGCACGAAGATGGTAATGGCGATCCCGCCCGAAGTGCTCGACAGCAAAATCATTCCGCAGATTCCGATGGGTCGTCTCGGCAAGCCGGAAGAAGTGGCTGGTCTCGTCGCCTATCTCGCGTCCGATGAGGCCGCCTTCCTGACCGGCGCAAACATCGCGATCAACGGCGGCCAGCACATGTATTAATGCAGGTTGATGCAGGGGCCTGCGGTCAGGCATGCTGACCGCAAAAAACAGGAAACCCGGGGCACATCGAGTGCGCCGGGTTTTTTGTTTCTTGCCCCCCCGGAGCTTGTCTCCCGCCTGTGCGGACGGGAATCGGCAGCGTGTTTTCTGCTTGCCACGCAAAGATATGGCGTCGGCATGCGGCATCCTTGATCGTGCTCATCGGGTGGCGGGCGCTATCGTGCTCCGATAGTAGCCGGCAACACGCATTGCGCCGATCTGAATGAAAAGCATGAACTTACAGTGCTCAATGCCGCTCTATCAGCGAAGATCGTGCGCAGATGCAGCAAGATGCAACATGCTGCACTTTTGCAGCAGTAACGATCGGTAAAGGAAATGCAATCTGCCAGATGCACAATTGCGCCGGCCATGCATATCCGGTTTGCGCCAAACCATAGCGTCGCGTTTTCCGGTTTGGTGCCGGCACTGATTTACCCGAAACAGGTTTATTTGGAGAGGTTTATGCGGAGCGACTATATCCAGCGGTTTGGTCCAGAAGTTGACGAAGCGCATGAAAGGCAGCGGAAAGACATCATGCGAACGATCGAGGCGCACGGCGCCAAGCAGGCTTCCGATCTGCCGGACATGACCGATGGCGAACGGGCCAAATGGTTTTTCTGGAACCTGCATGAAAACCTGGATGAATTCCGCAGGCTGGAGCCAACCCTGATCGGTCAGATTGTCCGCACGCAACTGACCGTTACCGATGGGCTGTCGATGGCAACGGAAAAATTCGGCATGGAGAAGAAGATCGCGCTGACGTGCCGCTGGCATCTCAGCATCGCGTATGCCAGTTACCAGAATGAGGAGGCGTATCCCATCGGTGAAGGCTCGGTCGACTTGCTGGTCGCCAACGCCATGCCCTCAGAACCGCCGCTACAGAAAAACCAGAAGGGCTACCTCGATTCCGACAATTCCCTTTATCCCAATCAGCTTTACCTGTATGGCTGGGTCACCGAGCCGCTGTGGGAAGAGATCAAGACGCACTTGTACAGCCCGTTGCCGAACTGCCAGTCCGACCTGATACTGCGGGACAACTGCCTGTTCCCGGTCAAGCATGGCTTCGGCTTCGTTGCAGGACCGCCGGGCGCAGTCGGGATCACCAATCTCGAGTTCCGCGTATCGTCCCATGCCGCCGACCGCAGGACGATGCGCCGTACGGAAACGCTGCAGCGCTGACGCTATCGCGCATCGCCAAACCTGTGACCATGACAACGGCCCGCGCACCGCTCGGGCCGTTTTGCCGTTGTGCCGCCGTACCATTCTCCTACTGGGCCGGCAAGAGTTTCCCTTTTACTGCCAGGATCACCGTGCGCACGGCGAGCAGGGTAATGACTGCGGAGGCTGCAAGCAATGTCGCGTAGCCGATCCACATTGGCCAGCCGCCACGGTGCACCGCCTCGAGCACGCTGCCGGCCAGCGCGGCCAACGGAAACGAGAAGGACCAGAAGCCGATCGAGAACGGCACCTTGCTCCACCAGCGAAAGCGGAGCGCCACCGTCGCGAACGGCACGGCGGCGATGCCAAGGCCGACCAGGAGAATGTCTGCCGGGAGATCCGGCCATATCACCGCAGCGGCCAACGTCGCAATGACGGGCGGTACCAGTTCCACGCCAATCGTCGCCCGGACAGTTTCGGGTAGTGGCCCATGGGACAGCTGGCTCAGGATGCGTGCTTCAAGCAGGGCCCAGCCGGACAGGCCGGTGCCGAACAATAGCGCAGCCCAGCCGCGATAGCCCAGGCTGGCGAAGGTCATTGCCCCAATGAGTGCACCACCGACGATCGGCAGATAGAGGGCCGGCGTCACCGCGTTGGCCGGCATCTGGCCGGTAATGAGTACGGACGCGACGCGAAAGGCGATCACCGCGTTGAGCGCGAGTGCACACAGGGCAAGCAATAACCAGATGCCTTGCTCCGGTTGCCGGAACTGGATGATGGCCAAGAGCATCGACAGGGGCAGCAGGGCCTGCAGCGAGCCTTGCACCGGATGTCGGAACTCGGCCGCAACCGCCCGCCAGTGGCGCTTGCACTTGATCGCATACAGGAGCAGCGATGCGACCCAGATGAGGATGGCAGGCCAGACCAGGATACTGGCCACGATGTCTGCAACGCGCCATCCGGAGGCGGCAGCACGCTGCCATGCGTCCACCAGCCCGAACAGGCCGACCGAAATGGCAAAGATGCCGGCCGGCACGCGCGCCAGCCAAGGCGTCCCCTGCGGCATGTTGGTTGCGCGGAACAGGTAGTACAGGCGGGCACGGGGCTCTGGAGTATCCATACTTGTTTTCAACAACAAATGGTTGCCGGAAAGGTAGGGCACGCGCATTCCATATTAGACCGATTCCCCTTCCATGGTGACGAAAAGATCATGGCATGTCGTGTTGGAACGGCGAATTTTGCCCCTCTTGATATCGAACCTTGACAGAAAAATCAGGCAATGGTGCGTTATCATGCGTCGCACAAAAATCGGCTTGTACTTGCATGAGGCTGCCTCTAGAATGCTTCATGTTGCTGCGCAACAAAAAATGACAACATTTTATGTCGCATGTTCGTTGCATGTCCGTCGCATGTTCTCGTCGCGAGTTGCTTTGTTCTGCTCGTACCACCCAATTTTTGGAGATCCGATGTTCCCGATTCCTGACCCGATGTCCATGGCCGCAAAGGCCGGCATGGAAGCCAATCTCGCCCTGTACACCGCGCTGACCAGCAAGACGCTGGAGAGCGTGGAGAAGCTGATCAACCTGAATATCTCCGCCGTGAAATCGTCGCTGGAGGATTCATCCAGCCAGGCCAAACAGCTGTTGTCGGCACGCGACCCGGAAGAGTTTTTGTCCGTCGTGCGTGAGCAAACCAAACCGGGCATGTCCAAGGCGGTCGCTTATGGCGGCAACCTCTTCAGCATCGCGCAAGGCATCCAGTCCGAGCTCAGTCACACCGCGGAAGCCCAGATGTCCACCGTCAACCGCAAGGTCAACGAGCTGGTGGAACAAGCTGCAAGCAACGCTCCCGTGGGTTCCGAAGCGCTGGTGGCAATGGTCAGGTCGACCCTTGGCAATGCGGGCAATGGTTACGAGCAACTGGCGCGCACCGCCAAGCAAACCATGGATGCATTCGAAGCGACGTTCAACAGCACGTTCGGCCAGTTTGTACAGGCAGCTGCACCGAAGCAAGCCTGAGTGTCCTCGCATGCTTGCTGACTGACACGGCCGCAATGCGGACTGCGTAAGTAAGTGAACGAATGAAAAAGGCACCACACGTCCGTGGTGCCTTTTTCGTTTCAGCCATGTTCATCATGCTATCCGGGGAGAACATGTTTCCGATGATCGAATGGCTGCGGCAATTGGATGCTTCGCGTCTGCGCCGCACAAGCGCTTCTCATCGAGGACCCGCTTGCGCACCTTCATCCTTCAGGGGATGCGCTTCCACTTTCCCAAGTTTCAGCGCACGCGATGCGATGCGGTAGGTGTCGGGATCAAAGCGCGGATGCTCGGCAGATGCCTGCTGCAGAGCCAGTGCATCCTGCTCGCTCCACGCGGTACCGAGGTAAGCCCAATTGTTCACCACGTGCAGTCCGAGCCTGCCATCGGCAGATCGCTCTGCCAGCGCAGCGGCTCCGGCATAGGGCCACCGTTCGATCCTGAGCGCTGAGAGCGCTTGCTCAAGGCGGGTTTGATGCTCGGTCAGCGGCTCAATGCCGACGCATGTGCCATGGCAGCGCTTTTGTAGGAACGCGGAGCAGGGCTCGCCCTCTGGTGGGGCTTCCAGCCCGAGCAGCGACAGGCAAAGCCCATGCTCCTCCGCGAGCGCACGCAGCGCCATTTCCGCCTTCTGCCGCGTCGTAAACAAGCCAAACAGGCATTCGCTGCGCCCGAAGTCCTGATCCCGTGCATAGACCAGGACCGGGCGCAGGTCGCCGGCTGCCGAAGGACGCAATTGCCATGCGCACAGGTCGCGCTCGCGTTCCCGTCGTCGCGCTTCTTCCGGCATGCGCTTCTTCAGCTGCGTTTCCAGCAGTTGGGTGCCGATTTCACCGGCCGTCTCGTGCCACGCCAGTCGGCGCAGCGCGCGAGCGAGACGCACATCCTTGTCCGAAGGGCGATCGCCGTGAAAATGCGACAGCACCCGCTGGCGCAGGTGGGCGGCCTTGCCGACGAACAGCGGCACATCCTGCTCGTCATAGAACACATAGACGCCGGGGCCGTCCGGCAGGTCCTCCAGCTCGTCGGGATCGATGTGGGCGGGCAGGTTTGGGCGCTGCAGCAGCTGTTGCGTTGCGCCCAGCAGCATGTCCTGCGGTAGTGTGGCTTGCAGCTTGTCCCAGAATTGCCAGAGGAGTTCTGCGTCTGCGAGCGCGCGATGGCGCCCGTCCGATGCGAGGCCATGCCTCTCGACCAAGGCATCGAGGCTGTGCTTGACTTCATCCGGGAAGAGCTTGCGCGAGAGCTTGACCGTGCATAGCACCTCGCGCTGCAGTTTCATGCCGTAGCGCCTGAACTCGTAACGCAGGAATCTATGGACTCCCTCCGTTTTGCAAGACATTCCGTGTTGGTGTTGACTTGAAATCGACTGCACAAATCTATCCGGCCTACTGTGGCACCCGTCGGTACCGGCCCTGATGTCATTCGCTCGCAGGCTTCCTCATTAGCTGAGCGGCCTTGCTTCGGCCATCAGCGTTACCAGGCTCTTGTCTGCGTGAGTTCGACTCATTTCTCCATCAACCCGTCTTGCTCGCAATCGTTGGCGGGGTACTCCAGTTGGTTAATCTTCGGCTCCCGATATCCGTTCAGGCAGCCGCCCTGTATTCCGTGCCTCTGGCAAGCATGGCCCACATGATCCTGGCATGCTTGGCCGCCAATGCGACGGCGG